>JADLHW010000086.1 GCA_020848615.1 Thermoleophilia bacterium
CGTAGCACCACATCGGTCATCAGCGGCGGGAAGGTCTCGAGGATCTCCGCCCGCTGTTCGGGGGTCACGTGGAACTCGTTGACCACCGTGAGGATCGAGCTGTCCTTGTCGATCACCGTGGGAGGCATCGGAGGTCGGGTTGCCGGTGGGCGCGGGCGCCGCGATGAGCACGAGGGTCGTGCCATCCGGATCCTTGAGCATCGCGACCCGACCTGGGCGCCATCCCGTCGTTCCCCATCCGGAGGGGACACTCGACTTTCGTCGTATTGGCGGGTCCCTCCGGATCGCCTAGCGTCCGCTGCCATACGGCGCCCCACCTGGGGCGGGCGCCGGATCAAGTTCGGGGGATTCCATGGTGCGTTCTTCCCGGCGTCGACGTCTGCCCGCGGCCCTCGGGGCCGCGCTCGGCCTGGGTCTGGGGCTGGCCGCGGCCCAAGTCCCCGCGGTCGCCGATGTCGCGACACCGATGGCCACGCCGACGTTCCAGTCCACCGGCGAGGAGATGGTCGCCTACGACGGTCACCTGTACTTCGCCGCGAACGACGGGGTGAACGGCAACGAGCTGTGGCGCACCGACGGCACGCCGGGCGGCACGACGATGGTCGCCGACATGAGCACCTCCGGCATCAACAGCAACCCGGTGCGGCTCACGGTCACCGACGGCAGGCTCTTCTTCAACGTCGCCGGTCCGAGCGGCCCCCTGGACTCGGTCTACGTGTACACCGGCTCCGGCGCGCCCGTGAAGATCACCCAGGCCGCCGGTCACACGGCCGGCGGGATCCTCGGGACGGTCAACAACCGGCTGCTGTTCGTGGGCTACACGGGGGGCGTCGGCGGATACCACGCGATGCACGCCGTCCCGTCGGGATCGACCTCGAGCGGCGTCGTGAGCGGCAACGTGGCCACCGACTCCAACGCGGCGATCCTCTCCGCCACGATGGGCGGCTGGGCCTACTACTACGGCAGCAACAACCAGGGCAGCGGCCTCGGCGCCGGGCTCGGCCCGGAGCTCTACCGCACCGACGGCACGACGACCGAGCTGGTCAAGGAGATCGTCCCCGGCGGGACGGGGGGCGCGCCGTTCAACCTGACCGCCGCGGGCAACCTGGTCTTCTTCACGGCCTACACCGTCGCCGACAACCGCGAGCTGTGGCGCACCGACGGGACCGCCGCCGGCACCGTCATGGTGCACCAGCACTCGCCGGGTGCGGGCGCACCCTCCTTCGGGGAGTTCACCGCCCACGGCGGCAGGCTCTACTACGGCGTCCAGGACCCGGCGACGGGCAACGAGCTGTGGACCAGCGACGGCACCGGCAGCACGGTCGTGAAGGACATCGTGCCCGGCGCCCAGGGCTCCGGGCCGAGCGGCCTCACCTCGGTGGGGTGGGGGCTGTCGTTCTTCACGGCCAGCAGCCTCTGGGGCACCGACGGCACCGGTGGCGGGACGCGGGAGCTCGCGCAGATGCCGGGCGCCGGCTACGCGCCGGGCCACCCCCTCGCGGTCGGCAACCGGCTCTACTACCGCGCCGGCTCGGCCTACGGGAACCTCGTGTGGCGCAGCGACGGCACGGCGGCGGGCACGTTCCCGCTGTCGGCGGGTGCGTACGACACGGCTCCCGGCACCGGTGAGCCGCTCACGGGCCCTGCGGGGGCGGTGGGCAACCGGCTGGTGTTCAGCTCCCGGTTCCCGGGCGACACGACGTCCACCAGGCGCCGGCTGACCGTCGTCGACCTCACGGCTCCCGACCCGGTGCGCGCCGCCACCGTCGCGCCCAGGCTCACCGGCACGGCCGCGCCCGGGAAGGTGCTGACCGTCACCCAGGGCACGTGGACCCACTCATCGCAGCGCTACACCTACCGGTGGTTCCGCGACGGCACGGCGATCGGCAACGCCACCGGCACGACGCTGACGCTCACCGACGCCCACCTGGGCGCGCGGATCCACGCGGCCGTGACCGCCTCCGGATTGGGCGCGCCGCCGGCCACGGCGACCACCGCGCCGGTCGTGGTCACCAGGACCGGCACCTCCGCCAAGCGGCTCACGGTGACCCGGCGTCCGGCGATCGCCGGCCGGGCGAGGGTGGGCGCCAGGCTCACCGCGAAGGCGCCGCGGTTCGCCCAGTCCAGGGTCACGGTGCGGTACCAGTGGCTCGCCAACGGCAAGGCGATCAGGAGGGCCACCAAGCGGATCCTCGTGATCACCGCCAAGCAGCGGGGCAAGCGGATCTCCGTGCGGATCACCGCGACCCGGTCCGGGTTCGCCAGGACCGTGGTGACCTCCGGGGCCACCGTGAAGGTCAGGTCGTAGGGCCGGCCACCGGCCCGGTCGTCACGCCGGGGCGCCGCCGCAGCCCGGTGTCCTGCCTCGCGTGCTTCGAGAACCCCTTGAGAGAGGGGTTCTCGTCGTTCTGGGACGGGTTCGTGGGCCCACGCGGGTGCCGGGGTGCCGGCACGGTGTCAGCACGAGCCCGTCGATCTCCCCGGCCGGTCGCCGTCCAGCGGGCCGCCTCGTTGCTTCAGCCGGGTGACTCCCCGATACCGGGTGCAACCCACCCGGGGCCGCCGTGCCCCGGGTCTTCCTGCGGCGACCCGGTGACCACGACCCACGCGTGGCCGGGATGGGACCGGCGACCGCACCCCCATCTCCACGGTGCCGCAGGCGCGCCGATCGCCCGGGGCCGTCATCGCCGAGTCGCCGTCCCTCAGGGACGGGACGCGCGATAGGTCTCCGTTCGGTTCCCGGTGAGGACTTGGACCTCCCATTCCAGGAGTTCCGCGCCGTCCCGGGTCCCCGTGAGCCGGATCGCGCCGACCACGCCGTCTCCGGTCGTCGGGACGGTGGTGGGTGCCGAGCCATCGAGCGGAGTCACGGTGATCACGGGGGTGGAGCGGTCCTGCGGCTGGGTCGGCCCGGCCCAGGCGACCGCTGCACCGCCGCCGGCCGTCAGGTTCACGGCGCTGGAGTAGGAGGGCAGCGACGGCCGGTTGCCGGGCCCCGTGCCGATGCGGGTGCGTGACAGCACGGTGCGACTGGGTGCGCCGTTGGCCGTGACGGTCCAGGCCTCCAGGCGGACCGGTCGGGTGGCGCCCCGCCATATGGTCGCGGTGATCACCGCGGTCCCGTCGTCACCGAGGCTGGCGGTGAGTCCCTGCAGGTAGCCGGAGGACAGCAGGGTCCGGGGCGTCCCCCAGCCGCCGGTCGGCGACCGGTGGGCGATGTGCAGGCCGCGCCCGCCGCCACCCCAGGCGGCGATGATCCAGCCGGCCGGGTTCGCCGCGGTGGTCATCTCCTGGGGCCGGTCCGACGGCCCGGAGACCGCCCGCGGCGGGGTCCAGCCGCCACGGGACCGCCAGGTCTGGGACATGAGCCGGCGCTTGGTGTTCCCGTCGAAGCGCTCCCAGGTGGTCACGATCGACCGGGTCGACGGGACCGCCGCCGCGGCCAGCTGGTACCGCTGCCCGTCGCCGATCACCCGGCCGGCCTGCCAGCGTCCCCGGACCCGCAGCGCCGCCTTGGAACCCGGGTGGTAGGAGCCGTCGCGGCGTTCGCTTCCGGACCACACCACCATGGCGGTGCCGTCATCCAGGTGCGCGACGCCCGTCTCCGCCAGGCCGTTGGTGCCGCGGGACAGGGTCTGGGTCGGTCCCCAGGTGCCGTCCGCTGCCATGGTCGCGGTCTGGGTGAAGGCGAACACCGCGCCGGAGGGACGGTCCCACAGCGCCCATGAGGCGATCGCCTGGCCCCGGCGGTTCGCGGTGACGCGGACCCCGGTGCGCGGGACCGGCTCCCGGGGCGCGACCTGGCGCGGCGCACCCCAGGTGCCGTCCGCTTCACGGATGGCACTGAGGAGCCGGGATGGTGTGCCGCCGGGCCGGGTCGCCCAGACGGCGACCACCCGGCCGCCGGGCAGGCCGGCGATCCTCGCGGCGGCGGGTGGCGTGGTCGGCGGCTGCAGCTCCGGCGTCCGCCATGCGGACGGGGTCGCCTGCTGGGCGGGGGCGTCCGTGCCGCCGCAGCCCGCCACGCCCGCAAGGGCCAGCGTCGCGATGCACAGAAGGGACCGGCGGGGGGTGGTCATCCTGCCTCCTTGTCGCGGCCGAGGCCGGCCGGCTCACGGATCGTGACCGAGATCCCGGCCCCGTCCTCGCTGAAGGTGGTCATCAGCAGGGCCGCGGACCCCGTGGGGGCCGCCGCGATCCCGCTGTAGCCGAACTGCCAGCCCGTCGAGCCGGCTGCCGTCACCGGCCCGCCCAGCCGCCCGCCGCGCCAGTCGGCGACGCGGAGGCCGCCGCGGGTACCCAGCGCCAGCACCAGGTCCCCGTCCCCGGTTGACGCGACCGGGTTTGCCTCCGGGGAGTACGCGCCGGTGAGGCCGGCGCGGCTGACCCCGGCCGGCGCCGTCCAGGCCCCACCGGGCGCGCGGGTGCTGACCTGCGTCGCCGCCCCGACGGACCACGACGCCACCGCGGTGCCGGCACGGTCGAAGCCGGCACCCGGGGAGTACGCCTCACGTCGTGGACTCGAGATGCGGACCTGGGGACTCCACGTTCCGCCGGCATGCTCGGACACCACGATCCCCATGGGCGTGCCGGTGCTCCGGCTGGTCCAGGCCACCAGGATCCGCGACCCGCGCGCGGCGACCACCGGCCGCTCGTTGAGGGCCAGTCCCGTTCCGAGCCGCACGGGCGGTTCCCATCCCGGGCCGTCGGCCGCGGACGCCATCACCGCCCCGTCGTGCGACCACACCGGCCGCTCCCGGTGGGCGAAGACCACCAACGGGGTCCCGCCGCGGTCCGCCAGCACCGGCTCCGACACCTCACCCGCCCGTGGCGGGGTGACCTCCTGCGGGTCGCCGAGCCCTCCGTCGGCCCGCAGCGTGCGGGTCTGGATGCGGCCCGCGTGGGGCCAGGCGATCAGGAACGCCCCGTTCGGGCGCCCCAGCACCGCGAGATCCGACATGTCCCTCCGGTTCCCGGAGGAATCCGGGCTGACCTGCACGCGCGGACCCCACCCGCCGGTCGCGCTCCAGCGCCGGGCGACCACGACGTACCGTGTCCCGACCCTGCGCTGGATCACCCCCGCGACGGACCCGTCGGGCAGCCGCAGCACCCGGCGGATCACGCGGCCGCCCATCCGCTCGCGCCACACCACCACCGCGGCCCGCCCGCCGTCGGCGAACGCGACCTCCGGACGCGCCGTCCCGACCCCGATCCCCGAGAGCCGTGTCGTCGGCCCCCACGGGCCATCCGGTGGCCGGCGACGCACCTCGATGCGCCGACCCCGGCTCCATGCGACCAGCACCGCCCCCGAGGGGTCCATCCCGGCCACCGGCTTCGGGATCTGCCCGCGCGGGAACACGGGCGCCACCGCAAACGCGGGCCCCCACTCCGCGGTGATCGCCCCTCGGCTCACGGGCGTCGCCCGCCCGCCCCCGCCCGGGAGCAACGTCGCCGCGACGCCGGTTCCGCCGGCGGCCAGCAGCACCGCGACGCCCAGCAACCGTCCCCGCGGGGTGCGGGTCACCCACGCGACCGCCGAACGACCCCGGCCACGCCGCCTGCGCGAGAACGCCCGCAACGCCCGGGCGGTCGCCTCCGCCGTCGGTTCGCCGTCTGCCGGCCGGGCGAGCCGCAGCCGGGTCTCGAGGTCAGCCGCCATCAGCCGCTCCAAGCGTCACCCGCAGATCAGAGAGCGCCCGGGCGAGGCGCGAGTTGACCGTCCCCACCGGAACCCCCAGCACCTCGGCGATCTCGGTGGGGGTCAGATCCAGCCAATACCGCAGCGCGACCACCACGCGGCGATCCGGGTCGAGGCCCGCCACGGCGCGCCGCAGGTCCCGGTCGGCCGCGGCGCCACCGGTCCAGTCCACGGTCTCCGCACGCTGGGTGTCCAGGCCGACCAGCCGCGACTCGCGGCGCAGCCAATCCACGCACCGGTTCACCACCACCCGGTCCAGCCACCCCGCGAACCGCTCCGGATGCTCGAGATCCCCCAGGCGGTCGATCCCGGTGATCAGCGCGTCCTGGGCGATGTCGTCCGCGGCGGCCCGGACGCCCACCACCGTGAACGCCCGGCGCCACGCCACCGGCCAGAACCGGCGGAACAACTCCTCCCGGGCGGTCCGGTCACCGCCGGTCGCGGCGGTCACCAGCTGTTCGGTGGTGCGTGCGGTCATGTCCACTGGTTCATAGACGCACCAGAGCATCGACCGCGTCCCGGCCATCACCCACATCGTCACCGGCGGGACCCTCGGGACGCGTGAGGCCCCCGCATGCGGAGGCGGTCGCTCCCGCTACCGCACCCGCGTGGCGGCACCCCAGGCCGCTCCCGCCGGGCGGGTCGCGACCCGCAGGATCAGGTCGCGGCCTCCGGCGCATCGCATCCATGCCGCGGCGGTGTTCCCGGCCTCGTCCCGGGTGAGGGCCGGGGTGAGCGGCCCGGTGCCGCGCTCCGAGATGCGGCGCCCGCCGGACCATCCCGCCCCGGGCGCGTACGTGATCACCCTCACGCTGGAGTTCCGCCCGGAGTTCTGGTTCGCCCCGTCGGTCCACGCGACGGTGAGGTCGCCGTCGTCGCCGAGTGCCAGGGCGGGACTGCTGATGGTGCCCCTGGCGCCCGGTACCAGCAGCGTCGCCGGTGCGGTCCGGTCGAGTCCGGTGGGGAACCGCCCGTCCCGGGTCAGGGCGACGCGCAGGATGCGCGGTGGGAACCCGGGCCTGCGGTACTCGGGGGTGCCGGGTGCCGCGGCGGCGATCCAGGCGACCGCGACCTCCCCGTCGGATCCCGCGACGCCGGTGTTCTGCGCGGGGACCTCGCCCCGGGGACTCAGTCGCAGTGCACGACTCCACCGGGAGGCACCCGACGGGAGCCGGGTCGCGACGACCATGTCGTCCCGACCCAGGATCCTCCCGCTGCGGATGCGGGTGGCCCGGCCCACCAGCATACTCAGCACGAATCCGCGCCCGGAGGCGACGACCCGGGGGTTGCCGTACATGGCCACCGGGCCGGTGACGGTGTTCAGCACCTTCTGGGTCGCGGTCCACCCGGTCCCATTCGCCGGCCACGTTGCGGCGCCGATACCCTCGCCGCCCATCATCCACACGGCCGCGACGTCACCGTCATCATCCACGGCGATCGCCGCCTCGGAGGCGCCGGACGGATCCTCCTGGTCCTGGAGCGGGGTCCCCGGCGTCGCAGCGCGGCTCCAGGTGCCGTCGGGCGCACGACGGGCCGCCCGCAGCCCGGCGCCGGATGGCCAGGCCACCGTGGCGGTGCCGTCGGGCGCCACGGCGGCCGCGGGCCCGTCGAACAGCCGACGTCCCTGCTTGGCCGGTCCGAGGACCTCCGGGTCGCTCCAGTCCCCCCCGGCGGCGCGATGGGCGGCGACCACCCGTCCCCCCTCGATCCACGCGGCCAGGCCGTCACCACGTTCGTTCTGCGCGAACGCGGGACCGGTCCAGCCGAACACGTCCGGCCCGCTGAGGCGGGTGGATGCGAACGGCGCGGCGGGAACGGCGTCGCCCACGCGGATGGTGCGGTCGAAGGCGTTCCATGCCACCGTGGCCGTCCCATCCCGCATCGCCACGGCCGCTTGGAGCGGAAGGATCCGGATGGTCTGGCCGCGCTGCACGACGCAGCTCTCGGTCTGCGGACCGGGCGCCACCGCGGCACGATCCTCATCCCCACGGGGAAGGGACAGGACCAGCACGGTCCCGATCGCCGCGATCCCGGTGGCGGGTAGCGCGAACCGAAGCGTCGGGCGAATCCACCGCAGCGGTCCGCGGCCACCCGGGGTGGCGGCCACGCCGATGATCGCGGCCCGGGCCCGGTCGGTCGCGGCGGGATCCGGACGCAGCGAGGAGAGCGCCGCGACGATGCGGGCGCGTTCGTCCGCGGTGTGCGGTTCAGACATCGGTCACCCTCGCGATCGCCTGGAGGTCGGGGTGGGCGCGCAACGCGGTCATCGCGCGTGCCAGGCGCGACCGGACCGTGCCGCGCGCGACGCCGAGCACGACCGCCACCTCATCCACGGTGTGTCCCACCCAGAAATGCAGGAACACCACGGCGCGCTGCTCGTCGCTGAGGGCCAGCAACGCGGCGTGCAGCTCCGGAACGCCCCCGTCCGACGCGGCCGGACCGTCCCCGGCGGCGAGCGGCTGGGACACGTCCGGCCGGCGCCGTTCCCGCCGCATGAGGTCGATCGCGGTGTTCACCACGATCCGATGCAGCCACACCGCGAACGGTCGTCGTCCATCGAATCCCCGCAGGCCCCGGATGGCCCGGATGAAGGCCTCCTGGGCGATGTCCTCGGCGGCCGTCGGGTCGCCGGAGACACCCACCGCCACACGCCACGCGCCATGCCAGTGCGCGTCGAACAGCTCCGCCACCGCGTGGGCATCACCTCGCCGGGCACGCCCCACCAGCTCATGTTCCGAGGACGCGGTCATCGTGCACATCACTTCATCAACGAACGGCGGCCACCTTTGTGTCCCTCCGGCGAGCACCGCCGAGGTTCGGGGGTCGAGCCCTCGGACACGGGCCGCGGGCGTTCCCGGCGCCGCCGGGCGGGTGCTCAGCCGCGCCGGCCGGCCCCGCGCACCAGGGGCCGCCCGCCCGTTGGATCGCCGTCGGCTCGCGCCGACCCGGCGGTGCGGGCCCGCGCGCCGGCTCGCGGGCGGCGCTCGCGGGTCTCCGCGAACGCGCTGCGGCCGAGCCAGCGCCACAGCGCCTCGGCGTCCGGTGGCACCCCGACGACCCGGATCGCGCGGGCCTTCACCGCGTCCTCATGCCGGCGGTCCCCCGTCCACACCTCCGTCAGGGTCCGCACCGTCGACTCGACGATGAGCGTGACCTCCTGGCCGGGGTCCTCCCGGCACAGGTCGACCTCGCCACCGCTGACCACCAGCCACCACAGCCGCTCACCCGCCGGCGCGTCCGTGAGCCGGAAGTGGATGACGATGCAGCGCCCCTCCGGGCACTCGCCCGCGTTCATGAAACGGCGGATGTCCCACATCAGGAACCCCGCGTCCAGCTGACCGCGCTTCAGGCGGCCGCCGATCCAGCGCGCGCCCCAGTGTCCCAGCGCCATCACGATCGGGCGCAGCTCCTCACCGGCGGCGGTCAACCGGTACTCGACGGCCTGCCCGGTCGTCACGCGCCGCACGACGCCGACCTCCTCGAGGGTGCGGAGCCGTTCCGCCAGCAGCGACCGGGAGATGCGCGGGACACCCCGGTGGATGTCGTTGAACCGCGTGCTCCCGCACAGCAGCTCGCGCACCACCAGCGGCGTCCACCGCTGCCCGATGACCTCGGCCCCCCGCGCGACGGTGCAGAACTGCCCGTAGTCGATCATCACCTCACGGTACCCCGGTCCGCGGGACGCTCGCCAGTTCAGAATCTGGACTTGAGCGGGTGCCCCGGCGGGCGGAACCCTCGTCGTGTCACGACCCACGACACCACGAGGTCCGATCATGAGCATCACGACCACACCGGCCTTCGACGCCGCCGCGTTCAAGGCGACGACCCGCGCGCAATGGCAGGCCGCGGCCGAGGCCTGGCACCGCTGGGGCCCGTTTGTGGGGACCTGGCTCGGCGACGCGACCGAGGCGATGTTCGACCTGGCATCGATCGGCCCCGGCTCCCATGTGCTGGACGTCGCGGCCGGCGCCGGCGAGCAGTCGATCCGGGCGGCACGGCGCGCGCTTCCCGGCGGCAGCGTCCTGGCCACCGACCTCGCCCCGGCGCTGCTGGAACGCGCGGCGGCAGACGCCGCGGCGGCCGGGCTGACGAACCTCGAGGTCCGGGAGCTCGACGGCGAGGCGCTTCACGAGATCCCCCGGGCGTCGTTCGACGCCGCGATCAGTCGCGTCGGGCTCATCTACTTCCCCGATCAGGCGCGCGCGGCCGCGGGGATGCGCCGCGCCCTCAGGCCCGGCGGGCGGGTCGCGGCGGTCGTCTACTCGACCCCCGACCGCAACCCGTTCTTCGCGATCCCCGTGAAGATCATCCGTGAGCGCGCGGAGCTCCCGCCGCCGCTGCCCGGGCAGCCCGGCCCCGTCTCCCTCGGCGCGGACGGCGCCCTGGAGGCCCTGCTCACCGGGGCCGGCCTGCGCGACATCCAGGTCCGCAGGGTGCCGTCGCCCGTGCGGCTCCCGAGCGCCGCCGAGTGCGTGCGATTCGAGCGGGAGTCGTTCGGGGCGCTCCACCAGATGATGGCGGGGCTCACCGAGACGCGGCGCGCGGAGGTCTGGACGGAGATCGAGGAGGCCCTGCGGCAGTTCGAGACCGACGGCGCCTTCACGGGGCCGTGCGAGATGCTCGTCGGCGCGGGCACCGCGTAGGCCGCGCCGCACGCAGCCCATGTTGAGGGCCGACCGCGCCGGCGTCGGATGGTGGACCGCGACGGGCTCGCGGACCCCCCGAGCCGCCGGCGCGGTGCCGGGCCTGGGCCGCGCCGCCCCCGGAGACGTCAAGGCTCCGAGCCGGCGGGTCGATATCGAACCGGATGAGTGGATTCGACGGTTTCGCGAAGGTGCAGGACGCCTGGCGGGCGTTCGTGGAGCCCCTGCGCCGGGACCGGTTCAGCGCGACCCACGACGACGAGCACCGCCAGATGGAGCTGTGCTCGATCCTGTGGGCGGCACGGCACGCGTTCAGCATCGTGTACCTGGTGATCCTGATGCTCGCCGCGGGCCCGGCCACGCCGACCATCCTGGTGGGGTGCGCCCTGGCGCTCGGGATCGGCGCCCAGTGGGCGTACACGCGGGATCGCTCACGCGCGGTGGCGATCATCATCGCCGACGCCCTGGTGCTCGTCGGATTCGCCGCCGCGGGGATGCCCGCGACGGCCGTGGTGATCATGGCGACCAGCGCCCTGGTGTGGGCCGCCACGTTCCGGCCGGGACGCGCGGCACTCGTCTACGCGTGCGCGGTCGTCGCGGTGCTCGTCGCGTGGGCCCGCGCGCCGCAGCCGCCGCAGATCGCCATGGTCGCCGGCTTCTGCGTGCTCGGGGCGATGCTCATGCTCCGGGCCGTGCGGCTCAACATGGGGGCGCGGCGCACCGCCGACCGGGAGCGGATGGTCGCCAACAGCCTGGACGCCGTGCTGTGGGAGCAGATCCCGGGCCGGGAGGGCGCGCTCAAGGTCTCCCCGGCCGCCGAACGCATCCTGGGGCATCCCCTGCGCTCCTGGGACCGGCCCGGGTTCCTGGAGTCCATCGCCCACCCCGACGACCTGCCGCACGTCCACGCGCTCCTGGCGGGCGACGAGGACTCGGTGCGCACCTGGCGGCTGCGGCACCTGGACGGCGGCTGGCGGTGGATGGAGAGCCGCACCACCTCGGTGCGTGACCGCGCCGGGCGCCACGCCTTCCACGCCGGGGTCCTCATCGACCGCACCGACCAGCTGGAGGCCGAGCGCGAGGCCCTGATGTTCGGCAACCTGGTCGCGTCCTCCCCGATCGGGCAGATGCTCGTGCGCTGCAACGGGGAGGCGCCCGTGATCGATGCCGCCAACACGGCCTGCCGGACGGTGGTCGGCGCGGCCCGCGAGCTGGTCGGCACCCCCCTGCACGATCTGGCCGGGGAGTTCCCGGCGATCGCTGACCTGCTGACCGCCCTGTCCCACGACATGCCCACCGCGCAGACCATCGAGATCGCCGGCGCCGACGGCCGCATCTACGAGGCCCACGCCCGGGTCCTCAGCGAGACGACCTGCAGCGTGGACTTCCTGGACATCACCGAGCGGGTCGAGCACACCCGCCTCGTGCACGCGCAGGCCCGCCAGGACGAGCTCACCGGGCTGCCGAACCGGCGGGCGCTGCGCGAGGCCGTCACGTCGCACCTGGAGGCCGGCACCCCGGCGGCGCTCCTGCTGATCGACCTCGATGACTTCAAGGAGGTCAACGACAGCCTCGGTCATGAGACCGGGGACCAGTTGCTGCGCCAGATCGGCACGCGCATCCAGGCGAGCGCCCCCGCCGGGGCGATGAGCGCGCGCCTCGGCGGCGACGAGTTCGCCCTGCTGCTGCCCGGTGCCGGGGGCGCCGAGGCCCGGGCATTCGGCACGCGCCTGGTCACCGCCATCGCCGCGCCCGTCGTGGAGGACGGCCTCGCGCTGCGCGTCCGCTCATCGGTCGGCATCGCGACCTACCCGGATGACGCGACGGACACCGGCGAGCTCATGCGGCGCGCCGACGTCGCCATGTACCGCGCCAAGCGGCGCCGCTCACGCGTCGAGGTCTACGACGCGGACGCCGACCCGTTCGGCCATGAGCGTCTGGCCCTGGTCGCCGACCTCGAGCACGCCCTGGCCGGCGAGGCGCTCACCTTGCATCATCAGCCCCTGGTGGAGGTGGCGACCGGCCGGATCATGGGCACCGAGGTCCTCGCGCGCTGGAAGCACCCGCGCCTCGGGAACATCCCGCCCGAGACCTTCATCGAGATCGCCGAGGTCTCGAACCAGATCGGGACCCTCACCCGCTGGGTCATCCGGCAGGCCCTCGCCGACCTCACCGGGATGCCCGGCCACATGGACGTCTCCGTGAACCTGTCGGTCCGCAACCTCTACGAGCAGGACCTGCTCGGGTGGCTGGCCGCGGCGGTCGCCGACAGCGGCGTCGCCCCGCACCGCCTGGTGCTGGAGATCACCGAATCCACGGTCATGGACGACCAGACCGCGGCCATGGACGTGCTCGAGGGGATCCGCCGGCTGGGGGTGCGGACCTGGATCGACGACTTCGGCACGGGCCACTCCAGCTTCAGCCGCCTTCGCAGCCTGCCCGTCGACGGCGTCAAGATCGACCGGTCCTTCCTGTACGGGGCACGCGACTCCGACACCGACCGCATCCTGCTGCACCGCATGATCGACCTGGTCCTCGGCATCGGGCTCCAGGTGATCGTGGAGGGCGTCGAGACCGCCGAGTGCCTGGACCTGCTCGCCGACACCGGATGCCATCTCGCCCAGGGCTACCACCTCGGCAGGCCCATGCCGCTCGCCGGCGTGGTCCCGCTCCTGGAGCTCCCCCAGGCGGCGTGAGACGGCGTCCGCTCCACCGCCCCCGGACGGGCGGTGGAGCGGGGACGCGCCTACGGTGGGATGATCTCCCCGTTCGGGGCCCGGCGGGCGTGCGCGCACCCGGCGTGGCAGGTGTGCCGCGCGTATCCGGTGACCGTCGGGTCCGGGTTGTCCCGCGCGGGCCGGGACGTGATGAACGCGGTCAGCACCTGGGACACGCCGGGTGCGCCGCATCCGGGGCACACGCGGTCGTGGTCACGCAGGAACCGCTGCCGGAACACCTCGAAGTCCAGCCCGCAGCCGTCGCAGTGGAGGTCGTAGGAGGGCACCGTCAGTCCGTGGTGATCGCGACCTTCAGCACCCCGTCCTCCTGGTTGGAGAACAACGGGTAGGCGTCCTCGATCTGGTCGAGCTTGAACCGGTGGGTGACGAGCTGGCCCAGGTCCAGGCGCCCGGACTGCACCATGCTCATGAGCGCGCGCATGCGCTCCTTGCCGCCCGGGCAGAGCGTCGAGCGGATGTCGATGTCGCCGATGCCGTAGATGAAGCCCTCCAGCGGCACCGTCACCTTGTCGCCGTACACGCCCAGCGACGACACCACGCCGGCGGGACGCACGGACTTCAGACAGTTCTCGAAGGTCTCCTGCAGGCCGAGGGCCTCGATGGCGACGTCCGCGCCGCGGCCGTCGGTGAGGGCCTTCACCTTCGCGACGGGGTCCTCCTCCCGGAAGTTCACGACCACGTCCGCGCCCATCTTCTTCGCCATCTCGAGGCGCACCGGGTTCGAGTCCACGGCGATCACCAGGGCCGCGCCCATGAGCCGCGCCCCGGCCGTCGCCGACAGCCCGATGGGCCCCTGGGCGTACACCACCACCGAGTCGCCGATCGCCACGTTCGCGGTCTCTGCGGCGGCGATGCCGGTGGACGCGATGTCGGTGACGAACATGACCTCCTCGTCGGAGAGCCCGTCGGGGATCTTCGCGAGGTTCGCCTGCGCGTACGGCACCCGGAAGAACTCGGCCTGCACCCCGTCCATGGAGTTGCCGAGCCGCCAGCCGCCGATGATCCCCCAGGTGTCCTCGTACCCGGCGCACTGGGAGAAGTCCCCGTGCTGGCAGAAGTAGCAGGCGCCGCAGGGGGTGATGGCGCCAACCACGACGCGGTCGCCCACCTCGTACCCCATCACGGCCTCGCCGACCGCCTCGACCACGCCCACCGGTTCATGGCCCACCACCCGGCCGTTCGCCACCGGGTACTCCTCGCGCCAGATGTGGCTGTCGGTGCCGCAGATGGTGGTGGTGGTGACCCGGACGATCGCGTCGGTGGGCCCGCAGGCGGGCTTGGCGACCTCCTCGATGTGGATGTCCTCGTGTCCGCGGAAGACCGCGGCCCGCATGGTTTCGGCCATCGTGTTCCCCTCGGTGCTGGATGACGCGGACGGCGGACCGGCCGCCGCCGGGTGAAGTGAGCGTCCGCCCGCACCCCCGCGCCGGGCAACACGCGACCTGGCCCGGCGCCTGTGTCCCGCGCGGCGTGCGGCGCCGGTGGCATACCCCGATTTGCAGGCGGTTCGCCGCGGGCGGACCCCCGGGGGCGCGCTGGGACGCCGCTCACCCGTTCGGGTGACCCGCGCGGGACCGGCGGTCGCCGTCAGGCGAGCGGGACGGCGACCACCAGGCCGGTCGCGTCCCCGGCGTGGAGGTTCGTGCCGTCGACGCCCACGCCGATCACGCCGCCCTTGAAGCCGGTGAGGAACGGCGTGGCGACACCCCCGGCGAGGGGGACCGTGTCGACGGCCGTCCTCCCGAACATGCCGACGTGGAGGTCCTCCCCGGAGGAGCCGAGGCCCATGGGGCCGGTGTGGCCCGGGAAGGACTTCCCCGGCTGCGCGGCGTTCGTGCGGTCGGCCGGCCGTGAGCGCAGGCACGCCGGGAATCCGAAGCCCGCGCCGTGGGTCGCCACCACCAGGAGGTCCGTGGGGTCCTTCGTGCCGGGGTTCGCGCCGGCCGGCTCGGTCACCGGGGGGCCGTCGGCCAGCACCGGTCGACGGCCGTCCGCTTCGATGGTCCCGGCGCGGGCCGCCCCGTCCCCTCCTGGGCCGTGGCGATCGCTTGTACGCTCCGGGCGTGCTGCGCCGTCCCCTCGCCGTGACCCGCCCGGCGGCCGCCCCGGTAGGGCGCCGGTGAGCGGCGGCCTCGTCGCGCTGCTCGACGACGTCGCGGCGCTGGCGAAGCTCGCCGCGGCCTCCGTGGACGACGTCGGCGCCGCCGCCGGCCGCGCGAGCGTGAAGGCCGCCGGCGTGGTGGTGGACGACACGGCCGTCACCCCGCGCTACGTCCAGGGCTTCACGGCCGACCGGGAGCTGCCGGTCATCAAGCGCATCGCCCTCGGCTCGCTGCGGAACAAGCTGCTGTTCATCCTTCCCGCGGCGATGCTGCTGAGCCAGTTCGCGGATTGGCTCCTCACCCCGCTGCTCATGGTCGGCGGCGTCTACCTGTGCTTCGAGGGCGCCGAGAAGATCTGGGAGAAGGTCTCCGGCCACCACCCGGAGGGCGACGACGCCACGCCGGACGCCGGCACCGACCAGGAGGCCACCCTGGTGGCGGGCGCCATCAGGACCGACTTCATCCTGTCGGCGGAGATCATGGTGATCTCCCTGAACGAGGTGGCCTCCGAGCCGTTCCTCAGCCGCCTCATGATCCTCATCGTCGTCGCGTTCGCGATCACCGCGCTGGTGTACGGGGCGGTCGCGCTCATCGTGAAGATGGACGACGTGGGGCTGCGTCTCGCCGAGCGCCGCGGGGGCCTGGCACCGCGGATCGGCCGGGGGCTGGTGCGGGGCATGCCGCGCCTGCTGGCGCTGCTCTCGACCGTGGGCATCGCGGCGATGCTGTGGGTGGGCGGGCACATCCTGCTGGCCGGCCTCGACGATGTCGGCTGGAGCGGGCCGTACCACCTGGTGCACCGCGCGGAGGAGGGGGCGGCGGAGGCCCTGGGGGTGCTGGAGGGCCTCGTCGCCTGGCTCGTCAACACGGGCCTGTCCGGGCTGCTGGGCGTCGCGGTGGGCGCGCTGGCGGTGACCGCGATGCACCTGGTGCCGCGCCGGGGCGCCGCCGCGCACTGATCGCGGCCAGGGCGGGGCATCCATGAGCGCGTCCACGCAGGCCCGGGGGTCGCCGTCGAGCCTCCGTGACCGACCCACGGACGCGTACAGGTCGTCGAACCGCCGCTCGGGCGTCGGGGGCATCACCACCACATGACGCGGGGGCGCCCGGTGTCACGCGGGGCGGCCGGGACGCGGGGGCGAGGACGCGGCATCATCGCGGCGATGACGGCCCACCCCGCCCCGCGTCGTCACCGCCGCGTCATGCGCCGCGGAACTGCTCGGCCTCCTCCAGCCGCTCCTGCACCACCCGCAGCTCACCGAACAGCGGTGCCAGCGCCGTCAGCAGCTGGTACAGGTGCGCCGTGGCCTCCGACCTGGCGGACTCGTCGTCGGATGGCAGCTCCGGGAGGCCGCCCAGGGTGTTCAGCAGGTCCAGCGTGTCGTCCACCATCTTCTGGACCAGGTCGGTGAACATGCCGAGCTGCGCGCCGATGCGGGCGAGCTCCAGGTCGTGCGGATCCATGCGCGGCTCCCTGCGCGGGGGTGGCGTCCTGCCGCGGCCGCGTGACGGCCGCCTGCACACATCATCGGCCGCGGAGGCCGGGCCGCTGAGCACCGCGCGGCCGATGTGAGGGCGGCACCTGAGCGGGCAGGGGGCGGCCACCGATCCGCCGGCGCCCCCGGCGCGGGACGCTGATGGCGGTGCGCCGACGTGAGGGGAGGGACCCATGGGCAACGTGCTGATGGTCGTCGCCCCGGAGCGGTTCCGGGACGAGGAGGTGACCGAGACGCGGGAGGTGCTCACCGAGCTCGGCCACGAGGTGCAGCTGGCGAGCACCCGCACCGGCCGTGCGACCGGCGTGCGCGGGGCGGCGGTCGAGGTGGGACACCGCCTCGCCGAGGTCCACGGCGACGCATGGGACGGGGTCGTGTTCGCGGGCGGGCCCGGCATGCAGGTGCTGTGGGACGACCCCGACGCGATCCGGGTGGCCCGCGAGGCCAGCGAGCACGGCAGGGTCCTCGGGGCGATCTGCACCGGGCCGGTGGTGCTGGCCGGCGCCGGACTGCTGAACGGCCGTGAGGCGACGGTGTGGCACCGGGAGCGGAACCGCATCGCCGCCGCCGGGGCGCTCGCCTCGCCGATGCACCTGGTGGTGGACGGCAGGATGGTCACCGCCGACGGGCCGCGGCAGGCGCACCGCTTCGGCATCGCCGTGGCCGCCGTGCTCGCCGACCCCGGCGAGCTGCGGACCCCGGACGCCGAGGTCCCGGAGATCTGGGTGGGATGAACCCCGCCCCGCAGGGGGACTGACGGGGATGGACCAGCGGGACCGGACCGGCACCGCGGGCGACCCGCGGGAGCCGGTGGCGCGCCTCCTCCGCGACCTGCGGAGCACGCCGGACGGCCTCACCGCCCGTGAGGCCGCGCGACGCCTCGTCTCCTACGGGCCGAACACCCTGGTGCGACGCGGCGGCCCCGGCTGGCCCGGCCTGCTCGCAGCACAGCTCCTGCACCCGCTCGCCGGCCTGCTGTGGGTCGCCGCGGTGCTCGCGGTGGCGAGCGGATCCCCGGTGCTGGGCGCCGCGATCGTGGTCGTGATCCTCATGAACGCGGTGTTCGCGTTCGCGCAGGAACGGCAGGCCGCGCGCGCGGTGGAGGCCCTGCGCCGATACCTGCCCCAGCGCGTCCGGGTGTTGCGGGACGGCGTGCGGTGCGACGCCGACGGCGCCGTCCTGGTGCCGGGCGACGTGGTGCTCATCGAGGAGGGCGACCGCATCCCCGCCGACCTGCGCCTGCTCGACGGCGCCCTCGACATCGACATGTCGCCGCTCACCGGCGAGTCGCAGGCGGTGCTGCGCTCCGCGGACCTCGCGGACACCGAGGGCCCCCTGCTGGAGGCACGCGAGATGGTGTTCAGCGGCAGCAGCTGCGTGGGCGGCGAGGGCCGCGGCCTCGTCGTGGCCACCGGCATGCAGACCGAGCTGGGCCGCATCGCGGCGCTGTCGGAGGGGGTGCAGGCGGGTCCCAGCCCCCTGGAGGCCGAGGTGCGCCGCGTGGCATGGCTCATCGCGATCGTCGCCGTGGGGGCCGGGCTGGCGTTCCTGCCGGTGGGGTGGCTCGCCGCCGGCCTGCCGCTCGCCGACGCCGCCCGGTTCACCATCGGCCTCATCGTCGCGAACGTCCCGGAGGGCCTGCTGCCCACCATCACCCTGGCACTGGCGGCCGGGGTCGCCGGCCTCGCCCGCCGCGGCGCCCTGGTGAAGCGCCTGAGCGCGGTCGAGACGCTGGGGTCCACCACGGTGATCTGCACCGACAAGACCGGCACCCTCACCGAGAACCGGATGCAGGCGGTGCGCGTCTGGACGCCTGCGGGTGAGGCCGACCTGGAGGCCGGCACGCCGCCGGATCCCGCCGCGGCGCCGCTGCTGGGGCTGCTGGGCCGAGCGATCGCCGCGGCGTCCACCGCCGAGCTCGACCCGGAGCGCGCGGGCCGCTCGCGCGGGGAGGCCACCGAGGTGGGGATGCTCGAGGCCGCCCGCGCCCTGGGGGTGGACACCGCCGTGGACCGGCGCGAGCGGCACCGCGAGCGCCTGAACCGCTTCGACCCCAGGCTCCGCCTCATGTCGTCCATCGACGCCCGCGAGGACGGGGACCTCACCGTGCACGTCAAGGGCGCACCCGAGGAGGTCCTCCGGCGGTGCACCGCCATGGCGGGGGCCGGCGAGGACGCGCCGCTGGACCCGGACGCCGTCGCGGCGGTGGCGCGGGTGATGGAGGACTGGGCGGCCGGGGGCCTGCGGGTCCTCGCCGTCGCCCGGCGGCGCCTGCCGCCCGGGTCCCCCATACCCGCGGAACGGGAGGACGCCGAGCGCGACCTCACCCTGCTGGGGCTGGTGGCGTTGTTCGACCCGCCCCGCGCCGGCGTCGCCGACGCCGTCGCCCGCTGCCACGCCGCGGGCATCCGGATCCTGGTGCTCACCGGCGACCACGGCACCACCGCCGCGGAGATCGCCCGGCGGGTCGGCATCGCCCGGGAGGGCGCCACCGTCGTGACCGGCGCGGAGCTGGAGGCGATGACCGAGGCGCGCCTGGACGTGCTGCTGCGCGAGGGCCGGGAGCTGGTGGTCGCCCGAGCGTCCCCGGAGATGAAGCTGCGCATCGCCGACGCCCTGCGCGCCGAGGGCCACGTGGTCGCCATGACCGGTGACGGCGTGAACGACGCACCCGCCCTGCGCCGCGCCGACATCGGCGTGGCCATGGGCCGGTCCGGTACGGACGTCGCCCGTGAGTCCGCGGCGATGGTCCTCACCGACGACAGCTTCTCCACCATCGTCGCGGCCGTCGCCGCGGGACGTCAGGTCTTCGACAACGTCCGCAAGTTCATCCTGTACATCTTCGCCCACGCCACCCCGGAGGTCGTCCCGTTCCTGGTGTTCGCGCTCTCCGGCGGCGCCGTCCCGCTGCCCCTCACCGTGCTCCAGATCCTGGCGATCGACCTGGGCACCGAGGTCCTCCCGGCGCTCGCCCTGGGCCGCGAGCCGCCGGAGCCCGGGCTCATGGACCGGCCGCCGCGGTCCCGCCGGGAGGGGGTCGTGCGGCGCGGCATGCTCGTGCGCGCGTGGCTGTTCCTGGGGGTCATCGAGGCCGCGCTGGTGATGGCCGGCTTCCTGTGGGTGCTGGTCGGCGCCGGCTGGGGGCCCGGTGACCAGGTGGGCGCCGGCTCCGTCCTGCACGGCGACTACCTGCGGGCCACGACGATGACGTTCGCCGGCATCGTGGCGTGCCAGATCGGGACGGCCGTCGCGGCCCGCACCGAACGCGCGTCGCTGCGGTCGGTGGGGGTGTTCGGCAACCGCCTGCTGCTGTGGGGCCTGGCCTCCGAGGTCGCGTTCGCCGCCGCGCTGGTCTACGTTCCGCCGCTGCAGGACCTGTTCGCCACCGCGGCGCTGCGCCCGCAGGAGGTCGCCGTGCTGGCCGTGTTCCCCGTCGTGGTGTGGGGTGCCGACGAACTCCGTCGCGCCTGGGTGCGGCGACGGGCGTGACCACCGGGGCGGCCCGCGTCCTCCGCCCGGCGGATGCCGGGGTCCCCCGGTCGGCCCATCGTCGCGCGGCCCCACCGGGGGTATCGTCAGCGGTGTGACCGTGCAGACCGCGGGGGAGACGAGCCGGATGGGCGGTGGCGACCGCGTGCGGGTGGTGGTGGTCGACGACCACCCGGTCTTCCGCGAGGGCGTGGTGCGCGCCCTCACCTCCTCAGGGCAGGTCGAGGTGGTGGGGGAGGCCGGCGACGGGCGCTCGGCCCTCGCGATGGTGGAGGAGCTGCGGCCCGACGTCGTGCTGCTCGACCACTCCCTGCCGGAGCTCGGCGGCCAGGCCGTGGCCCATGCCATCGTGCGCGACGGGCTGCCCAGCCGGGTGCTGTTCCTGTCGGCCCACGCCGAGAGCTCGGTGGTGTACCAGGCCCTCGAGGCGGGCGCCGCCGGGTACCTGTCCAAGGAGTCCCGCCGGGAGCAGATCGTGGACGCCGTCGTCGCGTGCGCGGAGGGCCGGAACGTCGTGCCGCCGGACGTCGCCGCCGGCCTGGTGTCGGAGATCCGGCTGCGTTCACGTCGCGACGCGCCGGTGCTCACGCCGCGTGAGCGGGAGATCCTCGAGCTCATCGCCGCCGGCCGGAGCCTCCCGGACATCGCCAAGCACCTCACCCTGGGCCTCACCACCGTCAAGACACACGCCCAGCACCTGTACGAGAAGCTCGGGGTGTCGGACCGGGCGGCGGCCGTCGCCGAGGCGATGCGGCGGGGGCTGATCGAATAGGCGTCGTCGCGCGACGACGATCCGGACCGGCCCCGGACGCGGCGACCGAGGCGGAGCGCCTGGTCGCGTGGCTCCGCGTCCCCGCGATCATGCTGGTGGGAGCCGGCGAGGCCATCACCTCCGGCGACGAGCGCCGGGGCTTCGTCGTCGCCGTCGCCGTGTTCCTGTGCTGGGCCGGCGCCGTGCTGGTGTGGGCGCACCGCCGCCCCGTCGACCAGGCCGCGTCGCTGCTGATCGCCGCGGTGGACATCGCCGGCATCACGGCCCTCACGTTCCTGTCGGGCGGCGGCGTCTCGCAGGTCCGCATCGCCTACACGCTCGTGCCCATCACCCTGGCGTTCCGCTTCCGTCCCACCCTCACCGCCGCCGGTGGCCTCGCGGTGGTGGTCGCGTACCTCGCGCAGGCCCTCAGCCATCCCTCGGTGTGGGACGGCGACGCGTGGCGGTTCGTCGCCGTGCAGGCCGGGTTCCTCCTGTGGGTCGCGGCCGCCACCGCCGCCCTCGCCCAGGTCCTGGCGCGGCGCACCGGGCAGGTCGCCGCCCTGGCCGACCAGTCGCGGCACCTGCTCGCCGACGCCCTGGGCGCCGAGGAACGCGAGCGGCAGACCCTCGCGGAGACCCTCCACGACACGGCCCTCCAGAACCTGCTGGCCGCGCGGCACGACCTCGAGGAGGTCGCGGAGACCACCGACAGCCCGGCCCTGGCGCGGGCCGAGGCGACCATCTCCGGCACGGCCCGGCAACTGCGCGACGTCGTGACCCAGCTGCACCCGCTCATCCTGGAGCAGGCCGGGCTGGAGGCCGCCCTGTCGGCGGTCGCCGCCGGCGCCGGGCAGCGCGGGGGCTTCCGGGTGCACGTCGACCACCGGGCGCCCGACCGCCACCCCCAGGACCGGCTCGCCCTGTCGGCTGCCCGCGAGCTGCTCACGAACGCCGCCAAGCACTCCCGGGCGCGCAACGTGTGGGTGCGATGCACCGAGGACCACGGCGACCTGGTGCTCGAGGTCGCCGACGACGGGGTGGGCGTCGACGCGGCGCGCCTCGCATCCCGCCTGGTCGACGGGCACATCGGGCTCGCCGCCCAGCGGGTGCGCATCGAGGGGGCCGGCGGGGTGCTCACCGTCAGCGGATCCGAGGGCGGCGGCACCACGGCGACGGTGCGGCTGCCGGGCGCCCCCTGAGCCGGGCCGCCCGGCGGCGGCTCATCCTCCCGGTCCTCCGAACGGCCGATGCCGGACCCGCGCCGGCCGTGGTGTCATCACCGCAGGGCCCCGCCCGGTCTCGTCTCAAAGGCGTGGGGGAGACCGCCCAGGGGCGGGGCCTTCGAGTCCCCGGCGCGCACCTCCTGGGCGCCGGCGGTGCCGCGGGGCGGGTCCGGTCGCCCGCCTCCGTGGCGTTGCCTGCCCGGAGCGGTCGCGCCGGCACCGTCGCACCGCGGGGCGCCCCGCGGGGGTGGCGGCCGCGTGGTACGCGATCGCCAGGCGGTGGCGGGACGCCGCGCGTCCTGGTGGGCGCCGGCGTGACGGTGGTCGCCATCGCCACGCTCGCCCTCATCGTGCTGAGCGCCCGACCGACCGGAGGATCCCCGGGATCGCCGGCGCCGCGCCAGCCGCCCGGGCGGCGTCACCAGGGGCGCCGCTCCGGCGGGAGCGCGGCGAGGCCCACGCGGAGGCCCTCGGCGATCTGGCCCGGCGTGGGCGGGCACCCGGGGATGCGGATGTCCACCGGCAGGACCCGCTCCAGCGGCCCCGCCACCTCGTCGGGGTGCGCGTCGACCCCGCCGCCCAGCGGGCAGTCGCCGAGGGCCGCCACCAGACGGGGCTCCGGCATCGCCGCGTACGCCCGCAGCAGCGCGGGCAGCATCCGCGTGGTCACCGGACCGCTCACCAGCAGCACGTCCGCGTGGCGCGGCGAGGCGGTGATCGCGAACCCGTACCGCTGGAGGTCGTGGTGGGGTCCGCCGGTGGCCACCAGCTCGTGCTCGCAGCCGTTGCACGACCCGGCGTCGACGAGCCGGATCGCGCACGACGCGGGTGGCCTGCGCTCCAGGCCGACGGCCCGGCGCACCCGGGCCAGGCGCGTGAGCATCACGTACACGGGGTCACCGGTCCACGCAGGCGTAGCAGAGCTCGAAGCTCTTGTTGACCAGCGGGAAGTCCGGGAGGATCGCCCGCGTCCCGGCCACGGCCACCGCCGGCCAGTTGGCGTAGGAGCCGGTGCGCAGGTGCACGCGGCGCACCGTGCCGCCCCGGATCTCGACGGTGCAGACCGTGCGGCCCCTCGGGCTCTCGGCGATCCCGACGCCGTGCCCCGTGCCCGTTCCGGTGTCCGCGGGCGCGTCCGGGCGCAGCGGCGCGGACAGCAGCTCCCCCACGATGCCGGCGGCCTGCTCCAGCTCCACCCAGCGGGCCTCCAGGCGGGCGGCCACGTCCCCGGCCGGGGTGGGCGGCACCACCGCGGCGAACCCCGGATACCACAGGCGCGGCGCATCGGTGCGGCTGTCGGCGGCGACCCCCGCCGCGCGCGCGGCGGGTCCCACCACGCCCAGCTCGCGCACCGCATCGGCGTCGATGCGGCCCGGGCCGGAGGTGCGGTCCCGCAGCGACGTGTCGAACAGCAGCCCACGCGCCGCGGTCGCCGCGTCGGCGGCCACCGCCGCGAGCTCCGCGCGCATCGCCTCCCTGGCGGCGTCACCGGGGTCGCCGGGCGCCGAGGCGAGGGTGACCGCGTCGAACATGAACCTGTGGCCGGTGAGCAGCGCGCACACCCGCTGCACCCGTTCCTTCAGGGTCGCGAACAGCATCGTGCCGGGGGCGAGGCCCACGCCGGCGCAGATCTGGCTCACGTCGTTCAGGTGGTTCCACATGCGCTCGAGCTCGATCAGCAGCGTGCGCACCCTGCGGGTCCCCTCGCCCGGCACACGGCCCAGGGCGTCCTCGGTCGCGGCCGCGTAGGCCACGGCGTTCGTGACGGCGCAGCCCGCGCACACCCGCGACAGCACCCGGCCGGCGTCCTCCGGCGAGCGGCCCTCGGCGTGGCGCTCCAGCCCGCGGTGCTTGTGGAACAGGCGGGCGTCGACGTGCAGGACCCGCTCGCCCACCACGTGGAACAGGAAGTGCCCGCTCTCGATGACCCCGGCGTGGACGGGTCCCACCGGCACGGTATGGACGTCGCTCCCCACCACGGGCGTCGCCCACAGGTCCCGGTCGTCGGGGTGGTGCACGAGCGCCCGGTGCGGGTCGTGGCCCTCGAACCGCAGGCCGTACAGGTCGGCGGCCTCGCGTTCGTCCCAGCCGGCCGGCAGGAGGTCGACGAGCGTGGGGACCACCCCGCCGGGCGCGGCGACGGCCAGGAGCCGCGGCGTCTCCCCGGCCAGCACCGCCCGCACCTCCGGCGTCCCGTCCGGGCCGATGGCGGCGTGCAGGCCCGCGACGTTCCCCCGGGCGACCCGGTCGCGCCAGGCGTCGGCGCCGACGCGCTCGATCCCGGCCATCAGCCGCCCCCCAGCAGGGTGAGGGCCACGGCGGCGTCCGGCACCGTGAACGCCAGGGCCGCGACCACGCCCATCGCCGCGAGCGCCGCCACGCACGCCCCCCGCAGGAGGCGAATCGCGCCGGGCCCGCGGGGCCGGCGGTCGGCGACGCGGCCCGGCACGGCCTCGATGAGCACGTGGATGATCCCGATGAACCCCAGCGCGAGCAGCACCGCGGTGACGGCCGCGAACGCGACGGCATCGGCGCGCACCGCCCCGGCGATCACCAGCAGCTCGCTGGCGAACAGCGGCGAGGGCGGCAGGCCGGAGAGCGCCCCGGCGCTCACGATCACCGACACGGCGAGCGTCGGATCGAGGCGCAGCAGGCCGCGGGGCGGGCGGCGGCCCGCCGAGGGCTGGTACCGCAGCAGCGGGGTGGCGGCCCAGAACCCCAGTGCCTTCGCCGCGGCGTGCCCCGCCACGTGGATGCACACGCCGGCGGCGGCCAGGTCGTTCTGCATGGCGATGCCGATCGCGATCACGCCCATGTGCTCCAGGCTGGAGTACGCCAGGAAGCGCTTCCAGGCCATGGGCCGCCACAGGAACGGGACGGCCACCGCCAGGGACGCCAGCCCGATGCCGCCCAGCAGGTGCCGGAACAGCCCCTGCCCCACGGTCGGGGACAGGGCCTCCACCGTGCGCCACACCTGCAGGGCGACGGTGGGCAGCAGGGCGGCCGACAGCACGGCGCTCACCGGTGGCGGCGCCTCGCTGTGGGCGTCCGGGAGCCAGTTGTGCACCGGGGCCCACCCGGCCTTCGACGCCATCCCAACCACGATCAGCACCGCGGCGGCCGCGGCGAGGTCGCCGCCCGCGGGCCCGGCGTCACGCAGCGACGCGAAGTCCAGCGACCCGATGCCCGACCCGGTCGTGGTGCCGGACACCACCAGCAGCACGATGCCGAGCAGCGCCACCGCCAGGCCGCAACTGGTGAGGATGAGGTACTTCCAGCCGGCCTCCAGGGCGGAGCGGCCGCCGCTGAACGCCACGAGCAGGGCCGACGCGGCGGTGGTGGCCTCCAGCAGCAGCCAGCCGAGGCCCAGGTTCCCGCACAGGGGCACGGCGGCGAGCACCGCCCAGAACCCCAGCATCGCGGTGGCGTAGTACCGGCGGGCGGCCTCCGCACCCACACCGGACCGCGTGGCGCGCGCCAGGTACTGCGGGGAGAGGATGCAGCTGATCCCCGCAACGCCGGCGATGACCAGGGTGAACAGCCCCGCCGGGGCGTCGATGACATACCAGCCGCCCTCCACGGCGTCGCCGCCGCGGGCGAGCGCCCACGTCCCGCACGCCAGCCCCGCCAGTCCTCCGGCGATGCCGGTGGCGACCAGCACGCGGTCGGCCCGGGCGCGGGCCCCGGGCATGAGGCAGCACAGGGCGGCGAGCGCCGGGATGGCCGGCACCGCGACTGCGAGGATGCGCAGCAGGTCAGTCACGCAGCCCCCGCATGGCCTCGGCGTCGGTGGTCCCGAAGGCCCCGAGGATCCGGGACTGGAAGGTCACGGCGACCGCCACGACGATCGCCAGGTCGAAGATCACGCCCAGCTCCACCACCGCCGGCAGGCCGCGTTCGCCGCCCAGGGCGACGATCGCCACGCCGTTCTCGATGGTGAGCAGGCCCATCAGCTGGAACAGCGTGGGCCGCCGCATGGCGGCCATGACGATCCCGATCGCCAGCAGCGCCAGGCCGCCGTGCATGGCCGTGCGGGACGCGCCGCCGGCATCCGGGATCAGGGCGATCGCCGCCGCCACGGCCCCCACCATCACCAGGCCGTTCAGCACGGGCGCGGCGTCGTCGCCGATGGGCCGCGGCTGGCGGGTGCGGGACACCGCGTACCCCAGCAGCCCCGCCACCAGCACGGCCTTGGCCACCAGGGCCACACCGGCCAGGGGCTCGGCGTGGCCCTCCCCGGACCCCAGGCCCAGCGCCGCCAGGCCGATGAGCAGCGACTGCAGCGCCATGAGCGCGACCGCGGCGGACCGGCGGCGCACCACGCCGGTGCCGAGGCCCAGGATCACGCACAGCCACACGACGCCCGAGCTCACAGGCCCGCTCCGAAGGCCCATGCGACGGCGCCCAGCAGCGTGAGCACCGCACCGGAGGCCAGAAGGCGCGGGGCGCGGCCCAGGCGCATCTTCGCCTGGGAGGACTCGGCGAGGGCCGTCGCCGCGGCCAGGACCGGCAGCCAGGCGACGGTGACCACGGCACCGGCCGCGGCGCCCGACGGGTGCGGCAGGAACACCCCCGCCGCGAGGCCCATCACGATCCAGTGCCGCGCGCCGGCCACCCAGGTGAGCATCGCCAGGTCCCGGCCGGCGTACTCCAGCAGCGGGCCCTCGTGGATCATCGTGAGCTCGAGGTGGGTGTCGGGGTTGTCGATGGGCTGCCGGCCGGTCTCCACCAGCACCACCAGGGCCACGGCCAGCAGCCCCGCCCAGTGGGCCGGGGTGCGCCAGGTCTCCGCCTGCGCGGCGGCCGCCCACAGCCCGCGCAGGTCGGTGGTGCCCGCCGGCAGCGCCGCGACGAGCAGGGTGCCGAGCAGCAGCGCCTCCCCGGACACCGCGTAGGCGAGGTCGCGGGCGGCGCCCATCATCCCGAACGCGGCCGAGGTGTCCCATGCCGAGACGGCACCGGCCATGCGGGCGGTCGCCAGCAGGCCCACGACCAGCAGGGCGTCGGCGCCCAGGAACGGCCACCGCGGGGCGTCGGCGCCCAGCGGCACCATCAGCACCGCCGCCGCGGTCACGGCGGCGATCACGGCGGGCGCCGTGCGGTAGGCGGCGCCGGTTCCCTCCGGGTCCACCACCGACCGCCGCCACAGGCGCCGCAGGTCGCGGTAGGGCTGCAGCGGGTCCGCGCCGCGCCGGCCCTGCAGCCGGGCCTTCGCGGTCTGCACCAGCCCGGCGAGCCCGGGTCCGGCGGCCAGGGCCAGCACCGACAGGGCGCCCAGGACGGCGGCGGTGCCGGTCACGACAGCCACCCCGCGCGCAACAGGGCGAGGCACACGACGACCATGGCCCCCAGCCAGGCGATGTACGCCCGCAGGGACCCGGACTGCAGACGCCGGGCGTGCGCGGCGGCGGCCAGGGCGAGGCGTCGGGCCGGGTCGTACATGAAGCGGTCCACCAGGTCGGGCACCCGGCCGGTGGAGGTCACGCGGTGCACCAGGCCGCCCCGCCGCTCCACCTCGACGTCGCGCTCGGACCGCAGCAGCCCGTCCACCGCGATGCGGAAGCTCTTGGTGAACCCGGCGCCCGTGTACGGCGCCCGGGCGAGCTCCGGCTGCCCGCACAGCCAGATGGGCGCGCGGGCCGCGCTGCGTCCCCGCACGCGCGTGAGCAGGAACGCGGCCGCGGCCAGGACCGCGAGCGTCCAGGCCGGCGCGAGCCCGCCGGTGGCCGGCACGTCCAGCAGGTCCGGTCCGTCGTCGCCGATGCCTCCGGGCACCATGCTCGCCAGGCCGGGCAGGATCCATCCCGCGGCGAGCACCAGCCCGGCGAGGGCGGCCAGCGCGAGCGCCCCGGCGGCACGCATGGGGCCGGGCGCCTCCACCGCCGCCGCGGCCGCCGCGGTGCGCGGCGGGCCCAGCAGCACGAGCCCCAGCATCTTCGCCACCGTGAGGGCGGCCAGCCCCGCCGCCACCGCCAGGAGCAGAACGGTGCCGCCGGCCACGACCCCGGCCACCGGATCGTCGATGCGCGCCGCCCCGAACGCGCCCTGCAGCACCGCCCACTCCGACACGAAGCCCGCGGTGGGCGGCAGGGCGGCCAGGCTCACCCCGGCCACGCCGACGACCCCCGCCGTCAGCGGCATGCGCCCGGACAGGCCGCCCAGGCGTCCCAGGTCCAGCGTCCCCGCGGCGCCCTGCACGGCCCCCGCGGCGATGAACAGGCCGCCCTTGGCCGCCGCGTGGGTGAGCAGATGCAGCATGGCGGCGCCGAACGCGAGGGCCGCGGGGCTCCCGGCACCCTCGCCGTGGAGCCACAGGGACGCGCCCAGTGCGGCGGCCGCCACCCCCATGTTCTCGATCGTCGAGTGCGCGAGCAGGAGCTTGAGCTCCGGCTGCATCGCGGCGTAGACGATGCCGGTGACCGCGGTCACCGCGCCCACCGTCATCAGCGCCGGCCCGGCCCAGGCGGGGGCGAGCATCCACTGGAACAGCACCCGCACCAGGCCGTACAGGGCGACGGCGACCATGGCCCCGGACATCACCGCCGACAGGGGGCCGGGCGCGACCGGGTGGGCGCGCGGCAGCCAGGCGTGCAGGGGCCCAAGGCCGGCCTTGGTCCCGAACCCCACGATGGCGGCGGCCGCCGCGAACCCCGCGGTCGCGCCGCCGGGGCCCAGCGGGGGGCCGCCGATGGCGCCACGCTCGGCCAGCACCAGGATCGCCGCCCACACCCCCGCGCCGCCGATGTGGGTGATGGCCAGGTACTCGAACATGGCCCGCCGGACCGGCGGCGAGGCGTCGGCGACCAGCGACGCCACCGCGGGCAGCAGCGTCATGAGCTCCCAGCAGGCCAGCAGGGCGCTGGCGTCACGCGCGGTGACCACCCCGGCGAGGGCGAGCACGAAGCAGCCGAACAGGCTCGCGACCGCCCCGGGACGGGCGACGTGGCGCAGGTACGCGATGCACGCCAGCGCGGCGGGCAACGCGACCCCGGCGATCAGCGCGAGCATCGTGCCGGTGAGCCGGTCGGCGCCGAACGCCGGGGAGATCGCCGGGCTGAAGGCCGCCCCCGCCGTCTCGCCGCCGATCGCGATCCCGGCGCCACCCACGCCCACCGCGGCGATGCCCGTGGCCTGCACGACGAGCCCGGCCGCCAGCAGCGGCCGCCGCAGCGGCAGCAGCGCCCCGATCACGATCAGGGCGACGCCGGCGAGGACGAGCTCAGCCACGCGGCTCAGGCGTCGGCGTCACCGGGCGCGCCGGCCCCATCGGCCCCGTCGGCCACCAGCGATCCGGCGAGTTCCTCCAGCAGCGCCTGTTGCCGGCCGAGGGAGGCCGCGAGGAAGTCCCGTCCGGCGGCCAGCAGGCCGAACACGGCGGGGTCGGCGGCGGTGTAGTAGACGCTGGTGCCCTGGCGGCGGGACACCACCAGCCCGTGCTTGCGCAGCGCCGCCAGGTGCTGGGAGGTGCCGCTGGAGTCGAGCCCCAGCGCGCCCTGCAGGCTGCCCACCGAGCGCTCCCCGTCGCGCAGCAGCTCCAGGATCCGCACCCGCACGGGGTGGCCGAGCACGCGGAAGAGCTCCGCCTTGGCCTCGTACAGGGGGGTCGTGCCCTGGGTGTCGATGACGCGCGGCTCCGATCTCCCGTCACGGCCCCGGTCAGGGCCGGGGACCGCGCGGGGACTGCTCCAGGGGCGTCGCGCGTCGCCGGGATTCGAGTACCGGCGGGACGTGCGTCGCACGGGCCTCAGGGACGTGAGGCCCGTGGCCACTCAACCGCATCAGGGCGAAGAATGCAACCCACGAATCTTCGATGATTTGAAGATAATCCGGGCCTCGTGACCCGAGACCCGCGAGACTCGGTCGTCCGTCCGCACGCGACACGAGGACCGAGACCCCTGATGACTCCCCCTCCCATCGGCCGCGCCTACGTGTTCAGCGCCCTCGTCGAGGCCGGCACGTGGCTCGGCCTGCTCGTCGGCATGTTCCTGAAGTACGTCACCGACACCACGGAGGCCGGCGTCCAGGTCTTCGGCGCCCTCCACGGCGTCGCGTTCCTGGCGTACGCCGCCATCACGGTCACCGCCGCCGTCCGGCTCCGCTGGCGCCCATGGGTCACCGTGGTCGCGCTGCTGGCGTCCATTCCGCCGTTCACCACGATCCCGGCCGAGCGTTGGATCACCCGCCGGGGTGATCTCGCCGACCGCCCGGTGCGCGGTGACCTGTCCGGTGCCGAGGCCTGAGGGGCGAGGGCCGTGCGATGAGCGGCGGCGCCGGGAACCGTCATACGATCGACCCCATCCCGTCGCATCGACCGGAGGATGCCCACATGTGCCGGAACATCACCATCCTGCGCGGGCTGGAGCCCGCCGCGACCGCCGAGGAGATCGAGGCGGCCGCCACGCAGTACGTCCGCAAGGTGAGCGGCGTCGCACGCCCGAGCGCGGCCACCGCCGACGCCTTCGAGCGGGCGGTCCGCGCGATCACGGCGGTCACGACCGACCTGCTCGCCGAGCTGCCGGCGCGACGCAACCCGCCGCGCACGGTGCCGCCGCTGCGCCGCCTGAACCGTCCGCTCAGCGCGTAGCGCAGGGAGGGGCGACGGCCGTCACGCGCGGGGGGTAGCATCGGGCCGCGCCCGTCCGGAGGTCCGCCCCCTCTGCGTCTCATCGTCGCCCACTGTGAGGTCCACTACCGCGGCCGCGTGTCGTCGGTGCTGCCGCCCGCCGTCCGCCTGCTCATGTGCAAGTCGGACGGGTCGGTGATGGTGCACTCCGACGCGGGCGGCTACAAGCCGCAGAACTGGATGACGCCGCCGACGCGCATCGAGGAGTCCGCGGAGCTGATCGTCGTGGAGAAGGGCTCCGGGGCGCGGCTGGAGCGCCTGGAGATCCACATCGCCCGCATCCTGTCCGACGTCACGCACGACATGGACGAGGGCCCGCGGCTGGAGAAGGACGGGGTGGAGCGCGACCTGCAGGAGGCGCTCGCCGACGCCCCGCACGCCCTGGGCGACGGGCTGCGGCTGGTGCGCCGCGAGTACCCCACCCCGATCGGCCCGGTCGACCTCATGTGCTGCGACGACGACGGGTACCTGGTCGTCGAGGTCAAGCGCGTCGGCACGATCGACGCGGTGGAGCAGCTCACCCGGTACCTGGAGTACATCCGGGGGGAACGCGGCCTCGAGACGTGCCGGGGGATGCTGGTCGCCGAGACGATGAAGCCGCAGGCCCGCACGCTCGCGCGGTCCCGCGGAATCACCACGTGCACCGTGGACCTGGCGGAGCTGCGCGGCCTGCGCGAGCCGGAGCTCACCCTGTTCGCGCCCTGACCGCCTCGGGCGGTTGCCGGCAGGAACGCCGGCAGCAGGAACCCCGGCGCGGCACGGCGGATCATCGCTCGCTGCGGCGAACAAACGCTCCCTTAACCAACCGTAAGCCGAATTCGCGTTGATCGCGCGCCCTCCCCGTCCCAGGCTGTCCGCGAAGGACCGCACACGGCGCGCGCGCTTCCTCGTTACTGACGTCGCATCGTCTGACAGGGAGGTTGGGACGTGGGCTTCGGGATCATCTGGAGCAGGTGCACCGCGCCGGAGATGTGCCGGTGCCGCACCTGCGGCCGCCACGACCGCCACTGGGACCACTGGACCGTCCCCTCGCTGGCGGAGCAGGTCATCGCCGACCTCGGCCGTCCGCCGCACGGGCCCGGGTCGCCGACGCCGTGCCTGAGCGTGCAGGAGGAGATCGGGCTGCGTGACGCGCTCATCGCACGGCTGGGTCAGCTGGTGCGGGACGGCGTGGTCGTCGCCTGCCCGTGGCGGGTCGGGGCGGAGGTGCTCGCGATCATGACCCCGCCCGCCGCGGACGGGCGCGCGGACGCCGGCGGTCCCCTGCTGGCCCCGTACGCATGACCGTGCGGCGGGTGGCCCGGCCTCGGCCGCGGCCACCCGCCGGGCGTCACCGCAACAGGCGGGAGCCCGCGCCGTGCAGGCGCACCCGCGACGCGGCGGCCCGCAGGCGCCGCGACGCGGCCACCGGGGCGGCCTCCACCTGGAACGCCGGCGGCGTCGCCTGCTGGGGGCACACGATCCCGGACGCCGGCACGCGCAGTGACACCAGGTAGCGCTCCACGCGGAGGTCGACGCAGTTGCTGTTCCCGCCGTAGGCCGTGTGCCCGTCGCCCGACATGGTGAGCAGCGTGGCGTTCCCCAACTCGGCGGCCAGCGCGACCGACCCCTTGTACGGCGTCGCCGGGTCGGCGGTGGTGCCCACCACCAGCACCGGCGGCAGGTCCTTCGGGACGAACGGACCCGTGAAGCGATCCACCGGCGTCACCGGCCACCCGGCGGCGAGGTAGCTCGACGGCCAGAACTGCCCGGGGCCGAACAGCGGCGACGCCTCCGCCCACGCCTCGCGCAGGTCGTCGTACGCGGCCAGGTCGGCGGGGTACTCCCGGTCGGCGGCGGTGATCGCGTTGAACGCGGCGCCCTCGTCGCCGTAGGTGCCGTCGTCGTTCCGGCCGATGGCGGCATCCGACAGGATCTGGACCACGGCCCCGTCGCCCAGGTCCGCCAGCTGCAGCGCGCCGGCCAGCAGCGGCCAGGTCTGGCGGGAGTACAGGGCGATGAGGCTCGCGTTGAGGACCTCGGCGGCCCGCACCGGGCGGGTGTCGAGCCCGGGGAGCGGGGCGGCGTCCGCGCGGCGCAGCAGGGCGGCGAAGGCGGCCTCGGGGGCGCCGTCGCCGAACTCGCACTCCAGGCGGCACCATGCGAGGAAGCGCTCCATGGCGCCCTGGAACCCGCGTGCCTGCCGCAGGTCGGTGAGCAGCGGCCGGGTGGCGTAGGCGGTGGGGTCCAGGCCCCCGTCGAGCACGAGCGCGCGCACGCGCTTGGGGAACAACGCGGCGTAGGTCGCGCCCAGGTACGTGCCGTACGAGAACCCCAGGTAGGTGAGCCGGGCGTCGCCGAGGGCGTCGCGCAGCAGGTCCATGTCGCGGGCCACGCTCGCGGTGGTGATGTGGCGCAGCAGGTCCCCCGAGTTCGCCCGGCAGGCGGCCTGGAACACTCTTGCGCGGGCGACGATGGCGTCGCGTTCGCCGGCCCCGGGGAAGGCGGTCGCGACGCTGTTGGCGGCCTCCTGGCCGGCGTCATCGAGGCACACCACGGTGCGGGACGCGCCGGTGCCGCGCGGGTCGAACCCCACGATGTCGAAGCGGCGGTTGAGGGTCGCGAACAGCGTGGTGCCGGCATCCCGCACGAAGTCCACCCCGGAGCCGCCGGGGCCGCCCGGGTTCACCACCAGCGACCCGATGCGGGCGGCCGGGTCCGATGCGGGCAGCCGGATGACCGCGACGTCGAGGGTCCCGGCCTCCGCCGCGGTGCGGTCGAGGGGCACCGGCAGCGTCGCGCACTCGAAGGGCCCGTCGCACGGGGTCCACGACAGCGGGGCGGCGGCGGCCGTCCCTGCGGCGGCGGCCCACGCGGCCGAGGCGACGGCGAACGCCGCGATGCGGCGGCGCGGCGGACGGCGGGGGCCGGGACGTGACATGCGCGCTCCTCGGGCGGGTGGGCCTGGCGGTGGACACGTTCTCCGGGGCGCCCGGCTCCCCTCCCGGGGCGCGCGCGACGGGGATCGTGAACCGGGCCCGAGGTGCGAACATGGGACGCGGTGGCCGATCTGCTCGCCGACAACCCCCTCCTGCTGCTCTTCGCGTGCCTCGCGGTGGGCAGCGCCCTGGGGGCGTTCCGCGTCCGCGGGTTCATGCTGGGACCGGCCGCGGTGCTGTTCACGGCGCTCGCGCTGTCGGCGTGGGACGGCCGGCTGGAGCTCCCGCCCGCCGTGGGCAGCCTGGGCCTGGCGGTGTTCGCGTACTGCGTGGGCGTGGCGAGCGGCCCGTCGTTCTTCGGCGCGCTGCGCCACAACCTGGGCGCGGTCGCCGCGGTGGTGGGCCTTCTGGCGTTCAGCGCGGGCGTGGCGTGGCTGGCGGGGGACCTGCTGGGCCTGGCGTCCGACGTCACCGCCGGGGTGTACGCGGGCGCCCTCACCAACACCCCGGCCCTCGCGGCGGCGAGCGAGCAGGCCGGCGGTCCCGGCCCCACCATCGGCTACTCGGTGACGTACCTGGGCGGGGTGATCCTCATGCTCGTCATCGCGGCGTGGGCCCTCAGCCGTCCGGAGCCCGCCACCGACGACGACGCCGCCCCGGAGCCCCTGGTGGCCCGCACCCTGGAGGTCACCGACCCGCACCTGCCGCCCCTGGGGGACCTGTCGGCGGCGGAGGACCACCCGGTGGTGTTCTCCCGGGTCAAGCACGAGGGCCGCGTCGAGGTGGCCCGCGCGGACATGGTGGTGGAGCCCGGCGACCTGGTGTCGGCGGTGGGCCGCCGGGAGGACGTGGAGGCGATGGCCGAGCGGGTGGGCCACATCGCCGACGAGAAGCTCACGCTGGACCGCCGCTCCCTCGACATGCGCCGCGTCGCGTTGTCGAACCGCCGCCTCTCGGGCCGCACCGTCGCGGAGCTCGGCCTGGAGCAGCTGGGCGCCCGGGCCACCCGCGTGCGGCGCGGCGACGTCGACCTCATCGCGACGCCCGACCTGCGGGTGCACCAGGGGGACCGGATCCGCGTGATCGCGATGCGCGACCAGATGGCCCGCGTGTCGCGCCACCTGGGCGACTCCGAGCGGGGTCCCGGGGACCTGAACCCCGTGGGCCTGTCGGTGGGGCTCGCCGCGGGGCTGCTCTTGGGCCTGGTGCCGCTGCCGTCGCCGGTGGGCGGGACGTTCACGATGGGCACCGCCGCCGGCCCGCTCATCGCCGGGCTGCTGCTGGGCCGCAGGGCGCGCACGGGGCCCATCGTGTGGTCCCTGCCGTACACCGCGTCCCAGCTGCTGCAGCAGCTCGGCATCCTGATCTTCCTCGCGACGGCGGGGTCGCGCGCGGGCGGGGACCTGGCCGACGCCCTGCGCGCCGGCGAGGGCCTGGACATCGCGATGGCCGGGATGCTGGTCACCGCCGTCGCCGCCCTCGCGCTCATCGGGATGGCCCGGGTGTTCGGCCTCGGAGGGCCACGCCTGGCGGGCCTGGTGGCCGGCACCCAGACCCAGCCCGCGGTGCTCGCGTTCGCGCAGGAGCGCACGGGCGGCGACCAGCGGGTCGCGCTGGGCTACGCCCTGGTGTTCCCCGCGGCCATGATCACCAAGATCATCGCCGCGACCCTCCTGGTCACGCTGTAGGTGAGGAGTCCGGGTAGGCGACCGGCTCGTCCGTCGACCAGGGGAACACGATCCACCGGTCGGTGCGCAGCCCCACGTAGTCGCACGTGACGACGCTGATGGGCTTCTCGTACAGCACGGCGGTGCGGACCTCCGCGACGGCGTCCGCGCAGATGTCCCGGACCACCTCGAGGGTGGCGCCCGTGTCGGCCACGTCGTCGGCGATGAGGATCTTCAGGTTGCGGAGGTCCCGCACCTGCAGCTGCGGCGGGAGGATCACCGGGGCCTGCAGGCGCTCATCGACGCCCGTGTAGAACTCGACGTTGATGAGGAACACCGGCTTGATGTCGAGGTCGTAGGCCAGGGCCCCGGCCACCAGGAGGCCGCCGCGGGCGATCCCGAGGATCGCGTCGGGCCGGAAGCCGTCCGCGGCGACCTGCTCGGCCAGGCCGCGGCTCAGCTCGCCGAACCGGCTCCAGGTGAGGATCTCGCGGGGCGGCGCCACGGGGCGGAACGCTACCTGCCGGGGACCCCGCGCCGCCCGGGGCCGCGCCGGCCGCGTCAGGAGCGGCCCGGGAGCCTCGGCGGGGCGAGGTCCCGCAGCACCTCGCGCAGGTCGCCCCCCTCCAGCGCCGTGGTGAGGAACCGGCCGGCGACCTTGCCGGGCGGCCACCACAGCGGCTCGCCCACCGACACCACGCCGTGGCTCTCGTCGCGCCCGCCGGCGAGGTCGCTGCGGATGAAGCTCGCGTCGGCGCCCGACCACACCTGCCCCCGCAGGCGCGGGGCGAACGGGATGGGGTCGACGGGGTGCCCGAGCATGACGGCGGCGGTCGCCGCGGCGGTGTCCGCCATCTGGCAGGCCACGCCGCCCTGCTTCACCGGGAAGTCCGTGGCGTCCCCGGCGGCCAGCACGCCCTCCGTGTGGGCGACCCGGCCGTCCTGCTCCACCGGCAGGAACCCCAGCGGCGTCGCGGGCAGCCCCGGGACCTCGGGCCCGGACAGCGCCGCCATGGTCACCACGCGGTCCGCCCCGATCTGCTCGCCGGAGGACAGCACCAGCGCCCCGCCCACTCGGCTGCGCGCGACGGTGCCCGGCCGCACGGCGACGCCGTGGTCGTGCAGCAGCCCCTCCAGTGCGTCGCTCGCCGCGGTCCCGAACAGCGACAGGGGCCGGTCCTCGGCGGTCACGATCGTCACCCGCACCCGGCCGCCCGCGTTCCGTGCCCGCAGGTGCGCGGCGGTGAGCAGCGCCAGCTCGTACGCCGGCAGCGACCATGTGGGGCCCGACGGCACCACGATCGCCAGGTCGATCCCGACGCCCCCCGCCGCCAGCGCATGGACCTCGTCCACCAGCCGCCGGTAGGCGCGCACGTCCTCGGTGCCCCGGAACGTGATGTCGGCCCCGCGAAGCCACGTCCGGCGCCGCGCTCCCACCGCGACCACCAGCGCGTCGTACGACAGCCGCCGGCCGTCGGTGGTGATGACCGCGCCCTCCTCGGCCTCCACGATGCCGAGCATGCCCTTCACCATCGTGAACCCGCCCACGCGGGCGAGGGAGGTGAGCGGCACCTGCGCCCACGCGGCGTCCTGGAACGGCTCGATGACCGCGGCCGGCACGTAGGTGAACACGTTCGCGGGCGTCAGCAGCCGCACGCGCACGCGGCCGTGGGCGATGACGCGCAGCGCGAGCGCCGCCTCCAGACCCGCGAACCCGGCCCCCGCGACCAGGACCTCGCCACCCTGCGCCGCCATCGTCACTCCCTCGGACGTCTCCGGTGCACCGTCCCACCGGCGGGGGGAGGGGACATCGGAGACGGACGCACCCGCCACCCGGGGTTCGCCGGAGCGGGTGTCCGGGAGGCATGCGGAAACCGCGGCGGCGGCGGCACCGCGGCGCTGCGGGCGGTCACCCATCCGTCCCGCCCACGGGACGGATGGGTGGCGCCGGGCCGCGTGGGCCCGGCGCCGCGCCGACGGCTACCGCACGGGGACCGCGGTCACCACGACGTTGTCGCGGTAGTGCCCGGTCTGGGTGTTGAACGGCCCGCCGCAGGTCACCAGCACCAGCCGGGCAGCGCCCCGCGTGGAGTAGATGGCCGCCGGCAGATCCGTCTTCTCGTACGTCTTCACCGTGGTGACGCGGTACGTCCGGGTCTTCCCGTCCGCGGTGGTCACCTGCACGCGGCTGCGCGCCGTCGCCCGCTTGAGCGGCCCGAAGGCGCCCACGCCGGCCCTGGCGGAGTCCACGTGCCCGGCGATGAGCACCGCGCCGGTGCTGTCACCGGGAGCCGCGCCGTCACGGAACCAGCCGGTGCGCCTGATGTTCGTGGGAACGTCCAGGGCACCCGTCGCCAGGTCGATGCCGACGCCCTGCACCGGGGCGTCCACCCCGAGGTCGGCGATCCTCACCCGCGTGGGGGCGGAACGGCCGGACTGCAGCCCGCGGGCGGGCGCCCGCGCCGTGTCGCCCCGGCCGGTGAGGATGAGCGGCCGCGCGAGGGCCGTCTCGCTCACCTCGCCGCACGCGCCCTCGGTGCTCTTCACCAGGCCCGTCCCGACGAGCTTCTCACGGTAGGTGTAGAAGCCCGCCTTGGCGATGGTGACCGCCGGCGACCGGGTCTCCCCGTCGCCCTTCACCGTGAAGCTCCCCTTCCAGAACGGGGTGACGTCGCAGCGGATCGCGGCCTTCGTGGCGAACGGCCCGAACAGCTCGAGCTGCACCGTCGCCTCGGAGTCGCCCAGGCCCTTCACGCGGACCCGGTCGAAGATCTGCTGGCCGGGCTTCACCACGTCGGAGGACGCGATGGTCGTGACCTCCGGCTCGGCGGAGACCAGCGCGGTCTCGCTCGCCTCACCGCACGGAGTCGTCACGCCGGAGTTCGCCTCCGACTCGGCGATCGACGCACGGTAGGTGTAGTAGCCCACGTTGTTGAGCCGCACCTTGCCGGTGGCGTGGACGCCGTCGCCGATCTCGGCGTCGATCGTGCCGGTCCACGCCGGCGTGCCGGAGCAGTTGATCGCCTCGCGGGTGGGGTACGGACCCCACAGCTCCATGTTGATGGTGGTGGACAGCGCGCCCATGCCGCTCACGATCACCCGGTCCGACAGCTGCTGGCCGGGCTTGAGCTGCAGAGCGCTCACCTGGCTGGTGATGCGCGGGGCGCCGGTCACGATCACGCCCTCGCTGGTCTCACCGCACTTGCCCTCGAAGCCGCGCACGAAGCCGTTCGCCTCGAGCCGCTCGCGGTACGTGTAGTAGCCGCCCACGGTGGGGGTGAACTGCTCGGTCACGTACTCGCCGTCGCCGGTGGCGGTGACCCCGCCGGTCCAGATGGGCGCGCCGTCGCAGTTCACGGCGGCCGCGGTGCTGAACGGCCCGTACAGGGAGATCGAGACCGGGGAGGTCTCGCCGTTCAGGCCCGTCACGACGGCCGTGTCGGAGATGGGCTGGCCCACCGGGGTGCGGGCCGTGCTGGCCTGGGTGCGCACCGCCGGCTGGGTCTCCACGCGGATCGTCTCGGCGGGCACGCCGCACGGGGTGGTGACGCCGGTGAAGTCCTCGTCGCCCGCGATGATGATGCGGTACGTGTAGATGCCGGGCTTCGTGGGCCGGATGACCCCGGTCTGGTAGGTCCCGGACTTGGTGACCTCGATGTCGGCCGTCGCGGCGGGCGCCGCGGTGCAGGCGATGTCCGCCTCGCGGCGGAACGGCCCGTGCAACTCCACCTTCACGGCGGTCTTCCGTCCGCCGGGCAGGCCCGTGATGGTGATGCGGTCACGGGTGGCGCCGCCCACCAGCAGCTTCGCGGGGCGCGCCTGGGTGGTCACCGTCGCGCGGGTGCGCGCCACGGTGCCGGTCGCGGTGGCCGCCACGGTCTGGGAGGCGGCGGTCGCGAGGCGCTGCCCGTTGCGGGCGGCGGCGGCCGTCGTGGGACGGAACACCCGCGGCAGCGTGGAGGCGATGGGCGCGCTCCGCGCCGTGAGGGAGATGTCGCCGGCGCCGTCCGGCGTGAAGGTGACGGTGGCGACGCCGGTGCTGCCGGTGCTCACCCGGGCGGGGAGGTCCGACGCGCCCTTGGAGGTGAGCGTGAGCGCGACGCCCGGCACGGGCGCGCCGGTGGCGGACAGGACCCGGATGGTCGCCTTGGCGTCGGACCCCACGCGCAGCCCGCCGGCGAACGCCGCCCGCACCCGGTATGGGCCGCGGTAGCGGTCGGCGTCGGCGCTGATCCTGCGGTAGATGGAGGCGACGGTCGCGCCGATGGCGTCTGGTGCGGCCTCGCCGGGGGCGCCGTCGCCCATGAGGCCGTGCACGTAGAGCATCACGGCGGCCTGCTGGTTGGCGTTGCTGCTGCGCCCGTGGTTCCACAGGGCGTACGCCATCCGCGACAGCTCGGCGTTGGAGATGGTCCGCCCGGCCTTGTTCTTCAGGCCGGTGACGTCGTCGATCTCCGTGAAGGCGTAGCGCTTGGCCGGGTACCAGAAGCGCAGGTCGATGCAGAAGGCCGGCGGGATGCCGTCGATGGCCCCCCGGTAGTCGCCGAACCAGCGGATGCCGTACTTGTAGCGCTGGTAGCTGCCCACTCCCGTGGTGCCGCAGGTGTCGCGGCCGACGGAGGAACAGGGGTCGTTCTGATTCGGAGGCTCGGCCGCCGGTGCGTCCGCGGCGGTCATCAGCATGCCGGCCGCGACGGCCAGCCCTGCGATGACGCCCCAGGTGCGCCGGGACCGGCACGGGGGTGCGAGGTCCATGCGCGCGACCCTACCTCCTGGGAACCCCCGATCGCTACGGAGCGTCCGCCCCTCATGGGGGGACTCCCGGTGCCGATCTCGAACATGACCGCACGGCGGACGAGGGTGAGGGCGGATGAGCGGACCACTGATCATGATCGACGGAGTGCCCGTGCCCGGCGGCGAGACCGCCCGGGTCCCGCTGGACGACGGGCTCGTCCGCGGTGACGGCGTGTTCGAGGGCATGCGCCAGTACGGGCGGCGCATCCGCACCACCGAGGCGCACCTTGACCGCATGGAGCGGTCCTGCCGGGCGATCTCCCTGCCGTTCGACCGCGCGCTGGTCGCGGAGGAGCTGCGGCGCTTCGCCGGGAGCACCTCGCAGGCCGACTGCGCGATCCGGCTCATGCTCACCCGCGGTGGCCGGCGCATCCTGCGCGAGGAGCCGCTGCCGCCCCACGCGGACTCCTGGCGCCTCATGGCCGTGGAGCACCGCATCAGCCCGCTGCTCATGGAGAGCAAGACCCTGAGCTACGCGGCGAACATGCAGGCCAACCGGCTGGCGAGGGCCGCCGGCTTCGACGAGGCCCTGATGGTGCGCGCCGGCGACCGGGTGGTGCTGGAGGCGCCCACCAGCTCGTTCCTGTGGATCGAGGGCGGCGAGGTGGTGTTCCCGCCGCTGTCGCTCGGCATCCTGGACTCCCTCACCCGCCGCCTGGTGGTGGAGGCCGTCCCGGTGCGGGAGCGCGAGCTGCCGGTGGAGGGCCTGGCCGGTGCCGACGGGGCACTCCTGGTGAGCAGCGTGCTCGAGAGCCGCCCCGTCCGGGCGGTGGGCGACATCGCGATCCCCACCGACGGGGCGCGGCTCGGCGAGGTCCGCCGCGCCCTGTCGGAGATCACCCTGGCCCGCCTGAGCTGATCACCCCTCGGCGAGGGCGGCGCGCAGGTTGGCGCGCACCTCGCCGATGGGCCGCCACGCCGGCACGATCCGGCCGTTCACGTAGAACCTGGGGACGCCGTCCAGCGACACCTCCAGGGCGCGCTCGCGGTCGGCGAGCGTCTCGGCGAGGTGGTCCCGCGGGTCCGCGAGGCGCGTCCAGATGCGCTCCGGCACGTCGAGGCCCGCGTCCACCATGGCGGCGCGCAGGGCGGCCGGGTCGTCCATCGCCGTGCCACGCACGAAGTTCGCGCTCCACACGGCGCGGGCGAGGCTCCACATGTCGGGCAGGTCGGTGCCCTCCTCGTCACGGGCCATCGCCAGCAGCCGGTGGGCGAGGAGCGGGTTGTACAGGTAGGTGTGGCGCGCGGGGTCCATGCCGATCCCCACCGAGCGCAGGAACGCCGCGAGCTCCGCCCTGGCCGCCGCCGCCTGCTGGGCGTCCATGCCGTACCTCGCCCACTGGTCGTCCGTGCGCATCCCCTCCGGCGGGTTCATGTCGTGCAGGCGGATGAACCGCCACCGCAGCCGCACGGCCGGCATGGACGCGTCGGCGGCCACCTCGTCCAGGACCCGGCGGATGGTGGCGAGGCCGCCATGGCACCAGGGGCAGCTGACGTCGACGAACACCTCGACGCCGGCGGGTGCGGGGACGGGTGCGGCTGGGGTCATGGGCGGCTCCGTGGAGGGGGTTTCCGGGGGTGGATCAGGGGCATTCGTCCCGCGATCCGCACGACCGAACCCTGGCAGGTTGTTCACCGGTTGTCTGCTACACACCGGGGGCGGGACCCACACCGCCGAACCGCCGAGCAAACGGAGCCCCAGAACGTGACGACGCACACGCTTCCTCCGCCGCCATGGCCCTTCCCGGCCCTCCCGCAGGAGCTCCGCTTCCTGGAGGACGTCGACCATGTCATGCGGGCCCCGGAGCTCGTCCGGCTGGGACAGCGCATCGCCGCGACCGGCGCGTGGCGCGACTACATCGTGGAGAGCCACGACTACCGCGACTACCGGCTCGTGTTCGAGAACGAGTACACCGACATCTGGGTGCTGTCGTGGCTGCCCGGCCAGACCACCGGCTTCCACGACCACGACATCTCCGAGGTCGGCATCACCGTGTTGCAGGGGAGCCTCCGCGAGGGCCACATGCACATGGGCGCCCCGTCCACCAGCCACGTGATGCACGCCGGCGACACCCAGGAGGGGACGTTCGGCTACATCCACCAGGTGCAGCACGAGGAGGGCGAGATCGCGGCGAGCCTCCACGCGTACTCCCCGCCGCTCTTGCGGGTGGGCCAGTACCGGGAGCGCGACGGGCGGATGATCCGGCTGCCGGAGCCGGGCCGCACGCGCCTCACCCCCGGCTGAGCCGCGCGAACCGGGCCCGGTCGTCCTGGGCCATGGGGAACATCGGCGACAGCAGCAGCGTGACGCCCGGGCCCAGGTGGGGCCGGGCCGCCGCGACCGCCGCATCCAGGTCCGCCGCCCGGATCGTCGCCACGCCGTCCAGCAGCGGGACGAGCCGGCCCGCGGCGGGGCCGAAGCACACGACCGCCCGGGCGGCGCGCACCGCCTCGCGGCACGCCTCGCGCAGCCGCGCCTCCTCGCGCGGGTCGGCGTGCACCCGGGCGCCGGGCAGGGTGTCGTCGCCGCCGGCCAGGAGCACCACCGACCGGTCCGCGTGACGCGCCAGGGCCGCCCGCGCCTTCACGGGCGTGGCGGCCATCGCGTCGTCCACCACGGGGCAGCCGTCCAGGGTCCCCACCCGGTGCATCCGGTGGGGCAGGCCGGACACGGCGGCCAGCCCGGCGGCGACGGCCTCCGGGGTCGCCCCGGCGGCGAGCGCGGCGGCGGCCGCCCCCGCCACCGCGACCGGATGCACCCACTCCGGGATGTCGGTCATCGCGCACACCGCCCGCGGCGGCCCGTCCCATCGCGCGTGCAGCCGTCCGCCGGCGATCCACGCGCCGCGGCCCACCGGGCGGGTCGCGGAGAACTCCGCCAGGTTCCCGGCCACGGGCGGCCCCAGCAGCGCCCGGCCCTGCGTGTCGTCGGCGTTCAGGACGGCCCAGCCGTCCGCGGGCTGCCCGGCCAGGATGCGGCGCTTGGCGGCCGCGTACGCCTCCAGCGACCCGTGCAGCTCCAGGTGGTCGGGCCACAGGCACGTCACCAGCGCCACGCGCGGGGCACTCCGGAGCTCCAGGTGGCACAGGTGCGTGCTGGTGAGCTCCGCGAGCAGCCAGGCGCCGGGCGGCGCCGGCTCGTCCAGCAGCGCCACCTCGGGCCACGCGTTGGCGGCCCGGCCCGAGCGGTTCATCACCACCGGGATCCCCGCGGCGGCCAGGATGGCGGCGGTCAGATGCGTCGCCGTGGTCTTGCCCGCCGTGCCGGTGACGCCCAGCACCGGCAGGTCCGTCGCGTCGAAGAGCCGCTGCGAGGGATGCCGCACCGGGACCCCGGCCGCGCGGGCGCGGCGCACGGCGGGCGAGGTCTCGCCGGCCCACTCGTCGACCCACAGCGTGCCCCGATCGGGGGATGGCATCTCCGTCACCTCCCTGAGGCTATCCGGGGGCACGTCCGCAACGCTCCTTCTCCTTGCCGCGTCAACGATGGGGTGATGCGCCGCACCCGGCATCGCGTGTGGCCGGATTCCCCGCGGCGCGTGGTCGTCCATCGTCGTCACATCGGTCCGCGGCAGGGCGGACCCGCTCCAGGAGGAAGTGATGAACGGGGGATCCCGCAGGGCGATGCTCGGGTGGATCGGGGGTGTCGTCGCGTGTGTGGTGCTGCTCGTCGCCGGCATCGCGTACGTGGCGATCGGCATGCAGGGCCGCAACGAGGTCCGCGACACGCTGAAGAAGGAGCAGATCGTCGGTACACCCGACATGAAGCCGGGCGGCATCGAGGCGGACGCCAAGCTCGGCGCGCTGCCGACCTGTGACGTCGCCGGCAAGGCGGTCGCCGACGGCGCGAGCGCGAAGTGCTTCGCCAGCTACATGCGCATCCACGCGCTGGAGTCGAGCGACGGGCTGACCTACGCCCAGATGGGCCGGTACCTCGACGCGAACGGCAACCAGACCAGCGACGAGTCCAAGGCCGCGAAGGACCCCAACACGGGGCGGCCCGTCGAGAACGCGGCCCGCAACCTGTGGGTCACCGAGACCGCGCTGGCCACCGGCCTCAACATGTCCTTCTTCGCCGAGCAGGTCTCGCTGTTCGCCATCGTCATCGGCATCTGCGTGATCATGATCGGGATCGGCCTGGGCGTGCTCACCGTGGCGACCTGGGGCTTCACCCCCTGGCGCAGCGGTGCGGCGAGCGAGGTCCGCGGCGACGAGCCCGTCACCGCCTGACCGTCAGGCCCGCGTCGTCCCCCGGGCGGGTGCCCGCCCGGGGGACCTTCGCGTGCTCAGGCCCGTTCCTGCGCGGTGAAGCCCAGGGTCTTGTGGCTCGCATCGCAGAACGGCTTGTTCTTCGAGGCGCCGCACCGGCACAGCGCGATCACCTCGCGCTCCAGCGTGCGGGCGGTGCCCGCGCCGTCCAGGAGGGTGATGGGCCCGGTGACCTTGAGGGGGCCGTTGTCCATCGCCTGGATGGTGATGTCGCTCATCGCTGCTCCTCGCGTCGTGCCGCAGGCGCGGCGGGGTGACGGAGCCGCACGATAGCGGACGAACGTCCGCTTGAATGCCCCGCCGGTGGCCGGGGGCGATCACCGGATGCCCCCGGCGCGGGGAGGGACGGGGCCGAACCGGGAGGGGTGCATTTCCGCCCCCGGGCCAATGCGGCGTGCGGCGCCATGAGCGATTCTCCCGCACATGACGACGACCTGGCACATCCGGGTGACGGACCTCATGAGCGGGGCGCGCGAGGTGGCCGCGTTCGAGGCCCGGACATCGTCCGTGGACGACCTCCGGGCACGGTGCCGGCACCTGCGCGGCGAGGCCGGCGAGGCGATCCACGTCGAGGCCGTCCGCACCGGACGGCTCCGCCCTCCGCGGACGCTCGCCTGGGCGGTGGCGTAGGCGGACGGCGAGGGACCGGGGGACCCGAGGGTCGGCGGGTCCCCGAGGTCCTGCCCACCGGTCGCGCGGCGTGACCCGCCCGTGCGGGGTACGGTGCCCGGTGATGCGGACGGAGGTCCGCGCTGCCCCATCGGGAGGACCCATGAACGCACGCACCATGCGCCGCGGCGCATTCACCCTCATCGCCACCGCCGCCCTCGGCGCCGCGGGGATGAGCGCCCTGGCCGCCGGCGGCGTCCCGACCGCCACCAGGACCGTCACCAACGGGGCCGGCGAGCTGAGCTACAAGCCCGCCAAGCTCCAGGTGAAGATCCCGAAGGGCAAGGCCACCATCAGGGTCACCCTGCGGTACCGCAACACCGGCCTCACCATGCACGACGTCGCGGTGAAGGGCCGCGGCGTGGCGAAGGTGGGCAGGGAGGTGGCGCCGGGTGCCCGCACGGCCGTCACCGCGATCCTGAAGGCCGGTTCCTACACCTACTACTGCACCATCCCCGGGCACGAGGCCGGCGGGATGAAGGGCACCCTGAAGGTCGTGAAGGCCCGCTGATCAGCCCAGGCTGATCAGCACGACGCCCGACAGCGCCAGGGCCACGCCCGCCTGCTGCGGCGCGGAGACGCGCTCCCGCAGGCGGGTGCGGGCCAGGGCCACGGTGACCACCGGGTAGAGGGATGCCAGCACGCCGGCGACGCTGAGGTACCCCAGGGTCGCGGCCGCCGCGAACAGCAGGTTCGCGCCCACGTCCAGCACGCCCACCGCCACCAGTGGCGCGAGCGCCGCGCGCCCGGCGCGCAGGTCCGTCCTCGCGGCGACCGCGGCCCCCAGCAGCACCCCGAAGGACGTGAGCCTGCCCACCGCGACCGTCCACACCAGGTCGTCCTGCGCGCCGCGGTGGTACGCCACCAGCGTGAGGCCCAGCAGCAGCGCCGCCACGAGCGCGAGCATCACGCTGCGGCGATGGTCACCCGACCCGCCGCCGGGTTCGCGCGCGGCGAGGACCACCCCGATACTGGCGGCCATGAGGCCCAGGAGCTGGGGCAGCTGCGGCCGCTCTCCGAGGGCGATGCCCACGGCGAGGGGGATGGTGGCGTTGGTGGCGGTGATCGGGGCGATCACGCCCATCGAGCCCCGGGCGAGGGCGGCGTAGAACGCCGCGATGGACCCGGCCCCCAGGACGCCGCCCGTCACGGCGGCGGCCAGCGCCGCGGCGGGGGGCGGTCCGTCCGCGCGCGCGGCGAGCACCACGAGCATGAGCACCAGGCCCGCGGCCTGGCTGGTCACGAGCACGGTCAGCAGCGCCCGCCGCCGGGACTCCACGCCCCCCAGGAAGTCGGCGACGCCCCACGACAGGGCGGCGCCCAGTGCCAGCACCACCGCCGTCATGCCCGCAGCGCCTCGCAGATGACCTCGCCGATCGCGAGGAAGTTCTCCTCCACCAGCCGGGCCGCGTGGGCGGCGTCGGCGCGCTCGCACGCCGCGACGATCGCGTCGTGCTCGCGCGTGGAGGCGTCGGGGTCCATGCGCAGGAAGTGGGCGTGGTCGAGCCGCCGCACCTTCGGCATGAGGCGCTCGAGCGCCGAGCGCAGCTCGGCGTTGTCGGCCCGGTCCACCAGGACCTGGTGGAAGCGGTCGTCGGCCGCGATGGCCGCGCCGATGTCCCCGGCGCGCAGGGCGCGGGCCCGTTCCCCGTTCACCCGCCGCATGGCGGCCAGGTCCGCGGCGGTGAGCCGCTGCGTGGCGATGCGGGTGGCGAGGGCGTGCAGCGCCGCGGCCACCACGTACGCCTGGGCGGCGGCATCGGCGTCCACGCCGGCGACGCGGGAATGGGACCCGGGCACGGACTCGACGAGCCCCTCGTGCCCCAGGCGCAGCAGGGCCTCGCGCACCGGCGTGCGGCTCACGCCCAGCCGCTGGGCCAGCTCGGTGTCACGGACGCGCTCGCCGGGCGCGAGCTCGCCGCGCACGATGGCGCCCAGCAGGCTGGCATACACGCGTTCGGACAGGGAGGTGCGCGCGAGAGTCTCCATGAATGCGATATATCGCATACGCATCGGCACCGCAAGATGCCCCCTCGATCGTGCAGGCGGATCCGCCGGAGACGCGGATACAATGCCGCGCGTGGACGAACCCGGGGCCGCGCGCTGAACGCGGTCCAAATCTCCGCGGCACTCCTGCTGGTGCTGCTCAACGGCTTCTTCGTGGCGGCCGAGTTCTCGCTCGCCCGTGCACGGCTCACCCGCCTCGACCAGATGGCCGCCGACGGCGTGGGCAGCGCGGAGCTCGCCGGCCGGCAGGCGCGGCAGATCGACCGCTACCTGGCGGCCTGCCAGCTGGGCATCACGCTGGCCAGCCTGGGCCTGGGCTGGCTCGGCGAGCCGGCCTTCGCGCACCTCGCCGAGCCGCTGCTGCAGCGCATCGGGCTGGGTGACCAGTCCGCCCCCATCGTGGGCGGCATCCTCGCCTTCACGATCATCACGGCGCTGCACGTGGTGGTCGGCGAGCTCGCCCCGAAGAACCTCGCCCTGCAGCGCCCGGAGGTCACGGTCCGGGCGGTCGCGCACCCCCTGGAGTGGTTCCGCGTCCTGCTGTCGCCGCTCATCGCGGTGCTCAACGGCGCGGGCAACCGCATCATCGGCGTCTTCGGCATCGAGCCGGCCACCGAGTCCGAGCTCGCCTCAACCCCGGAGGACCTGCAGCGGCTCATCGCCCAGAGCGAGGAGGGCGGCACCATCGAGCCGGAGGAGGCGGACATGCTCGAGGGCGTGTTCGCGCTGGGCGACCGCATCGCCCGCGACGTGATGACCCCGCGGCCCGAGGTGTGCGACCTGTCCGCCGACCTCCCGGTGCGGGCCGCCCTGGAGGAGGCCCTCTCCACACGCCACAGCCGCTTCCCCGTCACCGGCGGCGACGGCGTGCTGGGCGTGGTGCACCTGTCGGACCTCGCCGTCGGCGCGCTGACCAGCGAGGCCGTGGCCACCGTCAAGTCGGTCACCAACCCCGCGTTCTTCGTCCCGGAGACCCAGCCCGTCGACGACCTGCTGCGCGAGCTGCAGCGGCGCCGCACCTCCCTGGCGGTGGTGCTGGACGAGTACGGGGAGCTGAGCGGCCTGGTGACCGTCGAGGACATCATCGAGGAGATCGTCGGGGAGATCGACGACGAGCGCGATCGCGCGCCGGCCGTGGACGAGGCGCCCGACGGGCGGCTCATCGTGCGTGGCCACGTCCCGCTGGAGGACCTCGTGGACCACGGGGTCGAGGTGGAGGACGAGACGGTCACCAGCGTCGGCGGCCTGGTGTTCGCCCGCCTGGGGCGGCTGCCGCGCACCGGCGACTCGGTCGCCGTGGGCGGCTGGCGGTTCACGGTGGAGGCCACCCGTGGCACCCGGGTCGTGCTGGTGGCCGTCGAGCCCGAGCCGCACCCCCATGCGGACCCGGCCGCGGACGAGCAGGACCGCAGCGGCCGCAACGGGCACGCCTGATCCCGGCCCTTTCAGCCCTCCGGGAGCGCCGCGTCCGGTGAGGCGGCCCGCAGCACGCCCGCAAGGCCCCCGCGCCCGGTGACCGCGCTTGCCCCGCAGCGGGCGGCCAGGGCGACGGCCCGCTCCAGCGGCCACCCGGCGGCGAGGCCCACGGTGAGGCCGGCGGCGAAGGCGTCGCCGCACCCGTAGCTGTCCAGCGGCGGGGCGGGCGGCACGCCCGCGTCCCACCGCCACGGCGGCTCCCCGGCGGGGCGCACCCATCCGCCCCGCTCGCCCTGGGTGGCCACCACGACCTCCGGCGGCGGGCGCAGCGCCCCGTACGGCGGGGTCTCGCCCGGATCGTCCGCCGAGCCCACCAGCACCTCGCACGGCACGCCCGCCTCCGCGAGCACGGGCCACCTGCGGGCCATGACGACCAGCACGGGCGCCCGGCGGCAGGCCGCCAGCGTCCCGGGATCGCGGCCCGTGAAGTACACGGCGTCCACGCCGGCCAGGGCGTCCCAGTCCAGCGCGTCGCCCGCCTCGGGATGCAGCCGCTCCCCGATCACCGCGATCGCCCGGTCGCCGTCGTCCCCGGACACCGACAGCGCGCGCGTGTGGCCGGTGCCCCGCCAGGCGACGTCCATGGTCACGCCGGCCGCCGCGACGGCCTCCGCGGTGCGCCGGCCCAGGTCGTCGTCGCCCAGGGCGGTGAGGAACCGCACGCCGGCGCCCAGCGCGGCGGCCTGCACGGCGGCGACCCCGCCCCCGCCCCCGGGTTCGTCCAGCGGATCGGTCAGATGCGTGATCTCCCCGGACGTGGGCATCCGGCCGCGGGCGTGCGTGACCCATTCGACGTGGCCCACGATGGCCACGCGGGGCGTCATCGCGGCGTCAGCACCGCCGGTGCGCCGTGCGCCTGCAGGACCTCGGGCACCGCCACCGACCCGTCGGGGCGCTGGTGGGTCTCGATGATCGCGATGATCGTGCGGCCCACGGCGACCGCCGTCCCGTTCAGGGTGTGCACGGTCTCGGTGCCACCCTCGCCCCTGGCGCGGCAGTTGAGGCGGCGCGCCTGGTAGTCGGTGCAGTTGGAGCACGAGGTGACCTCGCGGAACCGCCGCTGGCCGGGCATCCACGCCTCGCAGTCGAACTTGCGGGCGGCGGACGCCCCCAGGTCGCCCACGGCGATGTCCATGACCCGGTAGTGCAGGCCCAGCGCCTGGAGGATCTCCTCCTGCACCGACAGGATCCGCAGGTGCTCGGCCGCGGACTCCCGCGGGGAGGTGAACGCGAACATCTCGATCTTGTCGAACTGGTGGACGCGGAAGATCCCGCGGGTGTCGCGGCCCGCCGCCCCCGCCTCGCGGCGGAAGCAGCTGGACATCCCCGCGAAGCGCAGCGGGAGGTCGCCCGCCGCGAAGATGCGGTCGTAGCCCAGGCCCGCCAGCGGCACCTCGCTGGTGCCCACCAGGTAGAGGTCGTCGTCGGCCAGCCGGTAGATCGAGGCGCGGTCGGTGGGGAAGAACCCCGTGCCGTACATCGCCTCCTCGCGCACCAGCACCGGCGGGATCACCGGGGTGAAGCCCCGGCGCTCCAGCAGGTCGATCGCGAACCCGGTGAGCGCCACCTGCAGCCGGGCGAGCGGGCCCATGAGGTACGCGAACCGCGCCCCCGAGATCTTCGCGGCCTGCTCCATGTCGAGGCCGCCGAGGATCTCGCCGATCTCCACGTGGTCGCGCACGGGGTCCGCCGGCGCGGGCGGCTCGCCGACGGTGCGGACCAGGACGGCGTCGTCCTCGCCGCCGTCCGGGGCCTCGTCCTGCGCCAGGTTCGGCAGGCCCAGAAGCAGCTCGTCCCGTCGCGACTCCAGGTCGCGCAGCCGGTCCTCGTCCTGGGCGAGCGACTCACCGGCGGCCCGGGCGGCGGCCTCCTCGGCGGAGCTGTCGCGCCCCTCGCGCTTCGCCATGCCGACGGCCTTGCTCAGGCGGCCGCGCTCGGCGCGGGTCGTCTCCACGCGGGTGCGCGTCTCGCGGGCGTCGCGGTCCAGCGCGACGACCTCGTCCAGCGCGTCGACGGGGCCACGGCGCGCGATGGAGGCCCGGACCCGGTCGGGGTCCTGGCGGATGAGGCGGAGGTCGAGCAGGGCTCAGCCGGCTCCGGGGTCCTCGCGCTCGGCCTCGAGGGCGTCGCGCACCTGGTCCAGGTCGTCGCCGAAGGTGAACGCGCGGCGCAGGCCGGTGATCTCGAAGACGCGCCGCAGGCGGCGGTGCGGGCACACGAGCCCCAGCTGGCCGGTGCCGGCCCGGGCCTGGTTGAGGAGGCTCACCAGCGCCCCCAGGCCGCTGGAGTCCAGCAGCGTGACCTCGGTGAGGTCGATGACGATGCGGGCCGCGGCGGGATCGAGCCGGTCGAGCTCGCCGCGGAAGCCCGCGACGGTGTAGATGTCCAGCTCGCCGTCGAGGCGCACGACGGTGAGGTCGTCACGCCGGGCTGTGGAGACATCGAGGGCCACGTCGGGAGGATACCCCCCGACGCGGCCCTGGATAACATCCGGCCGGGTCCGGCCTACTGGATGCTGAGGACGTACGCCGCGACGTTCTCCAGGTCGTCCCCGGAGACCAGGCCGGGGGGCATCGCGCCCTTGCCGCTCTGGATCGTCGTCTTGATGGTGTCCCCGGTGAGGCCCGCGCCGGCGAGCTTGGGGCCCACCCCGGCGTCGTTGCCGCCGTTGGCGTGGCAGCCCTGGCAGATGCCCTCGAAGGTCGTCTTGCCGGCGGCCGCGTCACCGGAGGCCTCCTCACCGCCACCGGAGGTGGTGGTCGCCTCGGTCTCGGTGGTCTCGGCGGGCGGAGCGGTCTCCGTGGCGACCGTGCTGCCCTCGCCGTCCGTCTGCACCGCGGTGTTCGGGGCCGTGGTGGCCGCCGCGGGCGTCGACGACTCGGAGCTGTCGGAGTCGCTGCAGCCCGCAGCGATGCCGCCCAGCACGGCGACTGAGGCCATGACCGCCGCGAGACTCTTCCAACGCTTCATACATGCTCCCTTTGATGGTTCCCCCTGCCGGGGCCGGATCTTAGGCAGCTTCGGGCCGGATGGCACTCCGCATTAACCCGAAGGGGCGAATTGGCAGCATGGTGCATGGCGGATGTCCCGGATCTCGGTTACCGTCGGCCCCGTGATCCGGGCGCTGCAGGGGCATCGGCCCGTCCTGGGCGACGGCGCGCACGTGGACGCCACCGCGGTCGTGATCGGCCGGGTGCTGCTGGGAGCGCGCGCGTCGGTGTGGCCGCTGGCGGTCATCCGCGGCGATACGGACGTCATCACGGTTGGGGACGAGAGCAACGTCCAGGACGGCGCGGTGCTCCACGCCGACGCCGGCGTCCCGTGCACCGTGGGGGCCCGGGTCACCATCGGGCACCGGGCGATCGTGCACGGCTGCACCGTGGGCGACGAGGCGCTCATCGGGATGGGCGCGATCGTGATGAACCGCGCCGCGATCGGCGCGAGCAGCATCGTCGGCGCCGGGGCGGTGGTGCCGGAGGGCATGGAGGTCCCGCCGGGCAGCATGGCGGTGGGCGTCCCGGCCCGCGTGGTGCGGCCGCTGTCGGATGCCGAGCGCGAGGCCGTCCGGCGGTCGGCCCGGCACTACGTCGACCTGATCGGCGCCCATCGTGGCTGAGCGCCGCGCCGACGCGCCCGCCACCGGCGCGGCCCTCGCCAGGGTGCTGTTCGACCCGGGTGCCGTGACGCACCTGGCGGAGGCCCTCGCGGAGCTCGCCGGGCGCGTGCGGGCGGTGATGGACGCCGACCTGGCGGCGATCGTCGTGATCGACGAATCCGATCCGGAGCACGGCACGACGCTGGGCGCCGGGCTGGCCGAGGGGGCGCCGGCCGGCACGCTGGCCCCGCTGCTGGGCCCGGGCGACGACCTGCTGGCGCTCCCGGGCCAGGCGACGTGGAGCGGCTCGCCGGTGGTGTGGCCGCGCCTCCTGGCCGAGGCGGCGGTGCTGGACCGCCTGGCCGAGCTCGCCGCCGGCGGCCTCGACACGGCTCCGCTGCGGGCGCTGCTGCGGCGCGCCAGCGGGGTGGCGGTGCCGCTCGCCACGCCCAACCACCCGCGCCTCGGCGCCGTGTGCCTGGTGTCGCTCGACCCGGCGCGCCCCATCGGGGGCCCGGCGGTGGACGTGCTGGAGCAAGCCGCCCGCCAGCTGTCGCTCACGGTGCGCAACCACCAGTGGCGGGACCGGAACCGCCGCACCCGGCAGGTGCTGCAGGCCGTGCTGGAGAGCACGCCCAGCGCGGTGGTGGTGACCGACCTGCGCGACCGCCTGCTGATGGGCAACCGCGCGGCCGGCGATCTGCTGGGCGCCGACCTGGACGTGCTGGCCGGCGAGCCGTACCGGGCCCTGGTGACCGGGCCCTTCCGCCGCCGGTTCGCCGACGGGGACGCGTACGTCGCCGAGACGCTGGCGGCGCTGGACCGGCCCGGGGAGGCCGCGGGAGACGAGCTCCACACCGCCGACGGGCGCATCCTGGAGCGGTACTCGGCGCCCGTGCGCGACACGTCCGGCGATTCCCTGGGCCGGGTCGAGATCCTCACCGACGTCACGGCCGCCCGCGAGGCGCTGCAGGAGGCCCATCGCCTGGCCGACGAGGCGGCGCGGCTGCGCATGCTGGAGGAACGGCGCTCCGGCGAGGAGACCGCGCTGGCCCGCGCCGCGCACCTCATGGCGGCGGCCCTCACCAGCGCCGACGTCCACGTGCACCTGCTCGACCAGGCGCGCGAGCTCACCGGCGCCACGGCGGGCGCCGTGCTGCGGCTCGAGCACGGGGAGGTCGTGCCGGTCGCGGCGTCGGGCATGGAGGAGGCCGAGCTCGACGCGATGGCGCGCGGCACGGACCGCGCGATGCTGCAGCGGCTGCTCTCCACGCGCCGGTCCTTCATGTGCAGCGACACGCGGGTGGAGGCGCCGGGCGTGCGCAGCCTGGTGCCGGGGGAGGCGCGGTCGTTCGTGCTGGTGCCCCTGGCCGCCGGCGACCGCCTGCACGGCGTGCTGCTGCTCACCGGCGACCGGCCGCGCGCGTTCGGGGCGCGGGAGCTGCGGCTTGCCGGTGAGCTCGCCGCCCACGCCGGGATGGCCCTGCAGAACGCCACCCTGTTCGAGCAGGAGCACCACGTCGCCGAGACGCTCCAGGCGGCGCTGCTGCCGGACGAGCTGCCCCGCGTCCGGGGCCTGGAGCTCGCGGGCCTGTACCGGGCCGCCGCGGGCAGCCTCGCCGGCGGCGACTTCTACGGGGCCTGGCAGCTGCCCGGCGGGCGCGTCGCGGTGCTGGTGGGCGACGTGAGCGGCAAGGGCGCGGAGGCCGCCGGCCTCACCGCGATGGTCCGGTACGCGGCGGAGGGCCTCAGCCTCCACGAGGACGACCCGGGGCGCATCACCTCGGCGCTGAACGAGCTCCTGCTGCCGCGCCTGCCCGACGGCACGTTCGTCGCGACCGCGCTGGTGGTGATCGACCTGGAGGGAAACCTCTTGCGGTGGTGCACCGCCGGGCATCCGCCGCCCCTGCTGGTCAGCGCCTCGGGGGCGCTGCGGGCCCTGGAGGGCGCCGGCCCGCCGTGCGGCGTGTTCGCGGGCACCGCCTACGAGGCGCGCGACGCGGTGTTCGAACCCGGCGACACGCTGTTCGTGAGCACCGACGGCCTCATCGAGGCGCGCCGCGGCCGCGAGGAGTTCGGCGAGGAGCGCCTGCGGGAGGTCGTGCTGGCGGGGGCCGGGGCGGCGCCCCGGGACCTGGCCCGCGCCGTGCACGCCGCGGTGAGCGCCTGGGCCGCGGGGCGCCTCTCCGACGACGTGGCGATCGCCGTGGCGCGCAGGACCGCCGCGTGACCGGTGCCGGCGCGGCCACCACCCCGGCCGCCTGAGGCGACCGCCCCGATTGCAGGTTTCGGCGATGTGGTGGAACCTTTCGCCATCCCGCCCTGTCGGGACCCCCGCAACCATGCCCATGAACGATTTCCACGCCATCGCGGCGCAGTCCGCGGGGGTCGGCTCGACGCCGCGAGCCGACGAGCTCCGCCTGTTCGTGCAGCCGGTGGTGGACCTCGCGGGGCGCCACATCGCGGGCTGGGAGGCCCTGGTGCGCTGGGAGCGCCCGGGGCACGGGTTCGTCGACCCCGGTGGGTTCATCCCCGGCGCCGAGCGCTCCGGCGCGATCCACGGCATCGGGGAGTGGGTGCTGGGCCGGGCGGTGGGCTGGCTCGCGGCCCGGGGCCTCATGCAGGCCGTGGGCATCAACGCGTCCGCCGCGGAGCTCGAGCGGCCCGGCTTCACGGAGCTGGTCGCCCGTACCCTCGACCTCCACGGCATCGAGCCCGGCCAGCTGGTGGTGGAGCTCACCGAGACGGTGCCCGCCGGCGAGGTGGCCGTGCTCGCCTGCACGATGGAGCGCCTGCTGGGCATGGGGGTGGGCGTGGCCATCGACGACGCGGGCTGCGGGTTCAGCAACGAGGCGCTCATCCGCGCGCTGCCGGCCGACATCCTCAAGCTCGACGAGGCACTGGTGGGGCGACTGCCGTGCCCGCTGGCCCTGGAGGAGGCGGCCCGCTGGGTGGACCTGGCACGGGAGCTCGGCATGAAGGTGGTCGCCGAGGGCGTGCGCACGCCGGAACAGGCCCGCATGGTGCGCGGCCTGGGGTGCACCTGGGGTCAGGGCGATCTGTACGGCCCGCCGGTGCCCGCCGTGAGCTGAGCCACCGGTGCCGGTGCGCCGGCCCCCGGTCGGATGGCGAGGGCGATCGCCTCCACCGGCATGCGCTCGCCCATCGGGGCGCGCGGCCGCGGGTTGCCGGCCCGCATCCGGACCGGCAACCCGCGGGCGACGGGGTGGGGCGTGGTGCCCGGGACCTACGTGAGGGTGTACTCGGGGCCGGAGCCGCCCTCCGGCGGGGTGAGCCGCCCGCCCTTGGCGGTGATCGCCCCGCACTGCACGCAGTTCGACGGGTTGAGGTGCACCGTGACCATCCCGCCGGGCGAGGCCGGCTGGTCCTCCGGGATCTCGTAGACCTTCGCCGGGCACATCGCCTCCCACGCGACCGCCAGCTCCCTCGGCACCACCTTCTGGATGCGGATGTGGCTGGGTTGGTCGTCGCGGGTCTTGTTGCCCGAGGCGAACACCGACGACAGCTTGTCGAAGGTGAGCTGCCCGTCCGGCTTGGAGTACTCCTTGCCGCCGATGAACACCGGCTCGCGGGCGTCGCTGATCGGCTTGACCTCCTTCGGGAGGCGGCCCATCGACGCGGTCGCCATGCCGTGCACCATGCCGCCCACGATCATGCCGCGCTGGAAGCCCGGGCGGATGTTGCGGACCTTCCAGAGGTCCTTCCACAGCGAGCTGTCCTTGATGCGCTTGTCGTAGCCCCACAGGCCGGCGGCGTGCGTGGCCTTCTTCGCCTTCAGCGCCTCGTAGATCGCCTCGGCGGCGATCATCCCGGACTGGATGGCGTAGTTCACGCCCTTCAGGGCGGCCATGTCCACGAACCCGGCGGAGTCGCCCACGAGCACGGCGCCCGGTACGTGCAGGCGGCTCGGCAGGCCGTACAGCCCGCTGCCGGGGATCGTCTTGGCGCCCCACGCGACGCGCTTGCCGCCGTCGAGGATGCCCCGGATGAGGGGATGCGTCTTGAAATCCTGCAGCACATCGTGCACCGACAGCGTCGCGTCGGCGTAGTCCAGGCCCACCACGAAACCCAGGGAGACCTTGTCGTCACCCATCGGGTACAGCCACGACCCGCCGTACTCGCGGTACTTGGGACGCAGCCGCAGCGGCCAGCCCGCGGTGTGCACGAGCTTGGTGAGGGGCGTCGGGACCTCCCACACCTCCTTCACCCCGAGCTCCCAGGTCTGCACCGACTCCCGGTCGAGCTCGAAGTGACGGCGCACGATCGACGTGAGGTGGCCGGGGGTGCCCTCGGCGAACACCGTGACGTTCGCGTGCAGCTCCATGCCGGGCTCGAACGTGGACAGCTCCTCGCCGTCCCTGCCGCGGCCCTTGTCGCCGGTGATCACCCCGAGGACGCGGCCCTGGTCGATCAGCACCTTCTGGCAGTCGGTCTCCGGCAGCAGGTACACCCCGTACTCCTCGGCCTGCTCGCTCATCCAGCGGGCCATCTGGCTCACCGACACGACCCAGTTGCCGTGGTTCCGCATCTGCGGGGGCGGCGGGACCCGGAGGCTGGACCCCTTGGTCATGAAGTACACGGCCTCCTTGTCGACCTCCCAGTAGTGGGGGATCGAGGCGGGGTCGTGGTCGGGGAACAGCGCCTTGACGGGGCCCGGCTTCATGACGGCACCGGACAGCAGGTGCGAGCCGGGGCCCTTGCCCTTGTCGGCCAGCGCGATCGGCACCTCGCCGAGCTGCTCCATGAGCGCCTCGTCTCCGGCGAGCAGCTGGCCCAGCCGGACCGCGGTGGCCAGGCCGCCGGGACCGCCGCCCACGATGAGCACGCCGACCTCGATGCGCTCGTCCTCGCCGGCGACCGGCAGCTCGACGTAGTCGGACTCCGCGAACGGGGGCGGGTAGTCGGCGGGATACACGTTGGCCATTGGCTGCTCTCGGGTCGGTTGGCGTGCCCGGCTCGGCAGGTGGAGGCGCTCGACGGGGGCCGGGACGCGGGGCCCCGTCGGCGCTCCAGTCTACCCATGGCAAACGGGCGGTGGACATGCCATCGCGCGCGCCGCGAAGGGTGCAATGCTCCCGGCATGGAGGGCCTGTTGCTCCGCTCGCTCACCGGTGAGGACTTCGCCGCGGCCCGCGCCGTGGCGGACGACTGGTTCGGGCGGCCCGTGGGGCTCACGATGCACCGCCTGTTCTTCGAGCAGCTCGGGGCGTCCGGGGTGCACGCCGCCCCGCGCGGGGAGCCGGGCCGCCTGGCGGGGGTGCTTCTGGGCCTGTGCAGCGAGAACGACCCCGGGCTCGCGTACATCCACTTCCACATGGTGGACCCCGCGATGCGCGGCCGCGGCGTGGGCCGGGCCCTCTACGCGGCGTTCGGGGAGCGCATGCACGCCCGGGGCTGCACGCGGGTGCGGGCCCTGGCGGCCCCCACCAACGGCGGGTCCCTCCGGTTCCACGAGGCGCTGGGGTTCACCGGGACGTTCCGGTCGCAGTACGTGGGGCCCGGTCAGGACCGCATCGTGTTCGAGCGGCCGTTGCCGCTGGGGCCGGCGTGAGCCCCCGCGAGCCGCTGTCCCGGGAGCGCGTGGTGTGCGGGGCCCTGCGCATCGTGGACGTGGAGGGGCTGGACGCCCTCACCATGCGGCGCCTGGGCGCCGCACTGGGTGTGGAGGCGATGTCCCTGTACCACCACGTCCCGAACAAGGCGGCGCTGCTGGACGCCGTGGTCGAGGCGATCATGGTGGAGGACCTGGACCGCGTGGACATCGGGGAGGGCCCCTGGCCGGAGCGGCTGCATCGCATCGCCGCGGGGTACCGGCGGCTGCTGCTGCGCCATCCGAACGCGGTGGTGCTGGTCGCGACCCGGCCACTGGCCACGGGGGAGTCCCTGCGGATCGTGGAGCGCTGCCTGGAGGCGCTCACCGGCGGCGGCCTGGAGCCGCCCGAGGCCCTCGCCGCCCTGAACGCCGCGGTCCTGTGGACGCTCGGGTACGTGGTGGCCGAGGTGGGGCGGCTGCCCGGCACCGCCCCCCGCGCCATGGCGGAGGAGACGGAGCGGACGATGGCCGCCCTCGCCCCCGCCGGGTTACCGCTGGTCGCCGCCGCGGTGGCCGGCACCACCTGGGGCCTTCCCGACGGGGAGTTCACCTTCGGGCTGGAGTCCGTCGTGCGGGGGCTGCAGGCCGTCCTCGGGGATGCGGACTGACCCGCCGCGCCGGGCGTCGTGGCGCCGCCGTCGCCGGATCTCGGCCACGGCCAGCACGACGGCGATCACGACGGGACCGGCGAATCGCGCCGCATCGATGACCGCATGCACCCAGGCGGGCAGGTCCCAGTCGGGCCACGGCACCTCCGGCCACGGGATGTCGGGCAGGTCGGGCAGCGGCGGGTCGGGGAGGCTCCAGTCCGGCCACGGGATGCGGGGCAGGGCGAACCGGGACAGCAGCCACACCGCGAGCAGAGGGACCGCGATGCCCACGGCGGCCGCCGCGGCCCGCCGCACGACGTGCCACCGCGGGTGGGCGCGGATCCATGCGTCGCGCGCGGCGGCCGCCGAGCCCGGCTCGGGGTCGAGGTCGATGCCGCCCAGCCCGGCCCGCGCGGCGGCCGCGGGCGGCAGTTCGCCGCCCGCGGGATGGAGCGTGACCCGCCGTGCCGGACCCGTGAGGGCCGGCAGCCGGACGCCGACGGCCCCGGCCCGGTCGTCCTCGAGCACGACCCGCTGGTCGCCGGTGCGCCGCGACGCGACCTCCTCGCCGTCGACGCTCCAGGTGAGCCGCTTGCCCAGCCCGGCGTCGGCGATCTCGACCACGTGCTCGTGGCCGTCGTGGATGAGGGTCCAGCGCTCCGTCACGCCCCAATAATAGAGTGGATGCTCTGGTAATGCGAAGGAGGTGGTGACGGTGGCCCGGACCGTCGATCCCGAACGGCACGAGGCGCGGCGCCTGGTGATCATCGACGCGGCGCTCACCCGGTTCGCGGCCGACGGGTACCACGGCGCCACGACGGCCGCGATCTGCCGGGAGGCGGGGATCGGGTCCGGCACCTTCTTCCACTACTTCCCCACCAAGCTCGACCTGTTGCTGGCGATCCTCGAGCTCGGCACAGGTGAGGTGGAGGAGTGGTTCGCGGCCCAGGAGGGGCGTGCGGACGCCGCCCGCGTGGTCGCCGAGTTCGTCGAGCGCACGGCGCGGGAGGCCACGGACCCCCGGATGCCCGGCTTCGTCCGCGCCGTGGGCGCGGTCGTGGCCGAGCCGCGGGTCGCGGCGGCCCTCGAGCGCGACGAGCGGGTGCAGGCCCACGGCCTGTGCGGGTGGATCGAGGCGGCCCGCCGGGCCGGGGAGGTCCGGACCGACCTCCCGGCGGAGCGGCTGTCCCAGTGGGTGATGGTCGTGCTGGACGGCTACCTGGCCCGCCTGGCGGCCGACGGCCTCGACGCCGCGGCCGAGCGGGAGCAGCTCGGCGACACCGTCGCGCGGCTGCTCGCACCCGCCGGCGCCTGAGCGCCGGTCCCTCCGGCCGGCCTCAGGCCGGGCGGAATGCCACGATCCGGCGGGCCGGGTCGGCCTCGGCGAGCACCACCTGCACGTCGGACCCCGGGCGGGCGTCCGAGCCGGGCAGCGTGGCGCGCACCGGCGGGTCGCGCAGCTGGATGCGGGCGCCGCGGTCGTTGGCGCCCCACACCACGGCCGCGAACCGCTCGCCCACGTGGGACCGCAGGAGCGTGGCCTCCACGAGGTCGATGCAGGCGTTCTCCAGCCGGTCGGCGAGGGCCTCGGCGCGGCCCATCACCTCCGGGAGCCTCGACAGCGTCCCGGCGGTGTCCGGGGGCGCGGGACGCCCGGCCGACAGCTCCACCAGCAGGTCCAGCACGTACCGGTCGGCGAGCCGCCGCAGCGGCGCGGTGGCGTGTGCGTACGGGGCGGCCACCGCCGAGTGGAACGGCGGGTCGCCGGGGGACGGCCACGCGCGGTACCCGGCTCCGGTGGGGACGGCGGCCCGGGCGCTGCGGCGCAGCTGGTGCACGGCGCGCTCCGGGCCCGAGGACGCGGCGACCGCGCGCAGCCCGTCCCGTGCGCCGGGGGGCGTCAGGCCCAGGGCCGCGGCCGCGGCCTGCAGGCCCGCGACCCGGTCCGGGTCGGGGGGTCCCAGCACCCGGAACAGGCCCATCCCCGCCCCGAGCATGAGCCGCGCGCCGGAGACGTTCGCGCACAGCGAGACCTGGGCGTTCCAGTCCTCGTCCGGGGTGCGCGTCTCCAGGGTCAGCGCGAACCCCTCGGGCGTGGCGGCCGGCACCACCTGCTGGCCCGGCAGGTCGATCTCGACCGCCCCGCGGCGTTCGGCGGCCGCGGCGAGCACCGTGCCGAGCTCCCGCAGCAGCGGCACCCGCCCGCCCTCGGCGCCGTACGCGAGCTTCGCCCGGCTGCGCACCACCGCCCGGAACACCCGGCAGGGGCCGGCGTCGCCGGCGGCGTCCACCGGGACCTCGAACACCACGGACGGCCGGTCCACGTCCGGCAGCAGGCTCGCGGCACCCTCCGACAGCACGGGCGGGTACAGCGGGGTCTTCACGTCCGGCGCGTAGATCGTGGTGCCGCGCGTCCACGCCTCCCGCTCCATCGCGCCGCCCGGCCGCACGAACGCGCCCACGTCGGCGATCGCATAACGCAGCAGGAAGCCGTCGTCACGCCGCTCGATGCACATCGCCTGGTCGAGGTCCCGGCTGGAGGGCGGGTCGATGGTGACGAACTCCAGCCCCCGCAGGTCCTCGCGGCCGTCGGTGGGCACCGGTGCCGCCGCCGCGGCCCGCGCCTCGTGGGTCACCTCGCCGGGGAAGGCCGAGGGCACGCCCATCTCCTCGCGCAGCTGCGCGAACCCGGCCAGCAGGGACTCCGGGACCCGGGGGACGGCGCGGAGGCGGCGGCGGCTCATGCGGCCGGGGCCGGGGACCGCGCGGCCGGGGTGCCTCCGGCGCGGGCGGCGGGTGCGTGCGACCGGTCGGGCATCGCGCCGACACTAACAGCGACGCGCTCGCCGCCGGCCTCCACCGTGCGGCGCCGGCCGGCCGTTAACGGGCGACGCCCGGGGCCGGCCGGCGCGGAAACGCGGCGCGCGTAGCGTCGCCCTGCACGTGACCCCCGATGGGAGCCGGAATGGAGACGACGCTCGGGATGCCACCGGCCGCCGGGCCGCCGGTGGCGACGCCGGCCGATGGCGGGCACCCCACCCCCCACGAGCTGAGGGCGTTCCTCGTGCTCGCCGACGAGCTGCACTTCGGCCGGGCCGCGGTCGCGCTCGGCGTCGCGCAGTCGTCGTTGTCGGAGGTCATCCGGCGGCTGGAGGCCAGGGTCGGCGTCGTCCTGCTCGAGCGCACGTCCCGGCGGGTGGCGCTCACACCGGCCGGGATCCGCCTGCTGGCGCCCGCCCGGCGCGTGCTCCACGAGCTGACCACGCTGCGTTCCGCCCTGCTGCCGGCGGACTGACCCGGCGGCCCGCCCCGCGCAGTCGCCGCAGCAGCTCCCGGATGCCGGGGGACGGCTGCAGGCCCACCTCCGCCAGGGACGCCGCGCACTCGGCGTACACGGGAAGCGCCGCCGCGGGACCGTCCGCGGCGGCCGCGGCCTGCATCGCCAGGTACCAGCCGTCCTCGCGGAGCGGTTCCGCCGCGGCCGCCGCGCGCGCCGTGGCCAGCGCCTCCACCGCACGCCCGGCCGCGAGCAGGAGGCGCGCGTGCTCCCTGCGCGCCTCGGCCACCGCGCCGGCCAGCTCGTCCCGGCGGCCGAGGGCCGCCCGGTCATCCGCGCAGGCGACCATGGGGCCCCGGTCGGCGAGCTCCAGGGCGGTGCGCAGGGTCCGGTCCCGGGCGTCCCCGGTGTCGCGGAACGCCTGGGCGAGCAGCGCCGACAGCACATCGTCCTCGGCCGTGACCGCGCCCGCCGGCGACCAGCGCAGGACGCCGTCGGCGGACTGGAGCTCCACGCCCTCGGGCGCGATCCGCCGGAGCCGGTGGATGATCTGCCGAAGGTAGTTCTGCGCGTCGCCGCTGTGCTCCTCGAGCATCGCGACCAGCCGTGCCCTGGGGACGCCGCGCCTGCCCGACCGGGCGATCTCGGCGGCCACATCGATCGCGCGCGCCGGGCGCACCTCCACGTCGGCGCCATCCACCTCGATACGCGGACGGCCGAGCGTGCCGATCAGGACGCGTGCCCCGGCCCCGCTGCCCGACACCCGCGGCGGATCGCCGGCCCGGGCCAGGCGCCGCCAGTCGGACTCGCGCGGGCCACCGGCGTCGATGCGGCGGGCCAGGACGTCCGGATGGTCCGCCAGCGCGACGAGCAGCGGGCTGAGGGAACCCATCTCCTCGGAGACCTCGAGCGCACGATCCGCGGCCGCGTCGTGCCCGTCCTCGTCGCCCTGCCGCCAGCACGCCTCGGCGAGCAGCACCTGCGCCGCGGGCTGCTCCAGGCGCCGCTCGGCGCGGTCCATCCCCGTGATGGCGGTCCGCAGCAGCCGGATCGCGGCGGCCGGATCCTCCCCGTCGCTCAGGCGGGCGGCCGCCCGCCAGGTCGCGGCCGTCTCCCAGAAGCACGGCAGCCCGCGCGCGTGGGACCACGTCATCGCGTCGTCGAGCACCGCCGCCGCCTCGTGGGCGCGCCCCATCCGCACCAGCATCTTGCCCTCGGTGGCCGCGAAGATCGCGCGGTCCGCCGGCTGGTGCGCGCGGGACCGGGCGACCTCCCGGGCCTCCCGCACCAGCGCGAGCCCGCCGTCCCGGTCACCCTCGGCGAACGTCAGCTCGCCATCCGCGTGCAGGAAGAACTCGCGCCACGAGTGCGCGGTGATCGAGGCGCGGGTGGCCTCCAGCCGCGCACGCGCGTCTCCCAGGCGGCCGAGCTCGCGCAGCGCGTCGATCCGGAAGAACGGCGTGGCCGCAACGGGCTCGCGGGCGCCCACGTGAATCGCCTCGACCTCCAGGAAGCGGCCCTGGAAGTAGAGGCCGCACTCGAGCATCCCGAGATCCGCGCGGTCGGCGGGCCACTCGGGCTCGGGCCAGGGCCGGGGCGGCGCCGAGGAGGCGCCGACCTCGTAGACGTACCGCGACGCGCGGAACGCGGGGCCCGCCTCGTCGCGCGGCAGGAGGCGGGCCGCCGCACTCCAGTCTCCGCACAGATGGACGCCGAAGGCGGCGGCCACCGCGGCGTGAGGCCGTTGTGCCGCGAGCCGGGCGTACTCGCCGCTCGCGACGAGGCGGGCGGCGAGCGCGGGCAGCTCGTGCCGCCCGCCCGCGAGCACGGCCTCGAGCTGCACCGCGCGCAGGCCGGGGCGCCGGGACAGCAGCTCCTCGCCCAGATCGCAGCACCACCGCTGGGCCTTCTCCCAGTCCCCTCGCAGCACCACGGCCGAGCCGGCCTCCTCGATGCAGGGGGCCGCATCCTCCGGGGCGCCCGCCTCCAGGAAGCGGTCCGCCGCCTCCTCCATCTGGCCGCGCGCCCGCATCCGCCGCCCGTCGCGGAGCAGCACCTCCCGGCGGGTCCCGGGATCATCCTCGAGGAGGCTCAGCAGGAACTCCCGGAAGCGCGGGTGGTAGCGCAGGCCCTCCGGTTCGATGGTGGCGGGGAGGTGCTGGTGGAGGATCGCCCGGTACAGGGCGTCCGCCGACGGGACGTCGAGGAGCACGGCGAGCGCCTGCGGCTCCACGATGTCGAGCACGGCGCCGGTGACGACGGCCGCCCGCACGTCCGGTGGGATGGGGGCGAGCACCTCGGCACCGAGGTACGCGAAGAACGGATCCTCCGGGTCCCCCGCGGCCGGCCGGCCGCGGATCGCGTCGAACACGATCCCGGCGGCCCACCCGCCGGACGCCCGCGCGACCTCCTGGGGCTCGGCCTCGACGTCATGGGCGTCGAGCAGCGTGGCGATCTCCTGCTCGGTGAACGCGAGGGCGTCCCCCGTCAGCCGGGCCGCCGTCCCGTCGAGCACCGAGCGGCTCACGTCGTGGATCGGCCGCCGCGACGCCAGCACCACCAGCGCGCCGGGAGCGACGGCGCCCGTGAAGGCCCTCAGGACCGCGAGGGCCGGGGGCCGTGCCTCGATGCTGTGCAGGTCGTCGATGACGAGCGCCGCCCCGGCGGGCAGCGCCTCGGCCAGCATCGAGGCACAGTCGGCGGGCGAGACCCGGGCGGCGAGACGGGCCAGGGTGTGCTCGAGGCCGTCCGGGACGACCTCGTCGAGCGCCGCGGCGAGGTAGGTGACCAGCCGGCCGGGGCTCCCGTCCGCCTCGCCGAGGGTGAGCCACGCCGCCGGCCCGGAGCGGGAGGCCAGGTACTGCACCATCGCGGTCGTCTTGCCGGAGCCGGCCGACCCCACCACGTCCAGGATCCTGTGACCCTCGGCGGCACGGCCGATCTCGTCCACCACCCGGTCACGGCGGATCACCACCCGTGGGACGGCCGGGATGCGGGTCTTCGAACGGACGAGTGGCGGCGCGTGGGGTGCCACGTGTCCCACTATCCCCGAACACGGCGTGCGTGCGCCACCGCGCGAACTTGCGCGATCCTGACGGATGCCGCCACCGCCGTCCCGCGGTGGCGGCATCCGGGGTGCCTAGCGGAGGGAGACGGCCGGGGAGCTGGATTGCGCCAGGTCGCCCCTGGCGAGGACCGTCACCCGGTAGCGGCCGGCCCTGGGCACCTTCACGGTCGCCCGCCCGCTCCGGGGCAGGGTGAACCGCCTCACCTGCGACCAGCGGAACGAATCGATGTTGAACCGCTCGAGGCGCGCGGGGCCGCCCGCCCGCGGGGTCAGCGCGACGGTGAGCGTCAGCTTCGGGCGCTTGGCCTTGGTGAGGGTCACCCGCGGCACCACGGGCACCAGGAGCGTCGGGCTCACCTCGGCGCCGGTCACGGTGCGCAGCTGAGCGCCGCCGGTGAGGGCGGGGGTGGTGAACGCGTACGTGCCGTCCGCGCCGATCGCGGTGGTGCCGATGGGCGTCCAGGCCGCCCCGACGAGGCGCTCGAGGGTGACGGGCGTGCCCGCGGGGGTCCCGGGGGCGGAGCCGCTCACGGTGGCGGTGCGGCCGACCCGCACGGAGGCCGGCCCGCCGAGCGTGAGCGTCGACACCCGCACCGTCCCGCGCATGTTGACGTGGAAGATGCAGGAGTACGGGTAGACGCCCGTTGCGGCCGGCGCGGTGAGGTCGTAGGTGTCGTTGCGGTTCAGGGTGCCGGAGGCGAAGACGCCGGTGTCCGAGGTCACCGTGTGCGGATTGATCCCGATGCTGCGGAACACGATGTGCTGGCCGGGCGCGACGACCATGTCGGCGGGGAGGTACCCGGCGTCGTTGATCGTCACCGCGTGGGTCCCGTCGGTGCCCGCCGGGTGCGTCATCTGGCCGGCGATCGGCGCGGCGCCGGCCGTGAGGGCGGCCGCGCCCATCGCCAGGGCGATCCTGGTTCGTGTGGTCATGAGCTCACCCGGTAGAGGCCGATCATCCCGTTCATCTGGTGGGACTCGACGTGGCAGTGATAGAGCCAGTTCCCCGGTGCGTCCTCCTTCCAGCGGATCCGGAAGGAGCTTCCCGGGCCGAGGTCCTGGTTGTCGATGGGAACGCCGCCCGGCGAGATCCAGCGGTGCCCGTGCGGGTGGAAGGTGTGGAACAGCTCGCCCACGGCGAGGACGTTCCATTCCACGGTCTCGCCGGTCCGGGCCCGGAAGGTCGGGACGTTGCCCACGAACGCCCGGCCGTTGATCGTGTTGAAGCCCAGGTGCTCGCCGAACGCGACGACGAACCTGCGGTCGGGAAGCGCCTCGTTCCTGCGGTAGATCACCACCGCGCCGTAGAGGCCCCGCGGGATGCTGTCGTGCATCGTCGAGGAGTGGTCGTGGTACGGCCAGGTCCCGTAGCTCTGGGGCCCGGCGACGAGCCGGTACGTGAACGACCGGCCCACCGGGACGTTGGCGCCGCGTCCCGAGACCTGCGGGATGAAGGCCCCGTCGCTCGCCGGGGCGTACGTGAACGCGTGGAAGTGCATGGAGTGCTTCTGCCGGTAGTGCCGGTCCTCGTTCTTGAAGTGGACGATCACCTCGTCGCCGACGCGGGCCTCGATGACCGGACCGGGGATGCCGTCGTTGTCGCCCGCCGCGGCCGTGTTGGGCAGACGCCGCTTCCAGCCCCGGGTGTACGCGCGGTACACGACGGCGGTGAGGATGCGCTTCTCCGCGGGGATCGCGATGCCGTGCAGCGCGTCCTTGCCGTTCGGGACGACGTCCCATCGCACGTTGACGGCCTTGATCCAGTACTCGCGCCGGCGCGGTGCCACCAGGGAGCGGGCGTTCTCCCGTGCGACGTTCGCCGGCTCCGCGGCGCCCGTCGCGGCGGCGGCCGGCGCCGCCGTCAGCTCGAGGGCGGCATCCGGCACGGGCTGCCGCGCCCCGGCGGCTTCGCTGGCGCCGGCGGTGCGGCCGATGACCGGGACGGCTCCCGCCACGATCGCCGCCACGGCGATCGCCGCGGCCTTCATGGTGCGGGTCTTCACGGGGTCCCCTCCTTCCTCCGCGCGACCAGCGGCGGCTCCGGCCTCGTGGCCGTCGTGACGTTCATGGCGACCGATCTTCGGGACGGGTCCGGTGGGCGTCAACGGGGCCCGGGAACGATCGGCCCGGACCGATCGAACGATCGGCCCGGGCCGATCGGTCCCCCTCGCGGCACATCATCCATTGCGGTCACCGGCGTGAGCATGTGCATAACGACCGCGTCCGGCGACACCCCCGGCGGGCCGGGGCGGTTGCGGCCCGCGAACGGCCCCAACTAGCGTCGGGCCCAGTTCGTGACGTTGTTTACAAGGGGGGTGCTCTGGTGAAGCGCAGACTCGTGGCCGTCCTCGCCGCGGTCCCCGTCGCCGGTGCGGCGGCGTTCGCGGTGACGGCCCTCACCGGCCAGGGGGCCGCTCAGAAGCCGCCCCCGAGGGACTGGATCGGCGGCACCGTGACCTCGGGCGCCAACAGGCCCGAGGCGGGCGTGTGGGTCATCGCCGAGGGCAAGCCCGGCAACAAGCCCATGCGGAAGATCGTCGTGACGGACGGCCGGGGCCGCTTCGTGCTCCCCGAGATGCCGAACGGGCGCTGGAGCGTCTGGGTGCGCGGCTACGGCCTCGTCGACTCCGCCAAGACGCCGGCGCGTCCCGGCGCGACCCTCGCCCTGAAGGTGAAGAAGGCGCCGAGCAAGGTGCAGGCGGCGCAGGTCTACCCGGCCAACTACTGGCTGTCGATGCTCAACCTGCCGGACCCGAGCCCCGACTACGCCAACCGCTTCAAGCTCAGCTGCATGCTGTGCCACCAGATCGGCATCAAGCCGACCCGGGGCCTCCTGACCCGTGAGGCGTACGACGCGGGCCTCAAGAAGGCGGGCACCATGCACGCCACCAGCCTGGGGCTGAGCCGCGACGGCCTGCTCACCGCGCTGGCCGACTGGAGCACTCGGATCTCGAAGGGCGAGACCCCCAAGACCACGCCGGCGCGGCCGCGCGGCCTCGAGCGCAACATCGTCATCACCCAGTGGAACTGGGGCGACAAGTGGGCGTACGCCCACGACGAGATCGCCACCGACAAGAACAACCCGCGCCGCAACAAGGACGGCAAGGTGTGGGGCGTCGACATCGGCAACGACCGCCTGCTGTGGGTCGACCCGCAGACCAACCGCACCGGCTGGTACAAGGTGCCGACCCGCAACGGGTACAACACCTCGTGGTGCGAGGCGACCAGCGGGCCCGGCACCCCGGCGGGCTCCGGCGGCTTCCAGACCCTCGGATGCCCGGCGACGGCCGCCGGCGGCGTGAGCGCCTTCACGGGCAAGTACCACAACCCCGCGAACCCCCACAACCCGATGATGGACAGCCGGGGCCGCGTCTGGATGACGACGCAGGTCCGGCGGGAGTGGCAGGAGGACATCCCGGCGTGGTGCCGGAACGACCCGGCCATCGCGAACCGCGGCCATCACCGCCAGCTGGGCTACTTCGACCCCAAGACCAAGAAGTTCTCCCTCATCGACACGTGCTACGGCACCCACCACCTGCAGTTCGACAAGGCCGGGGTGCTCTGGACGAGCGGTGACTCGTACGTCCTCGGGTGGTTCGACCCCAGCAAGTACGACCCGGCCCGGCCGGAGACCGAGCAGCAGGCGCAGGGCTACGCCGAGGTGAAGGTCGACACCGACGGCGACAACACCGCCGACACGCCCATCGTCGGATTCAACTACGGGATCATCACGAACCACGTGGACGGCAGCGTCTGGACGGCGCAGCCGAGCACCGGGTCGCGCGGCGTGCTCATCCGGTACGAGCCGAGCACCGGGAAGTTCGAGCGCTACATCCCGCCGGCCGGCGGCTCCGGCCCCCGCGGCGTGGACGTGGACTCCAAGGGCGTCATCTGGGCGGCGATGGGCGGCTCCGGCCACCTCGCCAGCTTCGACCGCTCCAAGTGCACGCAGACCTGGGGCGACGGGACCCAGTGCAAGGAGGGGTGGACGTTCTACAAGCCGCCGGGTCCGTACCTGTCGACCTCGAACCCGTCCGACCCGCGCACCGCCGACCTGCACTACTACCTGTGGGTCGACCGGTTCGACACGTTCGGCATGGGCAAGGACACCGTGATCCTGAACGGCACGAACTCCGACTCCCTGCAGATGTTCAACCAGAAGACCAAGAAGTGGGTCACGATGCGCGTCCCGTACCCGCTGAACGCCTACCAGCGCGGGCTCGACGGCCGCATCGACGATCCGAAGACCGGCTGGAAGGGCCGCGGGCTGTGGTTCAACGACGGCCTGGATCCCGTCATCCACAACGAGATCCAGCACGGCTGGCTCGGCCACGCGCAGCTGCGGCCGAACCCGCTCGCCAAGTAGCCGCTGGACGCCGGCACCGCCGTCCGCCGCCGAATCCCGGCGGCGGACGGCGACGGCCGTCACGTCCGGCATCTCCAGGCACCATGGCGCCGGGACGCCTCACGACACACGCGGACGGGGTCGACGCCCTCATCGCCGCGTTGCACGACCGCGCCGAGTCGATCCGGCGGGAGGTGCTCTCCGGTTCGGCCGGCCGGTGGGACGGCCTGAGCGGCGCCGACCGTCACCGCCTGGAGCACCTCACGCGCGCGATCGTCGAGGCGGTGCTGCGCGAGCCCACGATCCGCCTCCGCGCCCGGGAGTCCGCCGGGGATGCGGACATCGCCGGCGCATGTTTCCTCTTCGCGCTCGACCCCCCGCCCGCCGATCCCGGGGGCGAGGGCCGGAGGATCAGTCCACCTGGCGCATCGCGAACGCCACCTCGTCGATGTAGCACCAGTACCATTCCTCACCGGGTTCGGCGCTCTTGACGACGGGGTGGTTGGTGCTGCGGAAGTGCTCGGTGGCGTGGCGGCCGGCGGAGTTGTCGCAGCAGCCGATGTGCCCGCAGCGCGTGCACATCCGCAGGTGGACCCAGCTCATCCCCAGCTTCACGCACTCCTCGCACCGCAGGGTCCCGGACGGGAGCGTCACGTACGTGATGTGCGGGGACTCGATGTGTGTGCACTCCTGGGCCATGCCGATCTCCTGTTCCGGCCGGCGGGGCGGGGCTCGCGCACCGCGCGGGCGATGGGTCGGCCCCGAGGCTACAGCGCCCGGCCCGGCGGGTACCCCGTGCATACCGCGGGATGGCGCGGCGACCCGGCTAGCCTCAGGAGGTCCGTGACATGACAGGAGACGTTGAGGGGATGGACGACCGGCAGCTGCACGACCTCATCGAGGCGCTGGTGCGCGAGGAGCACCGGCTGCTCGACCGCGGCGGGGACCGTGAGGGCCTGTCCCAGGACGACCACGCCCGCCTGGGGAAGGTCACCACCATGCTCGATCAGGCGTGGGACCTGCTGCGGCAGCGGCGCGCCTACGAGGAGGCCGGGCTCGACCCGGACGAGGCGCGGAGCCGGCCCGTCGACGTCGTGGAGGGCTACGAGCAGTGAGGGTCCCGCCGGGCAGGGACGTCGTCCTCATCGCGGGCGGCGGCTTCGCCGCGGTGGAGGCCGCGCTGGCCCTGCGGGCGATGGCCGGTGAGCGGGCCCACGTGTGCCTCGTCGCGCCGGACCCGGACTTCAGCTTCGCCCCGGCGGCGACCCGGTCGGCGTTCGCCGCGGCCACCGGTGACCGCATGCCCATGCGCGAGCTGGCCGAGCGGGCCGGCGCCGCCCTCATCGGCGGGAACCTGCAGGAGGTGCGCCCGGACCTGCGCCGCATCGTCCTGTCCACCGGCCGGGAACTGGAGTACGACCACCTGGTGGTGGCCGTCGGCGCCCGCGCGGAGGGCTGGCTCGCGGCCCCCGGAGTGCTGTTCCGCGGTCCCCGCGACGAGGAGGCGCTGGGCGCCCTGCTGGACGACATGGTGGCCCGGGCACTGGCCGGCGAGCGCCTGCGCGTGGTGTTCGCGGTCCCGGCGGGCCCCGGGTGGGCCGTGCCGGTGTACGAGCTGGCGCTCCTCGCGGCGCAGTGGCTGCTGCGCCACGGCGTCCGGGACGCGGTCGACCTGGTCGTGGTCACCGCGGAGGACGAGCCGCTCGGCGTGTTCGGGCACGACGCCGCCGAGGCCGTCACCGCGGAGCTCGGCGAGGCCGGGGTGGAGGTGCGCCCGGGTGCGGTGGTGCGCGAGTGGGCGGACGGCAACCTGCACGTGGTCCCCGGCGGCGAGGTCCCGGCCGACCTGGTGGTGTCGCTGCCCGTGCTGCGCGGGCCGCGGGTCCCGGGCCTGCCGCACACGCAGCTGGGGTTCGTGGCCGCCGACGAGGGCGGCCGGGTGGTGGGCAGCCCCGGCGTCTACGTGGCGGGCGACGCCGGCCCGTTCCCGGTGAAGCAGGCCGGCCTGGCGTGCCAGCAGGCCGACGCCGTGGCGGCGCTCATCGCCGCGGAGATGGGCGCCCACGTGGCCCCGCACCCCGGGCCGCCCACCCTGCGGGCCGTGCTGTGGACCGGCCGCGGCGACCGGTTCCTGCGCACGGACCTGGCGGGCGGCAGGGACGAGAGCGGCGGGGTGGGGGCGCTCACCGCGGAGCTGTGGTGGCCGCCCGGCAAGGTCGCCGGGCGATTCCTCACGCCGTTCCTGGAGGGCCAGCCCGACCAGGCGCGCCTGGTGGACCTGGACGTCCCGGAGCCCCGCAGGGGTTAGATCGACCCCAGCGCGGCGTCGCCGCCGGGCACCGGCTCCAGGAAGGTGAGCTCGACGGGCCCGGTGAGGAGCCCCTCGGTGACCCTCCCCACGTTCACCAGGTGGTCGGTGGAGAGGTGGGCGTCCAGCGCCTCGCGGGAGGCCCAGTGCTCCACGAACAGCAGCTGGCCGGGGCTGCCGGCGACGCGGTGCAGCGCGTAGCGCAGGCACCCGTCCTCGGCGTGGGTGGGCTCCAGGAGGGCCCGGAAGGCGGCCTCCACCTCGGCCTCGTGGCCGGGCTTGGCGGTGATGCGTGCGGTGAGGAAGACGTCTGGCATGGCGGCATTCTGCACGCCCGAGCGGCCGCGCGCGCAACCTCAGTCCGGTGCGATCACCCGGTTCTGGTCGATCCAGAACCGCGCGGCGGCGTCGATGCTGCTCGCCAGATCCCCGAAGCGCAGGGGCTTGACCAGGTAGCCGCTGGCCCCCGCGTCGTACGCCGCCCGCACGTCGCGCGGCTCGGCGGAGGACGACAGCACCAGGGCGGGCAGGGCCGCACGGCCCCAGCGCCTCCGGATGTCCCGCAGCAGCTCGATGCCGCCGGCGCCGGGCAGGCCGATGTCCACCAGCACCAGCGCGGGCGCCTCGTCCAGGCCGTCCAGCAGGACCATCGCCTCCTCGGGATCACGGGCGCGCACCGCGCCGCGCTCCCGCCCGGCGCGCTCCAGCGCGAGGCCGATGAGGTCGGCGTCGGCGTCGCTGTCCTCCACGAACAGCACGGTCACGGCGTCGCCGGTCAGCGCGGGCCCCACAGCGGCAGCACAAAGGCGATGGTGGCGCCCCGGCCGGGCTCGGAGGTGGCCCACACGCGGCCGCCGTGGCGCTCCACGACGCGCCGCACGATCGCCAGGCCCGCGCCGGTGCCCTCGAACCGCTCGTCGGCGTGCAGGCGCTGGAACAGCCCGAAGGCCCGCTCGGCGTGCTCCTGCCGGAAGCCGATGCCGTTGTCGCGCACGAAGAAGGCCGCGCCCGAGCCGTCCAGGTCGCCGTAGCCCACGTGCACGGCCGGCTCCGCGGCGTCCCGCGTGAACTTCACCGCGTTGCCCAGCACGTTCGCGAGCAGCTGGTGCAGCAGGGCCGGGTTGCCGGCCACCACGGGAAGCGGGTCGATCGTGATCCGCATGTGCTCGGGGACCTCGGGCGGCAGCGTGCGCAGCACCCCCTGCAGCACCGCGTCCATCGCCACGCGCTCGGGGCGCAGCGGCTGCTTGCCCAGGCGGGCGACCTCCAGGAGATCCTCGATGAGGGCGTCCATGCCCTCGGCGGCCTCCCGGATGAGGCGCAGGCGGCGCAGCCGGTCGTCCCGGCTGCCGGTGCCCTCCTCCAGCAGCTCCGCCGCGGAGTGCATCGCGCGCAGGGGGCCGCGCAGGTCGTGGGACACGCTGTAGGAGAACGCCTCGAGCTCCGCCACGGTGGCGCGCAGCTCGTGGGTGCGTTCCCGCACCCGCTCCTCCAGCTCCGCGTTCGCGCGGCGCAGCCCGTCCCGGGCCTCCGCGGCGGCCACGCCGGCGCCCGCCAGCGCCGCGAAGTCCGCGGCCAGGAGGTCGGCGATCTCCCCGGCCGCCGGGCCGGGTTCCACCAGCAGGTCGCCCCACAGGGCGTCGCGCACGACGATGCCCGACCTGGCGACGCCGAGCGGCACGATGCCGCCCTCCACCGTGTCGCCCAGGGCCAGCAGCGTGCCGGACGCCGCCTCCACCCGCAGTCGCGCAGGCTCGCGGCGGGCGACCGCCGCGCCGGCGACCCCCAGGGCGGTGAGCTCGCCCACGATCTGCTCGAAGATCGTGACCCGGTCCTCGGCACGGGCCAGGGTGTTGCCCACGCGCCCCAGGGCGGCGGTGCGGGCCTGGAGCGAGGCGATGAGGTTCTCGGCGTGGCGGCGCTCGGTGATGTCGACCGCCACGACCTGCACGCGCCCGCCGTGCCCGGCCCCCGGCGCCTCCATCCGGGCGTGCGACTCCATCCAGCGGACGGCGCCGTCGTCGCGGCGGACGCGGAACAGCTGGCGCAGCGCGCCGCCGGTCCGGAACATCCGCTGCGCATGTGCGACGGCCTCGGCGCGGTCGTCGTCATGGATCCGCCGGAAGATCTCCGCGGCGGGCACCTCGACCGTCCCCTCGGGGAGGCGGTGCATCGTGGCGAACCCGCGGGACAGGCGCACGGTGCCGGAGTCGAGGTCGTGCACGAACGTGCCGACGCCGGCGGCCTCCTCCGCGCTGTCGAGCAGGCTCAGGCGGTCGCGCGCCGCGGCCTCCGCCTCCACCCGGTCGCTGATCTCGATGACCACGCAGCCCACGCCGGGACCGTCCCGGCCCAGGTCCAGGGGGGTGTAGGACGCCCTCCACGTGCGGCGCCGGCCCGGTGCCGCCGGGGTCTCGCCGGTGATCTCGGTCGCCACGGGCTCGCCGCCGTCCAGCACGGAGCGCATGATGGCGTCGGCCTCGGCGAGATCGGGGAGCACGTCGATCATGCGGCGGCCGAGGTGGTGGTCAGCGGGCACGCCGTTGATCTCCGCGAGGGGCGCGTTGACGAACCGGTAGCGCAGGTCCGCGTCGAAGATCGCGACGCCCACGCCCGTCGCCTCGAGCAGGCTCCGCAGGGCGCCGGTGTCGGCCGGGTTCACCGCGAGCTCCGCCGCGCCCGGGGTGAGGCTGGTCGGGGCCATTCCGGCACTGTGCCATGCCGCTCCGCACCGCGGATCGCCCGGATGGTGGAGCCGTTCGGGTCGACCCGCCGCACCGCGACGGGAGCCCTTCGGCCGATGTGGGGACGCGGATGCCGGTTCACCATGCGTTCGTGCCCTTCCCCTCACCCGTCCCGCGTCGCTCAGCCGATGATGCCGCGGCGCATCCCCTCCGCCACGGCGGAGGCCCGGTCCGCGGCGCCGAGCTTGTCGAAGACGTGCCGCAGGTGCGTCTTCACGGTCGCGGGGCTCAGGTGGACCTCACGGCCGATCTCCTCGTTCGTGTGCCCGCCGGCCACGAGCTCCAGGATGCGGCGCTCGCGCTCGCTCAGCACGACCGCGGGTTCCGCGCGGCGCATCCGGATCTGGTCGGCGAGGCCGGCCTGCGTGTCGTCGCCGAGGACCGTGCCCCCCTCGGCGACGGTGCGGATCGCCCGGACGACCTCCCGGCGGTCCGCGGCCTTGGACAGGACGCCCGCCGCGCCCAGCTCCACGACCTCGTAGACGGTGTCGGGGGCCACGTCGCCGGACAGCACGAGGCAGCGCGCGGCGCCGTCGCGGCGGCCCATCTCGGCCAGGAGCTCCCCGCCGCTCATCCCCGGCAGGTTGAGGTCCAGGACCACGACGTCCGCGGGGTTCCCGTCGAGGTGCGCGAGGCACGTCTCGGCGGACGCGAACGCGCCACCGAGGACGAGGTCATCGTGGCTGTCCACGATGTCGGACAGGACCTGCCGGAACAGCGGGTGGTCCTCGACGATCACGATGACCATGGGCACTCGGGGAATGGTGCCAAGCCATGGCGGGGCCGATCAAGGCCGGAAAGCCCGCATTTCGGGAGATGAATTCGCACGACGACATCGACGCCGACCGCCTCACCGGGCTGCCGTCGGTGGCCGCGTTCCACCGCCGGCTCGAGGCGCACGCCGAGGCCGCCGTCCTGGGCGGCCACGACCTCGCCCTGGCGGTGGTGGACGTGGACGGGTTCGCCGAGGTCAACGACGCGCTCGGCTTTGCCGCCGGGGACGGGTTGCTGCGCCACCTCGCGGTGCGCCTGCTCGCGTTCGCGGAGCCCGGCGAGGTCGTCGCCCGCCTCACCGCCGACCGGTTCGCGTGGCTGCTGCCCGGGGGCAGCGCATGCGACGCCATGCGCGCCGTCGACGCCCTGCGCTCCGAGCTGCGGGAGGTCCCGCCCGCGGCCGTCGCCGTCCGGGTCTCCGCGGGCGTGTGCGGGGTGCGGGACGCCACCCATGCGTCGATGCTGCTGCGCCACGCCGAGAATGCGCTGCGCACCGCGAAGGCCCGTGGCGGTGACGCGGTCTGCGCGTTCCGGCCGGGCGGCGAGGCCGCCGCGACCGCCCGCGCGGCCCGCGCCGAGGCGGTCACCCGGCTGCAGGAGATCGCGGTGGCGGCCGACGCCCGCCACCCGGGCACCCGCGGCCGTGCGTGGCGGGTCGCGGCCCTCGCCGACGTCATCGCGCTCGAGCTCGGCTGGGACGGGGCACGGCGCGCGCGCCTCATGGAGGCCGCCGCCCTGCATGACCTGGGCCGCCCCGGCGTCGCGGGCCGGCCGTGCGCCGCGGGGGTGTTCGACCCACACGTCGTGCCGGACGCCGCCCGCCACGCCGTGGCGGGGGCGGCGATCGCCTCCGGGGTCCTGGACGCCGAGCAGGTGGCGTGGATCCGGCATCAGCACGAGCGCTGGGACGGCGAGGGCGGGCCGCACGGCCTGGCCGGCGACGCCATCCCCGAGGGCGCCCGCATCCTCGCCGTCGCCGCGGCGGTGGACGTGACCACCCGGGTCCGCACGGACCCGGTCCCGCCGACGCTCACCGGCGCGCTCGCCGGCTGCGCGGCCCTGGCGGGCGAACGGTTCGACCCCGGCGTGGCCCGCGCGCTCGCGCGAGTGCTGGGCGTCGCACAGGCTCCGGTGCGGGCCGCGGGGGGCTTCGTACCGGAGGCCACACGGGGAGGGGCTGCCGTGCAGCCCCTCCCCGCCTGACCGCGGGTGTGCTCAGGCGGCCCTGAGGGCTGAGGCGGGCACCTCGACGGGCACGGCGGAGGTCACGCCGGCTCGCCGCAGCGTCTCGCGGACCTGCTCCAGCAGCGCGGAGGTCACCTCGAAGCCCCGCGCGAACAGCAGCGTGCCGGCCGGGTCCCGCACGTCGGCGGCCAGCACCATGCCGGCGAGCAGCTTCGCGGGCTCCACCTCCCCCACGGCGTGCGTCGCGGCGTGGTCCTCGAGCATGGCGATGACCTCGTCGACGATCGCGCGATCCCTCGGCTGGCGGGCCCGCACGATCCGCACCGCCTCGGCGGTCGGCGTGCCGCGTTGCTCCAGGGCGTCCACCTCCAGCAGCACGGCGAGCGCGCGGCTCTCCCACGGGGCGTCGTCCTCCCCGGACTCGACGGCCCGCAGGATCCGCACCACGCCGTCGAGGCGCGGGATGCGCGCCAGCAGGCCGGCGGTGAGGGCCGGCAGCCGGCGGATCGCGGCCTGGTCCTCGACCTGCAGGGGCTCGTCGGACTCCATGCGGTCCAGGACCTCCGGCGGCAGCGTCACCGCGGCGATCTGCGACAGCTGGGCGGCGATCTCCACCTGCCAGGCGTCCCGTCCGGTCACGCGGGCGAGCTCGCCCACGCGGCGGCTCACTCGGCCGGCCTTGCTGAACGCCCGTGGCTGGGCGAGCTCCAGCAGGCTGGTGAGCACGGCGATGCTCCCCGCGAACGTCTCGCGCAGCAGCGCGCGCTGCGCGGTCACCAGGCGGTGCTGCTCCACCGCCGCCCGCAGCGCCGGCAGCAGCACCGTCGCCGGGCAGGGCTTGGTCATGAACCGGAAGATCTGGCCGTCGTTCACCGCCGCGATCGCGGCGTCCATCTCGGCGTGCCCGGTGAGGAGCATCCGGGTGGCGTCGGGCGCCACGCGGAACGCGTGCGCGAGGAAGGTGGCGCCGTCCATGCCCGGCATGCGCATGTCGGACACCACCACGGCGAACCGACCGGGGTCGGCCTCCAGCAGCGCCACCGCGTCCTGCGGGGAGGTGCAGGTGGTGGTGGCGTACCGCTTGCGCAGGTGCAGCAGCAGGCCGTCCAGCACCGCCTGCTCGTCGTCGACGAGCAGGACCTCGATGAGGTCGCCCCCGCTCATGCCGGCACTGCCGCGAACGTCGTCCGGGCGAGTTCCCGCCACCCGTCCAGGCGGTCCTCGACCCCGACCGTCCGCAGGTACTCCCGGTCGAGCAGCGACTCGTCGGAGAGCAGGGCCACGGCCACGTGCAGGCACCCGGCGAGGCCGAACGCCGTGTCGTCCAGGCGTCCCGGGGTGTGCTGGTCCGCGACGGCCTCCACGACCGCCATCGGCAGGCCCCACAGGCCCAGCAGGTACGCGCCGATCTCGGCGTGGGTCTGCCGCTGGAACTCCCGCTCGATCTCGTGCAGGGGCCGGCCGGTGTCGCGCGCCTGGGCGATCATTGGGGCCAGCACCTCCGGCAGGCGGGACGCCAGCACCAGCAGGCCCACGTTCACCAGCAGCCCCGCCAGGTAGCCGTCGTCGCGCAGGTCCGGGTGGACCGAACCCGCGATCGCGGAGGTGAGCCCGGCGGCCCGCAGGGCGGCCTGCTGCAGCTCCCCCGGGTCCACGCCGGTGGCCTTGGCGACGTCGGGGACGTTGTGGAACACCTCGACGCCGAGCACCACGTCGCGCACGGTGCGGCCGCCCAGGTAGTTCACGGCCTTCCCGACGTTGGTGACCTTGGTGGCCATCCCGAAGAACGCGCTGTTGACGATCTGCACGACCTTCGCGGCGAGCGCGGGGTCCTGCCCGATGAGGTCCCCGAGGTCGCCCATGGTGTGCTCCGGGTCGTCCAGCAGGTCCCGGACCTGCACGAACAGCTCCGGCAGGGACGGAAGCTGGCCCATCCGGCCCACGAGCTGGCGCAGCGCGTCGTCCTGCAGGAGCGACTGCAGCCGGTGCGCGCGGGACACGACCCGGTGGATGGTCTCGGCGTCGGAGGGTTTGGCGAGGAACTGGTGCGCCAGGTGCACCAGGCGGCGGGCGACGTCCTCGTCGGTCTGGCCGCTCAGCACGATGCGGGCGGTCTCCGGCCACCGGGCGCGCACGCGCTCCAGCAGCTGCTCACCGCTCATGCCGGGCATGCGCATGTCGGCGACCACCACGTCGAAGTGCTCCTCCTCCAGGCGGGCGAGGGCCTCCTCCCCGCCCACCGCGAACGTCATGCGCCATTCCTTGCGGTGCTTGCGCAGGGCGTTCGCGAGCCCCTCCAGCACCATCGGCTCGTCGTCGACGAACAGGATGCCGATCATGCCGGCAGCTCCAGTGGCTCGCCGGTGCCGTCGACCGGCAGCCGGAGGTGGAAGGTCGTGCCCTCGCCGAGCTCGGTGTCGAAGCTCAGCGACCCGCCGTGCGCCTCGCACACGCGGGCGGCGATCGCCAGGCCCTGCCCGGTGCCCTTGCCCACCTCCTTGGTGGTGAAGAAGGGCTCGAAGATGCGTTCCCGCACGTCGTCCGGGATTCCGCCGCCGGTGTCGGCGACGGAGATCGTGACCCACTGGGCGTCGCCGGAGAGCCGGGTGGTGACGGTGATGGTGCCGCGCTCCGGGCCGCCGCCGGCGGTGCGGTCGGCGATGGCGTGGGCGGCGTTGACCATGAGGTTCAGCACGACCTGGTTCACGTCGCCCAGGTGGCACACCACGGGCGGGAGGTCGGCGAGCTCGAACGCCACGTCGGCGACGTACTTCAGCTCGTTCCGGGCGACCGTGGCCGTGCTCTGGATCGCCCGGTTGAGGTCGGCGGGCGCCTGTGAGTCGCGGCGCGGATGCGCGAACTCCTTCATGGCGCGCACGATCTCGGCCACCCGGCCGGCGCCGTCCAGGGTGCGCTCGATGGCCTTCGGCACCTGCTCCAGCAGGTACTCGAGGTCGGCCTCGTCGTCGGCCTCCTCCAGCCTCCCGGCGAGCTCCTGCTCGGTGCCCGCCGCCGCGGTCTCGGCCAGCGCGCGGTACCGCTCCAGCAGGCCGCGCATGTCGTCGAAGGCGTCGCGCAGGAACTCCACGCTGTCGCCCACGAACTGGATGGGGGTGTTGATCTCGTGGGCGATGCCCGCGGCGAGCTGCCCCACCGCCTCGAGCTTCTGGGCGTGTCGCAGCACGCCCTCCATCTCGTCGCGCTGGGAGCGGGCGAGGAGGGTGGTGAGGATCGCGCAGGCGACCTCCTGGAAGGCCCGCAGGTGGGCGCGGTTGCGCACGTTGGTGACGCGCATGCCGTCGGTCATCCCCAGGACGCCCCACACCGCGCCGTCGGCGACGATCGGCATCGCGGAGAAGCAGCCGGACGGGCCGCACAGCGGGGAGCCGTCGACGTCGAAGCGGCCGTCGGCCGGGACGCCCCCGGCGATCGCCGCCCCCAGGGCGACGCCGAGCTCCGCGGGCGTGACCTCGCGGCCGGGTTCCAGCACCGCACCGCCGGCGCTCCAGAAGCCGGCGACCGCCACGCGCTCGCCCTCCACCCGCAGCACCCAGGCGTTGGTGCTGTCCACCAGCGTCCCGAGCTCCTGCGACAGCAGCGTCCATGCCTCCTCCGGCGGCGCGCCGTCGGCGACCCGCCCGGCCACGCGGCGCAGGCCCGCCTGCTCGGCGGCGACGGACGCCAGCTCCTCCCGGGCCCGCTGCCGCAGGGTCACGTCGCGGGTGGAGGCGTGGATCTCCACGCGGTCCCCCGAGATCGCGTCGCCCACGCGGCGCGCGGAGGTCTCCACCCACAGCTCGGCGTCCTCGCGCGGCAGGCGGGAGATCACCGACTGGCCCACGGTGAGGTCGGCCACCCGGTCCAGGCCCACCACGTCGTGCAGCCTGCGGCCCACGAGGTCCGCGGGGCTGCGGTGCAGCACGGTGAGGGCGGCGGGGGACACGTACTCGATCACCCCGTCCGCGTCGCAGCGGGTGATGACGTCGCTGGAGTTCTCGGCCATCAGCCGGAACGCCCGCTGGGCCTCCGCGGCCTTCCGGGCCTCCTGCAGGCCGTCGTCGGTGTGCTGGAACAGGCGGGCGTTGGCGAGCGCCAGCGAGGCGAGGGCCCCCAGGGTCCGCACGGCGCCCCGCTCGGGCTCGCTGAACGCGTGGCGTTCCCGGAAGCTGCAGAAGATCCCGCCCAGGAACTCGGCGCCGTCGGCGCGCTCCAGGCGGACGCCGCCGAACGAGGTCACCCCGATGCGGTCCGCGAACTCGTCGCCCAGGGCCGCCCGCACGTCCTCCACCAGCAGCACGGGGTCGCGCTGCGCGCCCAGGGCGCGCCACACCGGCATCTCCTCCATCGGGCGGCCGATGGACCGCTCGATGAACGCCCTCGCGCGCTCGTCGGTCTCGGTCGTGTGCACCTCGGTGATGCAGCCGTGCTCGTCGGTGACGTACGTGGTGGCGCGGTCCGCCCCCAGCGCGCCGATCGCGGCACGGGTGATCGCGGCGATCGTGGTGGCGGGGTCCAGCGACGCGTAGATCTCGGCCGCGACGTCCCCCAGCGACAGGGTCGCGCGTCGGGATGATTCAGGCACCTGTGGGGTCTCCTTGTGGATGGGGTGGGTGGGGTGGGAGGCCCACCCCTAGAGGGAGGCGATGGCCTCGACGACGCGCGGGTCGAAGTGGGTGCCGGCGACGCGACGGCACTCGTCCATCGCGTCCTCCCACGTGCGCGGCTCGCAGTACGGCCGGCGGCTGGTCATCACGTCCACGGAATCGGCGACGCACAGGATCCGCGCGGCCTCGGGGATGTCCTCCCCGGCGATGCGGTCCGGGTAGCCGCCGCCGTCGTAGCGCTCGTGGTGGTGGCGCACCCAGGACACCTGCTCGGGCGTGAGGATCTCGCTCACGATCTCGGCGCCCAGCGCGGCGTGCGGCTTGACGATCTCGAACTCGTCGTCGGTGAGGCGCCCCGGCTTCAGCAGCACGGCGTCCGGCACGCCGATCTTGCCGACGTCGTGCACCAGGCCGACGTCGCGCAGCAGCCCCACGCCGCCGGCGGGCCACCCCATCGCCTCGGCGATGCGCGTCGCCAGGTGCGCGACCCGCTCGCTGTGCATGCGGGTGGAGGGGTCCTTCGCGTCGATGGCCCGCGCGAGCGCGCGGATGCTGGAGGTGAGGCTCTCCTGGAGGCGGCGGTGCGCGGAGGCCTGCAGGTCGTGCTGGTGCACCGCGGCATCCACCGCGGCGATGAGCACCTCGCTGGGGCACGGCTTGGTGAGGAACCGGAAGATCTGGCCCTCGTTCACCGCCGCGACGGCGTCCTCCAGGTCGTTCGAGCCGGTGAGCAGCAGGCGCACCGCGTCCGTGGCGACCGTGCGGGCCTCACACAGGAACCGGGCGCCGGTCATCCCCGGCATGTTCATGTCGCTCACGATCACCGCGAACCCGGGGTCGTCCGCCAGGACCGCCAGGCCGGCGCGGCCGCCCACGGCCGTGGTCACCTGGAACCGGCGGCCCAGGAGGGCGGCGAGGCCCTCCAGGACCGCCGCCTCGTCGTCGACGATCAGGATCCTCGGGAGGTCGCCGCGTTTCCCGCGGCGCGTCTGCCGGCCCGCCGAGCTCGTGACGATCCCCACGATCCATGCCCCCGCGTCTGAGTCCCCGCATCAGACGTCGGCTCGTGGCATGGACGAGTTGACGGATGAATTCGTCCATTCAGGACGAAGTCGCGGTTGCCCCGCATTCGGGGTGTGGTGATGCCCGATGGCCCGCAGACCCGTCCGGGGGATCGTCTGCGGTGATGCAGACGCGCACCGCGATCGTCATCCGTCGGTCGGCGATCCTCACCGGGGCCATCACGGCGACGGTGGGGGTCCACGTGATCTCCGCCGGTCATGTCGCCGTGCTGCCCGCGGCGCCCTTCGGGTGGCTCAGCATCGTCGCCGCGCTCATCCCGCTCATGACGGTCGCCGCGCCGCGCACGTTCACGGCGCGCCCGCCCCTGGTGCTGCTGGGCATCACCCTCACCGCGCAGGCCGCCGCCCACCTGGCGATGTCGGCCGCGCCGTGGGCGTTCGGCCTGGTGGAGTACCACGATCCGGCCCCGGCCACCCCCGTCGCCCTGGTGGCGCACCTGGCCGCCGCGGTCCTGCTCGCGCTGCTGCTCGCCAAGGGCGAGCGCATCCTCGCCGCCGCCGTCGCGGTGGCGCAGGCCATCATCCTCACCGTCCTCCCGGCTCCTCGCCAGCGTCCGCGGCCCAGCTTCAGGGTCCCGTTCAGCCCGCTGGTGCTCGTCACGCAGGCGGCCGGCCGGCCGCGCAGTTCCCGGGGCCCGCCCCGGCCGTCACCGGGCACCCCCGGGCCGGCCGCGACGATTGGTCCCGTTCTGGTCCCGGCCCGGGTGTGACACCCCGGTGACCGCCTCCCGGCCCGCTCGATGGCGGGTCGGTCCGAGGACTTCGCCGAACACGCGAAGCACCGGCCGCGCCGGTGCCGGGCCCCCGCCGGTGGGCGGGTGTGGCGCGGCACCGGCGCCGGACGGCGGGACGCGCCCGGGCCGGGCGGCTGGGTATCGGACCCGGCCATTCCGAGGAGGCGGTCCGCGCGGCCACGGGACGCGGCTGGGACGAGTGGTGCGGGCTCATCGACGCACGGTGGAGATCACGCTGGACCCGGCCGGCGAGGGCCGGACCCGGGTGTCGGCGGAGGCGTCCGCCGACGGGTGGCGGGAGTGGTGGGGCGCGTGGCCGGAGGACCTCGCCGGGTGAGCCCCGCGGGCCTGCCCGCGGCGCGTCAGCCCGGGGGCAGGCCCAGCAGCACCTCGTCGGTCACGACGTGCGCGCAGGAGAACGGCGGGGACACCACCTCGTATCCCCAGTGCACGGCGTCGGGCAGGTGGTCGCGCACGCTCCGCACGCGCACGGTGGCCCGCACGCGCCAGGTGGCGCCGCCGCCGATGGTGAGCCCCACCCGCTCGGTCACGGCCGCCTCGCCGGTGTTCGCGGCGCCACGGCCCGTCGCGTCCGTGGTCAGCCGGCCGCGCGGCCCGCGCCACCCGCCCACCACGCGGCGCTCCACGCGCACGTCGATGCGCTGCCGGATGCGGTGCGGCTCGGCGGCCAGTGCGGGGCGGGCCGGCATGTGGTCCACCCACGCCCGGGCGGTCCCGGTGATCTCCACGACCTGGAAGCCCCCGGGCGTGGGCACGGTCCGGCACGTGTGCGTCAGCGCGTGGCGCACCGTCCCGCCGGGCGGGGACGCAGGGGCGTCGAACATGCCGGTGCCGGCCGCCGCCAGTCCGGCCGCCGCGGTGCCGGCGACCGCCCGTCGTGTCCAGCCCATGCCCGTGCCCCCCGATCTCCACCTGTACCGCGGGGGGAGTCTCGCCGCGGGGCGGTCCGTCCGGCACCTCGGAATGGACGGTGGGACCCGTCCGTATGGACGGCTTCTCATGGCCGCCCGGCCCGGCCGGCGCCGCCCCCTCCCGGGGACGGCGCCGGCACGGCGCGGGATCAGCTCTTCTGGATGAGCTGGGAGATCGCCGACCCGCTGGGGTCGACGAGGCCCGCCACCGTGGCGGGGTCGACGTCCGCGACGATGATGTCGCCGACCTCGTCCGTGACGCTCGCGAACAGGCACAGGTTCTTCATGCTCTGGGACTGGCGCGTGTTGTCCTCGGTGGGGCTGATGTAGTGGATCGCCGACGCCCTGTACCGGTGCACGAGGAAGATGTGCAGCAGCGTCATCAGGCGCTTGCGGCGCAGGGCCGGGTCGGTGTTCTGGTCGCGCACCGACAGGATCGAGCGGCCCTGGCGGTCGTGCAGGTTCGCGAACACGATGTTCGCGACCTTCCCGCCGTCGCGGACCACCGCGAGCTCCAGCAGGTCGGAGCCGGCGACGTGCGGCCGCAGCTGGACCTTGAGGGTGCCCGGCACGCCGTGGTGCTGACCCCACTCGGCCAGCCAGCCGGCGAGCACCTTGGTGGGCACCTCGGTCTGGATGAGGTGCTGCACCTGGGTGGAGCCGGCGCCCATGGCCTTCGTGGTCGCGGTCTGGCCCGAAACGGCGGCCAGCGCGGCGTCGGCCCGGGGGCCGCCCACGAGGGTCTGCGGGGTGCGGTAGGGCGACTCCAGGAGCCGCAGCTTGCGCTGCAGGCGGGCCAGGGCCAGCATGCCGTCCTCGCGCAGCGCGGTGGTGAACTCCTCCGCCGCCAGGCCGTCGATCTGGTGGCCGCCGTACGTCATGAAGTTGAAGACGAAGCCGAGCTTCCCGATCTCCTCGGGGAAGCGCCGCATCTCGTCGTCGCTCATGCCGGTCGTGTCCCAGTTGAAGGACGGCGACAGGTTGTAGGCGAGCATCTTGTCGGGGAACACCGCGTGAATGGCGTCCGCGAACTCCTTGGCCTCGTGGAGGTCGGCCGTCTTGGTCTCCATCCAGAGGATGTCGCAGAACGGCGCCGCCGCGAGGGACTTGGCCACGGCGTAGGGGATGCCGCCGCGCACCTGGAAGTAGCCCTCCGGGCTCTTGGCCCGGTCGGCCTCCCAGGTCACCTCGAGGCCCATGTCGGCGGCCTTCCGGCGCTGCGAGTACCAGGACGCCGTCTTCGCGTACTCGAGCCACTCCTGGGTGGACATCGGCAGGTCGACGCCCTCCTCGGCGCGGAACGCCATGACGTCGGCGACCGCCTCGCCCAGCGTCGTCACGCCGGCCTCGCCCTCCCAGGCGGCCAGGAACGCGTTGGCGACCTGGTCGATGGGGGTCTCGGAGGCGTCGCTGCCGGTCGCGAGGAACTCCTTCGCGATGTCGGAGATCTTCGCGGCCACGCCGGTCTTCTCGAGCCAGGCGTCGGCCTCGGCGTACTCCTCGTCGGACACGTCGTACAGCAGGTGCGCGACCGCGTCCTCGACGCCCGCCTGGTTGAGCTTGCGCAGGGCGGCGATGAAGCCGGCGCGGTAGGCGGGGACCTCGAGGTTGGTGACGCCCAGGATGTACGGCTGGTCGCGCTCGTCGGAGCAGCCGTCCAGGAGGTTCGCGGCCTCCGCGTCGGTGCGGGCCACCACGATGCCGCCCACGCCCATCACGTCCAGCTGGAGGCGGGCCGCGTTGAGGCGCTTGATCTGCTCGTCGCTGGGCACGAGCACCTTGCCGCCCTGGTGGCCGCACTTCTTGGCGCCGGGGCGCTGGTCCTCGATGTGGTAGCCGGGGACGCCCACCTCGACGAAGCGGCGGATGAGGTTGCGGACGTGGGCGTCACCACCGTGACCCGTGTCCGCGTCGCAGATGAGGAACGGCCGGAAGTCCACCTCGGGGGTGGCGGCGCGCTCGGCGTCGGTCATGCGCGACCGCAGGTACCGCTGGTTCTTGTCGGCGGTCAGGAGGCCGCGCACGAGGCCGGCGGCCTCGTCCGGCACGGCGCTCAACGGGTAGCTGGCGAGGTCCGGGCCCGGGTCCTCGTGGGAGGAGCCCTTCGCGGAGGTGGCCCAGCCGCCGAGGTAGATGCCCTCGATGCCGGCGCGCTTCATCTGTACGGCCTGGCCGGGCGAGTACGGCCCGAAGCTGGTGATCGACTTGTTCTGCTCGAAGAGCTCGCGCAGCCGTGCGTAGAAGTCCCGCGCGGCGTTGCGCGCCACGACGTACTCGGTCTCGACCACGCCGCGCTGCTCCACGACCTGGCGGGCGGTGTGGAGACGGGTGATCTCCTTGAACCGCTCACCGTCCATCCAAGTCCGCGTCTCGCGGACCTCGTCCTCGAACGCCCCCATTTATGCCCCTTGGTAGCCCTTCGGTGGGGCGCGAGTGTACCCGCCCCGGGGTCCCTTTCGGTGCCCCCCGAATGCCCGGTGCGAGCGGGATCCGGGGCGTTCGGCGTTTGTGCTGTTTGTCGCGTTGTGGCCTCGGGCGGCGTCCGGGTGTCCGTCCGGGGCCCGTGCGGCTGGCAACCAACCCTTCCGTGGCGGGAAACCGGCGATTCGTGACACGCGTCACGTGTGGCCGACGGGGCCAGGCGATCACCACGGGGACCGAACGGTTGGTGTGACTCGTCATGTCCCTGGCCATGACGGATGTCCTGGGGGAACCGTCGCCGAGCGCGCGTTCCCGGTGTCGCGGCGAACTCGGCCCGGGCCGCGTCCGTTGTCGTCGACATCGCCACGCACGCCGGCTGCACGATCATCGACCGATCGCGGAGCGTGGGGGCGTGGCCTGCAAGGATGCCCGGCCATGCCCCCACGCTCCCCCGAGGTGCTCATCGTCCCCGGCCTGGGCGACTCGGGGCCCCTGCACTGGCAGTCCGAGTGGGAGCGCGCGTTCGGCTGGGCCCGGGTGCGTCAGCGCGACCCGGACCGGCCGGTGCTGGCCGACTGGCTCGCGACCCTCGACGACGCGGTCCGCGCCCTGGCCGCGCCGGTGGTGCTCGCCGCGCACAGCCTCGGGTGCCCCCTTGTCGCGCACTGGGCGCGGTCGGCGCCGCCCGGCGCGGTGGCCGGCGCGCTGCTGGTCGCCCCGGCCGACGTGGAGGCGCCGGACGCCCTCGAGGAGATCCGCGCGTTCGCGCCCATCCCCGCGGGCCGCCTCGCGTTCCCCGCCGTCGTGGTCGCCAGCGACGACGACCCCTACATCACCCCCGGGCGGGCGGCGGCGCTCGCCGGCGCGTGGGGCGCGCGCCTGGAGCGGGTCGGCAGGCGGGGCCACGTGAACGCCGACTCCGGACTCGGCCGGTGGGACCACGGCCTGCGGCTGCTCGCCGAGGTGGGCGGCCCCTGGGGGTGACGGGCCGTCAGGCGGTGTGCAGCGCCGGATCCGGGGCGAACTCGGGGATGCGCCCGAGATCCGCATCCCGCGACCACGGCCGGGCCCCCGGCCGCCATCACCCGGCGGCGGTCCCGGTCCCGCAGCTCGCCTGACACGCTCAGGACGGCCACGAACCCGTCGCAACGGCACGTGTTGATATCACGTGATATCAACGCGGTATGACGGAGCCGGAGCGCGTGCCCCTCTACGTCCGCCTCCCGCGCGCCCAGGCGGACGCACTCGACCGGGCGGTCCGGGCGACGGGCGTGCGGAAGGGGCATCTGGTGACCCGGATGATCTCCGAGGCGCTGCCGATGGGCCGCATCGACATCACCGACAACGCGCCCCCGCCGGAGGCGCTGGTGCTCACCGTGGACGAGGCGGCGGCGGTGCTGCGCGTCCCGGCCGGCGAGGTGCTCGCCCGGCTGGAGGCCGGTGACCTGCCGGGTCGCCGCCTCGGCGGGGACTGGCGCATCTCGCGGCCGGCGCTGCTGGCGTGGCTCGCCGCCGGCGAGGGCCCCACGCGGGACGCCTCATGACGGCGCGGCCGCTGGTGCTGGTGCCCGGGGCGTGCCTGGGCGGCTGGGCGTGGCGGGAGGTCGCCGGGCCCCTGCGGGCGGCGGGTCACGAGGCGTTCCCGGTCACGCTCACCGGGCTCGGGGAGCGCGCCCACCTTGCGCAACCGGACGTGACGCCCGAGACGCACGTGCGCGACGTGGTGGGCGTGCTGGAGACCGAGGATCTGCGCGACGCCGTCCTGCTGGGTCACAGCTACGGCGGGCCGATCGTGAACGCCGTCGCGCGACGCGTCCCCGACCGGCTGCGGGCGGTCGTGTTCCTGGACACCGGTCCCCTGGGGGACGGCCTGGCACTCGCCGACGTCCAGCCGCCCGAGCTGCGCGACCGGCAGCGCGAGCGCGCCGAGCGCGACGGCGGAGGTTGGCTGTGGCCGGTGCCCTCCGACGAGGAGCTGCGGGGCGGGGTGTACGGCAGCGGCGCGGGCCTCACCGACGCGCACCTCGCCCTCATCCACGCGCGCGGCACCCCGCAGCCCTACGCGACGTTCACGACGCCCATCGCCGCGCCCGGCCCGTGGCCGGCCGGGGTGGAGCGCCACGTCGTGATGTGCACCGAGCGCGGGTTCACCGGGTCGCAGGTGCGGGAGGCCGCGGCCGCCGGCAACCGGATGCTCGCACCGTTCACCGAGGACGGCTGGGGATGGCACGAGCTGCCCACCGGGCACTGGCCGATGTTCACCATGCCGGGTCCGCTCGCGGACCTGCTGCGCGGCATCGCCGCCGGTGGAGGATGACCACATGACGGCCGCGGGGGTGGGCCTCGGTCACCGTCCCAGCGCGGGGAGGTACGTCTCCGGGTACCGCGCCCCGCGCACGGCCCCCGCCGGGAACGCGGCGTCCAGGGTGGCGAGCTCGTCGGCGGTGAGGTGCACGTCCATCGCCTCCGCGGCCCGGTCGACGCTCGACGGCCGGCCCATCCCCACCAGCGGGATGATGTCGTCGCCCTGGGCGAGCACCCACGCCAGCGCGAGGGTGGCGGTGCTCACGTCCTTCATCTCCGCCATCGCGGCGAGCGGGGCGAGGAGGCCCACGTTGTGGGCGAGGTTCTCGCCCTGGAACCGCGGCACCTGGTGGCGCCAGTCCTCGGGCGGCAGGTCGTCCTCGCGGCGGATGGTGCCGGTCAGGAGCCCGCGGCTGAGGGGGCTGTAGGCGACGTAGGTGATGCCGAGCTCGCGCGTGACCGGCAGCAGGTCGGTCTCGGGGTCCCGGTGGAACAGGGAGTACTCGGTCTGCAGCGCCGCCACCGGGTGCACCCCGTGGGCGCGGCGGATGGTCTCCGGGCCGGCCTCCGACAGCCCGATCGCGCGTACCTTGCCGGCCGCCACGAACTCGGCCATGGCACCCATGGTGTCCTCGACAGGCACCTCGGGGTCCACGCGGTGCAGGTAGTAGAGGTCCACGTGGTCGAGGCCCAGGTGGCCCAGGCTCCGGTCGATCGCCTCGCGCAGGTACGCGGGGCCGCCCCGGCTGGCCTTCGTGGCGATCACCGCCCGGTCGCGCCGGTCCCTCACGGCGCGCCCCACCAGGCCCTCGCTGCGGCCCTGCCCGTAGGCCTCCGCGGTGTCGATGAGGGTGATGCCCTTCTCGAGGGCGCGGTGGATGGCGGTGACCCCCTCCCGGTCGTCGGCGCCGGCGTAGAAGCCGGCGAAGGCCATCGCTCCCAGGGCGATGGCGCCCACCGGGGTGCCGTCGCCGAGCATGCGTGTCTCCATGGTGCACCTCCGTGGTCCGGGGGTCCGTTCCCGTCCCGGAGTGTCCTACACACGGCCCGCGCGCCGCTCGGCCTCCGGCGGCCGGGCGGATCACGCCGGCGAGGTCGCGCCGCTGGGGCACAAAGCACCCCGGGATGAGACGGCGGGTGGCGGTGGGATGCAGCGGTCGCCCTCGGTCCGGATCTCGTTCATCGGTCGCTCCCGGTCGGCGGGGCGTCACCGGTTCGCCGCATCCGCCGCCGGCCGGGTGTGCACGCATCCGGCCGGGCGGGCTGCATACCGCGCTACACGACGCGCTTGAGCCGCAGCACGAACACGGAGCGCTGCGTGAGGGTGCCGACCTGCACGGGAGCGCCTTGGTCGGTGTCGCCCAGCAGGGGCGTGGTGGTGGTCACCACCAGCGTCACCCGGCGGCCGATCCGGCGCTGGGCCACCTTGGAGGCCGCGACCTTCGCGAACGTCTCGGTGCCCGTCCGCCAGGTCACGCTCCGCAGGGCGTCCTCGCAGGCCGGGTCCTGGTTCGGGCTCGTGAGCCGCAGCTCGTTGTCCACGAACACCATGGTGAGGCGCAGCACGCCGCCCTGCCGCGCGCCGTGCAGGAAGTACTCGGACGGGCTCAGCCGGGCGCCGGCGGGCTGGGAGGCCGTGACCGCGCAGGTGCGCGTGACGCCGTCGCCGCCCACCCCGGTGATCTGCGTGGACGACGTGCTGCGCACGGGCCCGAACGCGGCGATGAGGGTGGTGTCGAACACGGCGCGGGCGCCGGTTCGGTACGCCCGCATGAGCGACGGGCTGAACGTGACCTGCCGCTGCAGCGGGGCGCGTCCCACCTTCTTGCCCACGAAGCTCCACGTGGAGGTGTGGGTGCCGTTGATCGTCCCCGTGCGGGTGAAGGGGAACTCGCTCTGGATGTGGGTGCCCACCCCGCCGCCGTTGAACGTGTACGTGACCTTGCCGTGCGCGGACAGGAGCGTGTACGTGTGGAACTGCGCCCCCGCGGCGGGCATGGCGGCGGCGGCGAGGGCGGCGCCCCCGATGAGCGCGCCCCGGCGGAGTCTCCTGGTCATGCGGTGCCCTCCCGGTCGTCGCGACGCCCGTGCGGCGCCGGCCCGAGGGTATGCGCGGCCGCGTGCCGGCTCCCACTCCCCCTTCGGGGGGTGTGGTTCACGTCAGGCCGAGGCCGATGCCCTCGCGCATGTGCACCACCGGGGCGTCGTGTTCCCGGGGCGGCGTGGACGACCCGGGAGATGCGTCCGTCGCCCGGTGCACGGCCACACCCGCGGGCAGACGACCTCACCGCCGCCCGGCCATCGCGTGGCGGGGACCCGGGAGGGCCCGCACGCGGCCCTCCCGGCCCGGGCCGCGGCGCCGGAGGAGCCGCCGCGCCCAGGGCCCCGCCCGGCGGTCACGCCGGGATGGGGTGGTTCGCCCGCATCCGGTTCTCCGGGTCCATCCGGCGGCGCAGCGTCCGCAGCCGCTCGTGGGCGCCGGCCGTGAAGGCGGTGCCGGTGTCGGCCGGCTCCTCGGCGAAGTTCAGGTACGTCCGGCCGTTCGCGAGCTCCTCGAACGCCCGATGCACGAGCTCCAGGTGCACGGGGATCGCCTGGGTGAGCTCCGGGGTGACGGGCATCCCGATGCCCACGTACACGAACTCACCCTGGAAGCGGTCGAGCGCGCCCCCGCCGGGGTGGGGACGGCCGGCCGCACCGCCCACGTGGCGGATCTCGGCGCTCACCAGTGGCGATCCGCTGCCCGGCCCCAGGTGGGCGACGAACGTGTCGATCGTCTCCGCGGTGAGGGTGTCGAAGTTGTCGGCCTTCAGGAACACCGGGGTGGGGCCCTCGGGGTCCTGGTGCAGGCGCATGAGGCCGATCGGCCCGGTCGTCGCGAACGTGTCCATCTCGGGGCCCAGGGCCCGCAGCGGGGCGAGCAGGTCCACGGCGGTCGCCTCGTCGGTGAGGATCGCGGCCTCGACCACCACGATGTTCCGGCCGCGCAGCGGCTCGGGGATCTGCTCCAGCGGCGGGAGCTGCAGGATCCGGCCGACGGAGGTGACCTCCTCCGGCACGGTGGCCGTCCACTCGCGCCAGGCCTGGAGGACCTCGGCGGACCGCTCCCACGGGAAGACCAGCCAGCCGCAGTACACCTCCTCCAGGGGGTACAGCTCGAGCTCGAGGGCGGTGACCACCCCGTAGTTCCCGCCGCCGCCGCGCAGCGCCCAGAACACGTCGGCGTGCTGCTCGGCGTCGGCCCGGATGAGCTCCCCGGCGGGGGTGACCAGCTCGAACGCGGTCACCGAGTTGGCGGCCAGGCCGTGCTTGCGGACCTGCCAGCCGATGCCGCCGCTCAGCACGTACCCCACGACGCCGACGTCGGGGCTGGAGCCGTGGAGGGCGCTCAGGCCGTGCTCGGCGGCGGGGACGATGACGTCCTCCCACCACGCGCCGGCGTTCACGCGGGCGGTGCGGGTCTCCGGGAGGATCTCCGCGCCCCGCATGTTCGCGGTCCTCAGCAGGATCGTCCCGGCGAGGTCCCCCAGCGGCGGGGCGTTGTGGCCGGTGGACTGGGCGGCGACGCGGCGGCCCGTCGCACCGGCGAGCTTGACGATGCGGATCACCTCGTCGGCGGTCCGGGGCAGGGCGACCGCATCGGGCCGCTGGTCGTAGGTGAGGTGCCAGGCGCGGCGGGCGGCGTCCCAGTCGTCGTCGCCGGGCAGGACGATCTCCATGCCGTCGGCTCGCAGCGGGGCGATCTCGTCGGCGATGCCGGCGGGCGTGGGCCGGAGCGGCCACACCTCGACGACGCCCTGGGCCACCGCCCACGGGCTGTCGGCGACGAGCGTCGCGGCCTCCTCGGCGGTCGCGGCCTCGACGACGGCGAAGCCGGCGACCGGCAGGTCTGCGTGCATGTACGGGCCCTGGGCGGTCCGCACCCCCGCGTCGTCGTGGTTTCGCACCTGCACCGGGGTGCCGGCGGCCCCCATGAGGACCCCGTCGGCCCGCAGCCGTGCGTCGTGGGCGTGCGCGGCGTCCCGCACCGCGGGGTCGGTCCGCTCGTAGCCGGCGCGATCGCCGTATCCGATCGTGATGAACGTCGCCATCGTCCGCTCCTTTCGCGGTCGAGGATTCGTGGGCATGTCAGGCGCGTCCACGGCGTGAAGGACTCCCCGTGGACGGGAGAAGTCATCGGTTCGTGCTCCACCGCGACCATGCGCGGAGCGGTGGTGCGGGTGGTTCGGCCGTGCTCAGGGACGGAGCACGTCGCGACCGCGCGCACCGCCCCTTGCGAGGGCCCGGTGGGCGTCGGCGGCCTGCTCCAGGGGGAACACGGCGTGGACGCGGGCCGGCAGCTCGCCCGTCGCGGTGCGGGCGAGCAGGTCCGTCAGCGTGCGACCGTCGGGGTGCGCGGTGACGGCGGTGACGGTGACGCCGCGTTCGGCCGGAGGTGGCGCGCTCGGCTGGACGCCGACGAACGTCCCCCCGTCGCGGACGAGGGCGAGTCCCTCCTCCTGCAGGACGGCGCCGTCGGCGACCGCGTCCCAGCCGGGTTCCGCACGCGTGGTGAAGTCGGCACCGAGGCCGCGGACGAACGTCTCGTCCTCGGCCCTGGCGAGGCCCGTCACCCGCCACCCGCGGTCCGGTGCGAGCGCCGTGACGGAGCCGCCGACGGCGCCGGCCGCCCCCGTCACCAGCAGCCGGTCCTCCCCGGCGGGCGCGTCCCCGAGCAGGTCCACGATCTGGGCTGCGGCCAGGCCGTTGAGCGGGACGGTCGACGCCGCCACCAGGTCCAGTCCGTCGGGGACGACGGCGAGGTCGGCGGCCGCCACGACGAGCTGCCCGGCGTGGGCGCCGAAGTCGCGGTCGAAGCCGTCGATCATGCCGGCGACGCGGGTGCCGGGGGCCATGTCGACGCCCGCGCCGGTGGCCGCGATCGTTCCCGCGAAGTCCCAGCCCATCCCGGTCCAGTCGGGCTGATGGACGAGTCCCATCCGGTGGAAGACGCCGTCGGCGACGGCGCGGTCGACGGGGTTGACGGGCGCGGCCGCGATCTGCACGCGGACCTCGCCCGGGCCGGGGTCGGCGACGGGGCGGTCGATGACCTCGATCGAGTCGGGGCCCGCCGGGGTGCGGACGACGGCTGCGCGGTATGTGTGGGTACTCATCGTTCGGTCCTCGCTGCGGATGCGTTTCCGTGGTCGATGGGCACACTGTTGCAGTGCTACTCTCCACTGGGAAGTAGGCACCTCAGAGTGCGTAAGTCACCATGGTGAAGGCGGGTTGACGCGATGACGACGACGGCGGCCCAGAAGCGGGCGCGGGCGAAGGTCGAGTACGACGCGTTCCTGGCCGCGTGTCCCAGCCGGCTGTTGCTCGCCCGGATCTCCGACAAGTGGGTTGCGCTCATCCTGGCGGCGCTCAGCGGCCAGCGGTCGATGCGCTACTCGGAGCTGTCGCGGCGGCTGGCGGGAGTGAGCCAGAAGATGCTCACGCAGACGCTGCGCTCACTCGAGCGCGATGGGCTGGTCAGCCGCACCGTGACGGCGACCGTGCCGGTCACGGTGACCTACGAGCTCACCGGCCTCGGCACATCGCTCCAGGGCGTGATGTGCGAGCTCAAGGGGTGGGCGGAGGCGCACATGGGCGAGGTGCTCGCCAACCGCGCGGCGCACGAGGTCGCCGGCGCGGCGCCTGGGGTGGAGCACTGACCGGCGCGGCGAGGGGATTCCCGGGGTCACGTGGCGTGGGCTCGAGCGGCGTCGAGGCCGTCGAGGGAGGCCGTCCGCAGCGCCGACCCGCCGGACCGCGACGCCGGGGATTCCGCGGCTGTCCGGGACGGGGATGCCCACCGCGGCCGTAGTTGGATTGGAGACCACGGTGCTCGGAGAGGTGGTGCGGCGGAGTGCGAGCCGGTGGGCGTTGGGGAGGGGCGGCGGCGTTCGCCATGGCGGCCCTGGTCGCCGGGGCGCATTCCGCTCCCGCGGACGCGGTCGTGCCGACCGCGGTCACGGCAGGAGCGCTGGGTCCCCGGATCGCGCACGGATCGCGGGTGTACGAGGTCGACGTACCCCGGAATCGCCTGGTCCGTCCCGGTCGGCAGGTCGCGGGCCGGGTGCTCGACGCCCAGCAGGGGGGTCGTGCCCTGTGGGTGGTGACCTCCAGGGGCGTGTTCGTGATGGCGTCATGGGACCCGACACCGCGGCGGGTGGGGGCGCTGCCGCACGGCCTGGTGCCAGTGGGCCAATCGTCGGTCACGGATGACGGGGCGCGGTACCGGGCGGTGCTGGAGGATCGGGCGACCGGTGCCGGGCGCCGCGTCCTGGTGCGGTTCGCGGATCGTGGTGGACCGCCGGCGGTCCGCAGGCTGCGGGGTGTCCGGGGCGTGGCCGGGGTCACCGAGCTCCACGGCGCGGTGTGGGTGGTCGTCTCCGGCGACCGGGCACCCTGGGGACGGGTCATCGCGTTCGACGCCACGACGCTCGAGCCCCTCGGTGGGTGGCCCCTGCCGGGACTCCCCGCGGGAGTGGCGCGCCGTGGCGGGCAGCTGTGGGTGACCGTCCGGCGGCCCGGCGCGTCGCGCTTCAGGCTGGTCCGCTTCGATCCGCGGACCCGGCGGGTCGCCGGCGCGGTCGGCCCGCTGCCCGGAGTGCCGTCGTCGGTCGGCATCGGCGGCGCGACGGTCTGGGTCACGACGGACCGGACCGTGTACCGCGTCGCCGCCGTGGGCGAACGGGTGATCGGGCGATCCGGGGCCGGGCTCCTCTTCCCGAGCGTGGTGGCGGCGGGTCCCTCCGGGGCGTGGGCGACGACGCGGGACGGGCTGGCGCGCATCGACGCCCGCACCGGTGCGGTGCGCGGAGGGCCGGCGCCCTTCACCGCGCACCCGGTCAGGCGGTGAGCCCCTCCACGAGGGCCTCGACGCCGATCAGCTCCAGACGCGGGTCGTGCGCCGCGCGCCCGGTCAGCGCTGCGTCGAACCCCGATCGGCAGAACAGCAGGATGGTCAGGTCGTCGACATCGCCGGTCAGGTTTCCCTGTTGCAGCAGGGCGGGGACCTTGAGCTCCAGCAGGTCGTCCAGCACCGCGGCACGCATGGGCTTCGTCGTCCACCTGCACTCGCCGACGATCCTGAGCCGCTTGCGGCTCACCCCGACCACGTCGATCTCCTCGACCATCCGGGTCTTCGCTCGGCGATGCGTGTCGAGCGCGTTGCCCCACCATGTGCCGATGGTCGGCGCCAGGGTCCCGAAGCGGCGACGGGTGTAGCGGAGGCACAGATCCTCGAATGCTTGGCCGACGAAGTCCGGCAGCTCGTCCGAAACCCTGCCCTCCCAGAGCGCGCGACCCGGCAGCCCTCCTTCGAGCGCGGTCTGGAAGGGGAAGACGAACCGGAACCAGAAGCGGATGAAGCCGTCGTCGATCCGGTACTTCCGGCCGCGGGCGGTCCGGGGAACGCCCACGGGGAGGCGTTCGGAGATGAGCCGCATCCGCTCGAGCGTCTGGAGATACGGGCCCAGCGCGCTGCTCGAGAGGTGTGTCTGCTCGGCGAGGTGGTCGATGCCCCGCTCGCCGTCGGCCAGCGCCTCCAGGATGGAGAAGTAGGTCGCCGGCGCGCGAAGCTCCTGCTCGAGCACGGTCCGCGGATCGTTGAACAGCGACCCCCGGACGTTGAGTGTGGTCCGACACAGGGCGTCGTCGAGCGGCCCTCGCCCGAGCTCCGCCAGGTGACGGGCCATCCCCCCGGCGACCGCGGTGCGGACGATCCGCTCCTCTGCGTTGTCGGACGGGTCCAGGAAGCCCTGGGCCTCGCCGAAGTCCATGGGGCGGATCTCGAGCGGCACGAGCCGGCCGTGGAGGGGACTGCTCTGGGCGAGCAGCGTCTCCATCTGGGCGATGAGCGACCCGCACATCAGGAGCTTGGTGTGGGAGGCGTCGCGTTCCTCCTCCATGACCCGCTGGATCGCGGTGAGCACCTGGGGCCGCGTGGCACCCTCGGGCAGCAGGTACGGCAGCTCGTCGATGACGACCAGGCACCGCTCGTCGCGACCGAGGCGGTACGCGGCGCGGATGAGGTCGATGACGTCGGTGATCTCGGGACGCACCCCCAGTGGGATCTCCAGCTGGTCGGCGAACCGCTGCAGCTGTGGACCCGCGAGTCGCCGATCCGCGATCAGGATGACGGCGGGCTTGCCGTGGGCGAATGCCTGGAACAACCAGGACTTGCCGACGCGACGGCGCCCGAAGATGCAGAGGGCATCCCGTGACGGGCCGTTCCACCACTCCTCGATGCGGGCGAGGTCCTCGACTCGGTTGACGAACTCCGCCCTGCGTGGCCAGTCGTATGCGGTCAACGTCCGAGCCATTGTCTAATCCAAATTAGTCTAATGCAGATTAGACTGCAACGGCGTCGCTCCGAGCAGCCGCAACGGCGGCTCATTCAGCGAAGGAGCTGGTCGGGTTCCGCCTGGTCCCAATCCGCAGCACCACCGGCACGTGGAAACCGGCGGCGGCCGATCGCCTCGCCCAACGTGGCCGCGAGGCCGCGCGGCTCTCGGGGCGGCGGGGACATGACCGCGTTGCCCGACCGGAGAGACGGGACCACGTCGCTGCAGCCGGCCGTTCCCAGCACCGACCGCAGCACGGACATGGCGAGGCGGTGACCGCCGACGTTGACGCTGCCCAGCAGCATGATGGTCCGTGCGCCGCCGTCGGTCGGAGTGGTGGGCATGCGTCGAACTCCCGTCTCGCGCCGGTCGAGTCCATGCCGTCAAGGCAGGCGTGTGAGGCGCTCGGTGATGGCGTTGACGACCAGGCCACGGTGGGCGTCGATGGTGCGGGCGCACCGGATGAACGGGTCCAAAGTCGCTGGTCAGGGCGGTGAGGATCCCCTCAACGCCTCGGTTCCCGGCGAGTGCGTCTCCAACGACCTTCACCCAGCGGTCGCTCGCCGCCAGGGTCCTCAGATCAGATCAGCCGAGCGCCTTGGCCAGCGATGCGGCGGCAGCGCCGAAGACCCTGGTCGCAACCTTCACACTGGCCTACCCACCGATCACCAACGTGCTCCGCCGTCCGGTCACATCCACCTCGACAACCTTCGTGCCGGGTGCCAACTCCCGTCCGACGATCGGCAGCACCGCTCCGGGCGTGAGCACTGCTGCCTTCCCATCAATCTCCACGCTCCGGACGCCACTCGAGAAGAAGATCGCACCCTCAATGCGACCGCCAGGTAGCACTGCGCGCATGTAGTTGGGGCCGACTGAGGGCTTGCCCGGCTCGCTACAGCTCAGTTGCGCCTCCCCGTTACTTTGCACCAGTACATCGCATTCGGAGACGGCCGGGCCTGGCCCGCCCCACCCTGCCTGTGCCGGACCCCTGAAGAAGCTCATCCCATCCGCCGTCCCCAGCTCCTGAAGCTTGTCGACCTGCACTGAGCCCCTCAAATGCGACGGAACAGTCAGTTCGCCGACCGACTCCCACTTCACCGGCGGTGCGCTGGGATCCTCCACGACTTGCGCGTCGTCGCCCTGTGATGCGAGCTGTGCAATCCCAAGTGGCACGGTAGCTACAAGCAGCCCAACGGTGGCGGCCCCGATCAGTTTCCAGCGTCGCTCCATTCGCTTACCCAACCTCTCAGACCGTGCTCATCAGGCGCCCCGAGCACGAGACCAAAACACAGCGTGCTTACACGTAGCCATTGGGGTTGACGTCCCATGTTTCGAGAACGCATGGTGTTCGTCCCTCCTCGCCACGTTCACGCACAACCCTGCTGCACTCGTCCTGTGAGGCTCCTGGCTACGGCTTCAGGCGAGTCGGACCGCCGCCCGGGACCGGAACCCGCGTCGCGACCCCATTCCTTCGAAGCCCGAGTTCCGCTTGCGACTCCGGGACCTCGAGGGCGAAGACACCGTCTCCATTGAGGAAGACCTGACCGGTTGCCGACGCGTCGGGTGTCGCTCCGGGCAGGTGGCCGGTCACGTCAAGTGTTCCCCTGCCCGTCTCCCCACTGACCACCAGGCCGATCCTCTCGACGTTGGATGCGGTATCGCAGGCTGTGCTCGTCTGAGCCCTACGAGCCACCACGATGCACCTCATCCCCGCCGCGGGGCCCTTGCCGTCCGCGAGGTAGACGTACCGCCCCTGCCCTTGGCTCTTGAACTCCAAGGTGCCCGCGTCCACGGCCGGAGACAAGGCGAAGCGGACGCCGTCAGGCGCGGTCGCGAATGCGATGCCTCGCTCGGCAGGTCGCACCGGGTCGGCCGCCGGCTCGCCCTGTGATAGGCCCGACCCGATGCCTATGGCCGAGAGGATGCCGATGGCAAGAAAAGTGAAACCTCCGGCGATGCAGCCTCGTCGTGCAAGCGACGACCTCATCATTTGACGTCCTCCTCCTGAGTTGGGCGAGAAGCCGTTCAGCCACATATCGCACCACATCGACTGTGGCGACGACGTGTTATTGCCGCACCAGTGCCGCTGCGGCCACACCTGTGAGAAGGCCTGGTCGTGATAGGCGCTCGTGCTGAACCACCAACCAGAGAATGTGCTGCCACGCTTGACTCGGAGGCCCTTCGAGCGCCCGCTAACTCCGGAGGTGGCCAAACCCGTGCTGTGGTCGTAGAAGCCGCTGTTCTTCGTGCCAAGGCCGAGGATGTCGCCCTTTGCGCACCCGGAATTCTGCCAGTGGCACGGCTTGTACTGCTCGCCCGGTCCCCCGAGCGTCAGCCCGGCGGACGCACCGAGGGCGGCAGCAGTCGGAGCCACACACACGGCCACCCGGCGAGAGCGGCTACGGCCACCCTGGCCAACGACGATCCCGGTTTCACGCAAGATCGCTCCCCCCGGGTGCTCGACCGATCTCTGTCCAGCGTCGCAGAGGCGGAGGCGTCCGTCGACCCCTGCGCGACAGAGTTCTCGGCCAGCGTCACGCTCGACGTCTACGCCCACGTCCTGGTGGACGTGGATCCGGACCGGCTCGATGGTTGCGCGGCTTGGCGATCGAACGGCCCGGGGTGGCACGGATCTCGTGCGGCACAGAACGCATCCACCTGCGGGGTGGGCATACAAAAAACCCCGCACGTGGCGGGGTTCCTCGGGGAGTGGAGCATAGCGGATTCGAACCGCTGACCTCCTGGGTGCGATCCAGGCGCTCTCCCAGCTGAGCTAATGCCCCGGGGACCGGAAACATAGCGCGCCGCCGGCCATCGGGAAACCCGCACGGCTCGTGGGTGCGCACGTGGATGTGCGGGCCGTGCGGCCCGCGCAATCCTCGGCGTATGGCGACGGTCATTCGTCTTCCCGTGGTGACCCCCGGCGAGCTCGCCCGGAGGGATGCGCGGCTGGGCGGCGAGCTCGGCGCGCGGGCGCTGCTGCTGATGCGGTCCGGGGCGGTGTCGCCGCCCCTGCTGGCCGAGCACGGCGAGACGGATTCGGTGACGGCGCGGGCGACGCTCCACCGCCTGGCGGTGTCGGGGCTGGCGCGGGCCGCGGTGCTCGACGGGCTCACGTGGTTCGCCATCACACCGGCCGGCGACGCGCTGGTGGACGGGCGCTGACGGCCTGACGGCCCGCGACCGGCGGGGCCGCTACTGTGGGGGATCGTGATCGATCTCCACAACCATCTCCTGCCCGGCATCGACGACGGCCCGTCCACGATGGCGGACTCCGTGGAGATGGCCCGCGTGGCGGTGCGGGAGGGGATCACCACGATGGTGTGCACGCCGCACATCAACACGGGCCGCTATCCCACCCGGCCGCGGGACATCGTGCTGGCGGTCGAGTCGATGCGTGCGGAGCTCGAGCACCGCGCGGTGCCGCTGCGGATCCTGCCGGGGGCGGAGTTCACCCTGGACGCCGTGGTGCGCCGCACCGACGAGGAACTGCGGATGGTGAGCCTGGGCGGCGGCGGCCGGTGGCTGCTGGTGGAGCTGCCGTTCAAGGGCTGGCCCCTGGACGTGCACGACGTGCTCGACGCCCTTGAGGTGCGCGGGTTCGGCGTGGTGCTGGGCCACCCGGAGCGCAACGAGAGCGTCCAGTCGAACCCCGACCGCATGCGCGACCTGGTGGGCCGCGGCGCCCTGGTGCAGGTCACCGCGTGGAGCCTCATGGGCGAGAACGGCCCCCGCGCGAAACGGGCGGCGGAGGACCTGCTGCGCAACGGCTTCGCGCACTTCATCGCCAGCGACGCGCACTCCGCGCGGCGCCGTCCCCCGGGGCTGCTGGAGGGCGTCGCCGCCGCGGCGGCCGCCGTCGGCGTGAACCCGGGGGCGCTGCGGTGGATGGTGGAGGACGGCCCCCGCCTGGTCACCCAGGGCGAGGTGGTGCGGGTCCCCAGGTTCGGCGCGCCCCCGCCGAGGCGCCGGCCGGCCGCGCCCGCACGGTAGCTACGCCGCCGCGGGCGGCACCCCGGTGACGCTGTCGATGAGGGCGTCGATCTCGTGGGGGTGCTGCGGACGGCCCACGAAGAAGCCCTGGGCGAGGCCGCAGTCGAGGGCGTGCAGGGTGTCGAGCTGGGAGTCGGTCTCCACGCCCTCGGCGACGGTGGTGAGCGACAGGGCATCGGCGATCGCGACGACGCTGCGCACCAGGGTGTCGTCCCCGTTGCGGGTGAGCTCGCTGATGAACGCCCGGTCGATCTTCACGCTGGTCACCGGGAACCGCTGCAGGTACGCGAGGCTCGAGTAGCCCGTGCCGAAGTCGTCCAGGGCGAGGCCGACGCCCATGTGCCGCAGGCGGTCCAGGATCGTGGTGTCCTGCCCGTGCTCGATGAGGACGGACTCGGTGATCTCCAGCGTCAGGAGCTCTGCCGGCAGGCCCGTGTCGGCCAGGGCCCGCTCCACCTCGTGCTGGAACTCGGGGTGCCGCAGCTGCACGCCGCTGACGTTGACGTTCATGGTGAGCGGCCGGCCGGCGCGGTCGTTCCACGCCTTCGCCTGGGCGCACGCCTTGTGCAGCACCCAGCTGCCGATGTCGATGATGAGGCCGCTCTCCTCGGCGTCCGGGATGAAGTCCGCGGGAGGGATCTCGCCGCGCTCCGGGTGGTCCCAGCGCAGCAGCGCCTCGAAGCCGCGCAGCTCGCGGCCCGCGAGGTCCTGGATGGGCTGGTAGGTGAGCCGCAGCTGCTCCATCCGCAGGGCCTCCGGCAGGGCGACGCGCAGCGCGAGGCGCTGCTGGGCGACGTCGCGCAGGTGCTCGTCGAACATGGCGGCCTGGCACTTGCCGGCGGCCTTCGCGGCGTACATGGCGATGTCGGCGTCGCGGAGCAGGCTCTCCACCGTCGACCCCGGCGTGTAGGCGGCGACGCCGGCGCTCGCCGGCACCGCGAGGTCCACGTCCATCACGTGCAGCGGCATGCGCAGCAGCTCGATGGCCCGCTCGGCGAGCAGGCGTGCCTGCTCCGGGCCGGGGAGGTCCTCCAGCAGCAGCGCGAACTCGTCGCCGCCCAGGCGGGCGACGGTGTCCGCCGGCCGCACGCAGGTGCGCAGCCGGTTCCCCACCTCGATGAGCAGCTCGTCACCGGCGCCGTGGCCCATCCCGTCGTTGACGGCCTTGAAGTCGTCCAGGTCGATGAACACCACCGCCAGGCACGCGTCGGGCTGGCGGGCGGCCCGGTCGAGGGCGTGCTGGATGCGGTCCTGGAACAGCGCGCGGTTGGCGAGGCCGGTGAGCGGGTCGTGGAACGCCCGGCGCTCCAGCTGGGCCTCCAGCTCCCTGCGCTGTGTGACGTCGCGCAGCGTGACGACCACCGACGCCACCGACGGGTTGGCGAGCAGGTTGCGGGCGACGCCCTCGAACGCCCGCTGCGGGGCGTCCACCGGCTGCAGCCAGCCCTCGATGGGCTGGGGCGCGTCGGCGCCGCCGGACACCAGGTGCGCGAACTGGCGGGCGAGCCCGGCGCGCTCGCCCTCCGGGAGGAGGGTGAGGAACCGCCGCCCCGTGAGGGTCTCGACGTCGGCCTCCCAGACGTCGCCGGCGGCGGGGCTGGCGAAGGTGACGGCCAGATCCGCGTCCAGCAGCAGGATGGCGTCGGTGGAGTGGTCCACCAGGGCGGAGAGGCGCTCCGCGCCCCGGCGTGCCTCGATGCGGCGCGTCCGGCTGAGCAGCATCCACAGTCGCAGCGACACGAGCCCCATCACCAGGGCGGCGACGATGAGCGCGAGGGTCGCGGTGTTCGCCCCCAGGTCGTCGTGTCCGCCGACCTCGAAGGCCAGGGCGATGATGGGGACCAGCACGGCGGCCAGGACCATGAGCAGCCGGCCGCGGCCCAGGCCCTGGTCGTCGGCGATGGGCCGGGGCGGCCGCGAGGCGGAAGCGTGCAGGGGCGCGGCGCCCAGTGCGACGTATCCGAACACCCACACCGTGTCGAGGAACGAGCCGGGGGTGTAGGCGCCCTCCAGGTCCACCCACGAGAACCACAGGTCGGCGATGAGGGTGAAGACCACGCCGACGGTGAACAGGTGCGCGGCGGGCGTCCGGGCGCCGCGGTTGAGCAGCAGCCGCAGGAACAGGCCGATCACCAGGAGATCCGTGAGCGGGTAGGCCAGGGCGAAGATCCGCTCCGCCAGCGGCAGCCCGGCCTCGGTGGCGGCCCGTTCCACGACGGTCGCCCACATCAGCAGGCCGGCGACGAGGGCCAGGACACCCGCGTCGATCCAGGCGGTGCGGTCCGGTTCGCTGCGGCCGCTGGGGTCGCGGGCCAACAGCACGGCGGTGAGGCCCAACGGGACGTAGCCGGCCAGGAACACGGCATCCGCGATGGACGGGTACGGGTCGATGCCGGCCAGCAGGTACCCGAACCAGATGAGCTCGCCGATGCAGAACAGGCCCAGCGAGATCGCCAGCGGCAGCCACGGCCCGCGGCGCCGGTGCCATTGCCGCCGGAGCCCGGCGAGCCCGGCGGCGGCCGCGACCATCACCGGGACGTTGAAGCACAGCAACTCGGTGGCCGTCGAGTACGGGACGACGGCGTACAGGACCCCCGCCACCGCGGCAGCGACCAGTGCGGCGAACCACGGGCGGGGGAGGCCGGTTCCCATGACCGTCGTATCGGTCCGATTCGATCGAGACCTGAACCCGTCGGCTGCCCCGGGGGGCAGGGGGGCCCGCGGCACCGCCCGCCGTTAGGCTCGCCGCCCCATGCCCCAGGTGCTCATCCTGTTCGCGCATCCCGCCGAGGCCCGCTCCCGCGTGAACCGGGTGCTCGCCGATGCCGTGCGCGACCTGCCGGGCGTGACGTTCCGCGACCTGTACGAGACCTACCCGGAGTTCGACATCCGGGTGCGCGATGAGCAGGAGCTCCTGGACGCCCACGACGCGGTGGTGCTGCAGCACCCCCTGTACTGGTACTCCTGCCCGGCGATCGTGAAGGAGTGGCTCGACCTGGTGCTGGAGCACGGGTGGGCGTACGGCCGGCACGGCCACCACCTGCGCGGCAAGACGTGGCTCACGGCGGTCACCACCGCCGGCACCTCCGAGGCGTACTCCCCGGAGGGCACGCACGGCGTGCACATCCGGGACCTGCTGGTGCCGTTCGAGCGCACCGCCGTGCTGTGCGGCATGCGGTACCTGCCGCCGTTCGCGGTGCACGGGTCGCTGCGCATGGACGCCGCGCAGATCGCGATGGCCGCCGAGGACTACCGGCGGGTCGTGGAGGCGCTGCGCGACGGCACCCTCGACCACGCGGCCGCCGAGGGCGCCCCGCGCCTCAACACCCCGGCCCTCATGAACGTGATCTGCGCGGCGGCGCCCGATGGCTGACGGCCCGTTCGCCCAGGCCTTCGTGTACCTGCTGGCGGCGGTCGTCGCGGTGCCGGTGGCCAGGCGCCTGGGCCTGGGGTCGGTGCTGGGCTACCTGGTCGCCGGGGTGGTCATCGGCCCGTATGCCCTGGGGTTCGTGGGCACCGAGGGCGAGGACGTCCTGCACTTCGCCGAGTTCGGCGTGGTGATGATGCTGTTCCTCATCGGGCTGGAGCTGGAGCCCGCCCGGCTGTGGCGGCTGCGCGTGCCCATCCTGGGCCTGGGCGGCCTGCAGGTGGCGCTCACCGCCCTGGTGGTCGCCGTGGGCGCGGGGGTCGCCGGGCAGGACGTGCGCGCCGCCATCGCGATCGGGCTCATCCTGTCGCTGTCGTCGACGGCGATCGTGCTGCAGACCTTCCAGGAGAAGGGCCTCATGGGCACCGAGGCCGGGCAGAACGGCTTCTCGGTGCTGCTGTTCCAGGACATCGCCGTCATCCCGATGCTCGCCCTGCTGCCGCTCCTGGCCACCGTGGACGCCGCGGGTGGCGACGGCGGCGACGCCCCGCTGCGGGAGCTGCCCGGCTGGGGGCAGGCCCTCGCCGTGCTGGCGGCGGTGGCGCTGATCGTGCTGGCCGGCCGGTTCCTGCTGCGGCCCGTGTTCCGCTTCATCGCGGGGGCGGGCATCCGTGAGGTGTTCACCGCCGCCGCGCTGCTCATCGTGGTCGGCATCGCGCTGCTCATGGACACGGTGGGCCTGTCCCCGGCGCTCGGGACGTTCGTGGCCGGCGTGGTGCTGGCCGACAGCGAGTACCGGCACGAGCTGGAGGGCGACATCGAGCCCTTCAAGGGACTGCTGCTGGGCCTGTTCTTCATCGCGGTGGGCGCCGGCATCGACTTCGGGGTGCTGGGTGACGACCCGCTGCGCATCGCCGGGATCGTGGCGGGGCTGGTCGCGGCCAAGGCGGCGGTGCTGCTGGCACTTGGGGTGCGGTTCCGGATGGGCGTGGACCAGCGCACCCTGTTCGCGCTGGCGCTCGCCCAGGGCGGGGAGTTCGCCTTCGTGCTGCTCGCCACCGCCCGGCAGCAGGGCGTGCTGGACGCCACGACGGTGAGCACCCTGGTGGGTGCCGTGGCCGTGTCGATGGCCGTGACCCCGCTGCTGCTCCTGGTGGCCGAGGGGGTGCTTCTGCCGCGCATCGGCCCCGCCCGGGCCGAGCGCCCCGAGGCCGACGCCATCGACACCGAGCACCCGGTCATCATCGCCGGGTTCGGCGGCTTCGGATCCACGGTGGGGCGGTTCCTGCGGGCCAACGGCGTGGACGCCACGGTGCTGGACGCCGACCCGGGCCACGTGGAGGCGTTGCGCCGCCTGGGCCTCAAGGTGTTCTACGGGGACGCCTCGCGCCTGGACCTGCTGCGCGCCGCCGGGGCGGAGCGCGCCCGCCTGCTGATCATCGCCCTGGGCGACGGCGAGGAGGCCGGGGAGCTGGTGCGCAACGTGCGGCGGCACTTCCCGGACCTGCGGGTGATGGTGCGCGCCCACGACCGCACCGGCGCGTACCGGGCGATCAACGACGGCGTGGACGACGTGTACCGCGAGAGCCTGGACACCGCCCTGCGCATGGGCACCGACGCCCTCGCCGCCCTGGGGCGGTCCCGCTACCAGGCGGTGCGCGCCGCCCGCACGTTCCGCTGGCACGACGAGCGGCACCTGCGGGAGCTCGCCGCCGTGACCGACCGCAAGCAGCACGTCTCGGAGGCCCGCGCGAGGATCCGCGCCATCGAGGAGGCCATGCTGGGCGACGGCGAGGCGATCCTCGCCGAGGTGGACGCCGGCTGGGACAACACCTCCCTGCGCCGGGAGTCCGCGGGGGAGGGGTGAGCTACCTGGGCAGGTAGCTCGACCCGCCCAGCCGCAGCAGCTTCGGCCGGGTGCCGCTCCCCTCGGGGATGAAGAAGAACACCCGGCTGCGCGCGCCGCCCGCGAACCGGAACTCCATGGTGTTGGGGCCCACCGCCCGGTAGGTCCCGGCGCTCCCGGTGTTCGCCACGGTCGTCACCGCGGCCCCCGGGTTGCCGGGCAGCGGGCTGAACGTGGACCCGGCGAAGCCGGTGCGCGTGAACCGTCCCCCGGCCGTGAACCCGAACGTCGTGCTGGCCGTGACCCCGCCGGAGCCGTCCGGGTTGAGGATCGTCGTCGTGGACCGGAACGTGCCGGCCAGCCGCTGGCCCCGCGCGGGCCGCACGGGCCGGTACACCAGGCCGCCGATCCGCAGGTTCCGGCCGCTGCGCGCGAACGCGGAGGTCTCCTCCCCGATGCGGATGCGGCCGCCCGTGATCGTGTAGGTCGCGCACACCGGCAGGCCGTTCGGCAGGCGCCTGGCGCAGGCGGCATCGGACGGGCCGGTGCGGGGCTCCCGGGTGTACACCGCGCCGCGCCTCGTGAACGTGAGGAACGACCAGCACAGCCCGCCGCACGCCCCGGTCACGTCCACCCGGTACGCGGCGTACATGCCGGTGAGCCCGCCGGCGCCGCGCGGCGGCGCGGGGGCCCTGCCGGACCCGAACCGCTGACGCGCCGCCGGTGCGCCCAGCGACGCGCACGTGACGTCCGGCGTGGTGTCGAGCGACAGCCGCCGCACGCCGGTGGCCTCCTGCTGGCCGTAGCTCGCGATCCGGCCGTCCAGCGCGCCGCCGGCGAACTCGAGGATGCTGAAGGTGTCGTCCTGGTGGCCCAGGATGTCGGCGGAGTACGCGCCGGTCGTGCCGGCGTACCGGTAGGTGTTGCCCGGCAGGAACACGAACGTGCCCGCCGGCGCGCCGCCGTCGTCCACCGCGCACGTGTACGTCCCCTCGGCGGGGTCTCTGAGGCGCATCTGGGTGAGGGCGAGCCGCTGGCGCGGGCCCGACTGGTAGCAGCTGTGGTCGCCGCCGCTCGGCGCCCTGAACGTGAGCACCTGGCCCCAGTCGTCGAACCGCACCGCCCCCGGGAACGCCGCGCCCGACAGCGGCCCGGTGGCGAAGCTGACGCTCAGGATCTCCGACGGGTCCACCGTGAAGGTGCCGGAACCGGCGGCCATGCGGTACGTCCGGCCGGGGCCGATGGCGATGGTGAACGCCGGGGCTGCGTAGTCGTCGCCCGTCTCCTCCGCGTAACACGCGAACGACGCCCCGGGGATGGGTTCCGCGGTGGGGTCCACGCCCCGCACCTGCACGGCCGCCGCCGGGGCGGCGCACGCCAGCAGGGCGGCGATGGCGATGAGGGCACGTCCACGCATGCGAACGAACCGACCCGCCGTGACCGGCCGGCGTTACCGGGCGGGGCGTGCCGGGATCACGCGCAGCGCGGCGGCGGCGAGCACCGTGGCGCCGCGCTGCAGGCGCACCCGGTACCGGCCGGGGGCGCGTCCCCGTGTGGCGAGGGAGACGCGGTTCGCGCCCGCGGCGGCGTTCGCGGGAACCGCGGCGACGTTGGCGTACCGGGTGCATGCCCGCAGGCCGCGCAGCGCGGGACGGGGCGCCACGCAGCCCGCGCGGGCGCGGCGGCCGGGCAGGACGCGCTGCACGCGCACCGTCAGGCGCGCGGCGGCGGAGGCGGTGAACCGCACCGACACGGGGCGGCCGGCCCGCACCGTCGCCGGCACGAGGCGCAGCCCGGTGACCCCCGGGGCGCCGGTGCCGGCGGGCGGCCCCGGAGCGGCGGGCGCGGGGACGGGGGCGGTGCGCAGCGTGAGCGACACGTTGTCGGCGTAGCCGTCGTTGTAGGCCGCTCCGGGGGCCCGGGTGGCGATGACCGTCACCTGGATGTACCGGGTGCCGGCGGGCACCGCCGCGTCGCGGCCGCGCGGCAGCAGCCCGGTCTGGCTCTGGCGGTCGGCGGCGGTGACCGGCCCGATGGTGGCGCTGCCGAGGGCGTTCCAGCCGGCGTCCCTGAAGGTGGCGGTGACGGTCGCGGCGTCGGTGTCCGAGCCGAAGCCGCCCAGGTGGGCGGCGATGGTGGCGGTCACCCGTCCCGCGTCGATCGCCGTGGCGCGCCCGGTGAGGTCGACGTGCTGGATGGCGCGTGACTCGGCGGACCCCGGGCCGCCGGCCCCGGCGTTGGCCCCGCCGCCGATCGCCTGGGAGTTCGCGGGCTCCGGGAACCCCATGCCCACCGAGTACGGCACGGCGGTGAACGTGCCGGTGGTCGCCCACCCGGGGACGGGGCGGTTCGCCCCGGGCCCGGCGGCGGGGCCGGCCTCGAACCCGGGGTTGAGCAGCAGGTTTCCGTCGGCGGGGAGGTCGATGCCGGTGGTGATGCGGCTCACGGCGTTCCCGGCCCGCTGGGTGAACCACATGGCGCCGTCGGGACCCTGGACGATGCCCCACGGCTGGGTGGCGGGGCGGATGCCGGCGGTGAACAGGGTGGGCACGTCCCCGGCGATGCGGCCCACGGCATCCCCGGCGGTCACCCAGATCGCCCCGTCGGGGCCGGGGGCGAGGCTCGTGATGCCGGGCACGGGCAGGCCTCCCGGCGGCGGGGCGACGATCCCGGCGGGCGACATGCGGGACACGGCGTCGGTGAGCTCCCCCACCCACCACAGCTCACCGTCGCCGGAGGCGGTGATGGCGGTGGGACGCGAGTCGGCCGGGACGCCCTGCTGGAACTCGGTGATGGTCCCGTCGGTGACGACGCGGCCGATGCGGCCCTCCAGCTCGGTGAACCACAGGGCACCGTCCGGCCCGGCGGTGATCCCGTTGGGCGTGGCCCCGGGGCTCAGGCCCAGGGCGAACTCGGTGACCGTGCCGCCCGGGGTGATGCGGCCGATGCGGCGGGCGCTCGACTCGGTGAACCACAGGTTGCCGTCGGGGCCGGTGACGATGCTCTCGGGCCGGGCCGACGCGGTGATGCCCTGCGAGAAGCTGGTGATGGCGCCCGCGGGCGTGATGTGCCCCACCACGCTGCGGCCGGTGTCGGCGAACCACACGTTGCCGTCCGGGCCGGCGGTGAGGCCGCGCACCTCCGCGCCGGGGGGCAGGGGGAACAGCGTGACGCCGCCCACGGGGGTGAGGCGCCCCAGCATCCCGGACTGGCTGCCGAACCACAGGTTCCCGTCGGCGCCCACGGTGATGGCGATCACCAGGGGGCTGCCGCCGGGCACCCCGAGGGGGAACTCGATGGCCTGCGGCGGTGGCGCGGCCGCCGCGGCGGGCGCCCAGGCGGCGACGGCGACGAGCATGGCGACGCGGCGTGATCGGCGCAACGGGTCCGGTCCTTCGTGGGCGATGCCGGAACACCGCGATCAGAACACCGGCCGGAGGCCGGCGTCCAGCCCGACCGGAGGCGTCACAATCACGAAATAGAAGGCGTCACAATCACGGAAGAGATTGCGTCAAGACATCGGAGTAGGCCCCGTCAGGACGGGACGATGCCCTCCGGGATGGGTCCCTCGGGATGCGCCCGCCGGGCGGTCTCGGCGAGCACGATGGCGGCGAGCACGACGGCCGCGCCGACCACCTGGATGCCGTGGAGGGTCTGGCCCAGCACCACCCAGGCGATGATGCCGGCCATGGGTGGTTCGGCGGTGCCGATGAGGCCGGCCCGGGTGGGGCCGATGTGCCGGATGGCCACCAGCACGAGTCCGAACGGGGCGGCGGTGCCGATGAGCACGACGAACGCCACCAGGATCCACAGCGGGGCGTGGAAGGCCAGGACGCCGTCGGTGACGCGGTCGAGGTCGACGCTGTTGCCCAGGGCCCGGGCGGGGAAGTTCCACCAGGGGTGCGCGGCGCTCCAGAAGACCCCGGCGGCCAGGAACGCCCACGCGGCGAAGCTGAGGGGGTCGCGGCGACCCAGGCCGCGCTCGCCCAGCAGGTAGTACATGGCCAGCGTCACCGCGGAGATCACGGCGGCGAGCGTGCCGATGCCGTCGAAGCTCAGGCCGTCCCATGCCTCCGACACCAGCGCGAGGCCGGCGAGGCACATCGCCAGTGCGATCCACACGCGGCCGCGGACGTCCTCGCCGCGGGCGAACCGCACCCACAGGGCCACCATGAGCGGCGCGGTGAACTGGATGAGCAGGGTCACGCTCACCGGGATGCGCTCGATGCTCACCAGGTACAGCCACTGGGTCATCGCCAGGCCCATCACGCCGTACACGGCGACGAACCCGAGCTCCCGCCACCGGATGCGCATCGCCCGCGGGCGCAGGATCAGGGCGGCCGCGGCCAGGATGAGCGCGGACCCCAGGCAGCGGGTGGCGACCAGGTCCAGGGGGCTCAGCGCGTCCCCCAGCACGATCGTGCTCACCGTGCCGTTCATCGAGAACATCACGGCGGCGAGGAACACCAGTCCCGCGCCCAGCAGCGGCCGCGCGTGGGGGGCGGGGGCGGTGCTCACCGGGAGGTCACGCACGAACCGGTTCGGTCAGGGGTGACGCTCAGCGGAGCCGCCGGGCCGGGACGACATGTGCCCGATGAAACACCATGGGCGTGCGCGGCGCACGCGGTCCCCCTCCCTGCGGGCCATCGCTCTGCCAGAGTGACCGGCGTGAGGAGGGCGCACCGCCCGCATCCCGACCCGGAGGCCGGTATGAGTGACGAGCTGCTGGACGTGACCGAGGAGGCGACCCTGTCGCGGGAGGCGGCGGCCGCGCGGCTGCGGCAGCTCGCCGACCAGCTGTCCCGCCACAACGCCGTGGAGTTCATGCGCGAGGGCGTGCGGTGCACCGTCAAGGTCCCGGATCAGGTGCGCATGAAGCTGGAGATCGAGGTGGGTGAGGAGTCCGAGATCGAGTTCGAGATCAGCTGGTAGCCGGCCGCCGGCCGGCACGCCCGGTCATTCGGGCGTGTCGGTCTGCCCCACCAGCTCCCAGGAGGCGTTCATCTGGAAGCCGCTCTGCCCGCCGAAGCCCGCGATGGGGTTGTTCCACGGGCCGCTGTAGCTGCCGGCGAGGATGGGGCCCGTCCACGGGGCGTTCTCGGCACTGAGGTACCCGGTGGCGAGGGGGATGGTGATGGAGGCGGTGGCGTCGGGGCACACCGCCGTGCCGGTGACCGGCGCGGTGACGATCCCGCCGTTGAGGTGGTAGGTGCGGTGCCCGTCGGCGTACACGCGCAGGATGACGGTGCCGTTGCTCACACCGAACGTGGAGCCGTTGTAGGCGGCGTCCAGCACGCAGCCCTGTCCGTCGGTGGCGTGGAACACCACGCTGCCGCTCAGCGAGGCGATGGTGTAGCTCAGCTCGTAGAAGCTGCCCCTGTCGCCGCCGTCGTCGAGCAGGAACACGGCGGCCAGGTTGGCCGTCCAGGTGCTGTCGGCGCCGCTGACGGTGACGGTGCTCTTGATGTTGCCGGCGAACGCGACGGGGGCGCCGCAGATGGCCTTGCTCACCGAGTTCGCGAGGCGCTTCATCACGTCCTGGTGGCCGCCGTCGGCGGTGCTGATGGTCTCCTTCCAGATCACCTGGCCGGTCTTGGTGTCGACCAGGCGGAACTCCCCGGAGGTGGCGCCGCGCTGCTGCTCGCCGAGCGCGGTGAACCTGCCCTCCACGCGGTACTGCGGGGCGGTCCCGGCGAGGGACGCCAGGGCCTTCTTGGCCTGGGCGCGGACCTGCGGGGGGAAGTACTTGGTGGTGTTGAGCTTGAGCTCCTTCAGCACCTCCTGGTACCCGCGGCCCTTGCGGTCGACCGAGACGATGTAGTCGCACGGGGCGTCGTCGGCGGCCTCGCCCATCTCGACGTCCACGAGGCTGCTCACATCCCAGGTGCCCGTGGGGTCCATGATCTTGCCGACCGACATGTTCACGGCGGTGGAGGTGGTCTGCATGGCGATGGCGCGCCGCCGGCCGGCCTTCACCTGCACCAGCTCGCCCTTCTCCACGGCGCCCTTGGGGCCCCAGGTGGTGGAGGTCAGCAGCCACAGGCCCGGTGTGAGCTTCAGCGTGAAGCGGCGGTTGCGGCCCACGGTCTGGGCGGCGGTGGAGGTGCCCTTGAACAGCGGCGTGGCGACCATGCCGGCCGGCAGCTTCTTGGCGAGCGGCCCGGTGCTCTTGGGCAGCAGCCCGGTGAGGGTGCCGGTGGCGGCCTGCGCGGTGACGGCGCCGCCAAGGAGGGCGGTGGCCGCGACGGTGGTGGTGAGGAGGCGGCGCATCATGAAGCGTGCTCCGGCACGACGACGACGGCGGTGCCGTACGCGGCCACCTCGTTCATGATCTTGCCGATGTCGCCGGTGTCGAACCGCATGGCGAGCACCGCGTTGCAGCCGGCGGCGAGGGCCGCCGCGCGCATGCGGTCGACGGCCTCGTCGCGGCTGTGGGTCAGCAGGCGCGTATAGCCCCTGGCCTCCCCGCCGAACACGGTGCGGAAGCTCGCGCCGATGTTGCTGAACAGGTTCCGGGCGCGGACGGTGATCCCGAAGATCTCCCCGTGGATCCGCTCGACGCGGTACCCGGGGATGTCGTTGGTGGTCACGACCATCACGCGGCTGCGCAGGTACTCCCCGGATTCCGGGGGCGGGGGTGGCGGGGCGCTCGACATCGGTCTCTCCTAGACGTCCATGAAGCCCCACGGCCGACCCGTGGGGTTGCGGTGCTGTTCGCTGATGGCCTTGTAGGTGGCCTGCAGACCCTCGTCCAGCGGCATGATCGGCGTCCAGCCCAGGAGCTCCTTGGCCTTGCCGTTGGCGAGGGCGCTGCGCTGCAGCTCGCCGGTGCGGGCGGGGTGGAACTCGGGGTCCAGGTCGCAGCCCAGGCCCTCCAGCAGGTCCAGCACCGTCACCTCGGCGCCCATGCCGATGTTGAAGATCTCCCCGGCGGGGCCGCTGTCCTCCGCGGCCAGGAAGGCGCGCACCACGTCGCCGACGTACACGTAGTCGCGGGTCTGGAGGCCGTCACCGAACACCTTGGGGCGGATGCCGTCGAGCATGCGGCCCGAGAAGATGCTCACCACGCCGGCCTCGCCGTGGGGGTCCTGGCGGGGGCCGTAGACATTGCCGAGGCGCAGCACCACGGTGTGCAGGCCGTACAGCCGGCCGTACAGGCCGCAGTAACCCTCGCCGCACATCTTGCTCATCCCGTAGTGGCTCAGGGGGCGGGTCTCGGCGGTTTCGGGGCTGGGGATCGGGAGGCCCTCGTACTCCCCGTAGCCGGCGCCGCCGGTGCTGGCGAACACGACCTTGGCGTTCACCGCGCGGGCGGCCTCGAGCACGTTGATGATGCCGATGACGTTCACGTCGGCGTCGAAGCCGGGTTCCTCGATGGCCCGGCGCACGTCGGCCTGGGCGGCGAGGTGGAAGATGGTGCGGGGCGCGAACTCGTGGGCGAGGGCCTTCATGCCGGCGGCGTCGCGGATGTCCATCTCGTGGAACACGGCGTCCGGCGGCAGCTTCGCCGTGGAGCCGTGCACGAGGTTGTCCACGATGTGCACCTCGCGGCCCTGCGCGAGCAGCGCGTCCGCGAGGTTCGATCCGATGAAACCGGCTCCGCCGGTGACGATGGCAGCGCTCACGCAGCCCCCTGGTAGCCTCGATGAGTCCGGTGACCCGTGGGTCACCCGCGGCGAAGTCTGGACCAGGAACGTAAGCGGGACAACACACCGATCGGGGGGACTCAAAGGGGTGGGACGCACCGGACCGGATGAGGGGGGCCCGCGACCCCACGTGTATGCCCGGCTGCGCGCCCAGGCCGAGCACCGCACGCCCGTGCTCAACGCCCCCCGCTACGCGAGGTACGTGGGGTGGGTGGTGATCGCGGCGATCGGCGGGGTGCTGGTCATCGTCGCGGACCGCGCGAACCCGTGGTGACCGGGCGTTTCGTGAGCCTGGAGGGCATCGACGGGTCCGGGAAGTCCACGCAGGCCCACCTGCTCGCCGAGGCCCTCCGCGCCCGCGGCATCGAGGTCGTGGAGACCCGCGAGCCCGGCGGCACGCCGCTGGGTGAGGAGATCCGCCGGCTGGTGCTGCACAGCCCGAAGGGCGCGGTTGCGCCCGGAGCCGAGGTCCACCTGTTCGCCGCCTCACGCGCCCAGCACGTCGACCGGCTCATCCGCCCCGCCCTGGCGCGCGGCGCCTGGGTGGTGAGCGACCGGTTCGTCGACTCGTCCCTGGCGTTCCAGGGCGCCGCCCGCGGCTTCGGCATCGAGACCGTGCTCGAGGCCAACCGCACCGCCGTGGACGGGTGCCTGCCCGACCTCACCCTGGTCATCGACGTGCCCCCCGCCACCGCCACCTGGCGCCGTTCCGGGAACGGCGACGACCGCATCGAGGCGGAGGGCATCGCGTTCCAGGAGGCCGCCGCGGAGGGGTACCGGGAGCTTGCCCGCCGCTTCCCGGAGCGCGTGATCCTCGTTGACGGCGACGGTGAGCCCGCCGCCGTGCACGCCGCCGTCCTGGCCCGCGTCGAGGCGCTCGCGTGATCCACATCCCCGACCAGCCGCTCGCCACCAAGGTCCTCGCCGGGGCGTTCGCCCACGGGCGGGTGCCGCAGCAGTTCCTGTTCACCGGGCCGCCCGGCACCGGCAAGCGCGACGCCGCCGTCGCCGTCGCCCACCACCTCATCGGGATGCCCGACGAAGCGGCCCACCGCGCCAGCCTGGATCTCTCGATCGTCCGGGCCTCCGGCGCCCAGATCCTCCTGGAGGACTTGGAAGACGCCCTCCGTGACCTCGCGTCCCGCCCCGTCGTCGGCCGATGCCGCGTCGTCATCGTCGAGGGGGCCGAACGCCTCAGGGATGTCGCCGGGAACCGCATCCTCAAGCCCCTGGAGGAACCCCCGGCCCATTCGCACGTGATCCTGGTGACCGACCGGCCGGAGGATCTGCTCCCCACGATCCGCTCCCGGTGCGTGCCGGTGCCGTTCCGGAACCCGGGGTGGCGGGTCATCGCGCAGCGGCTCATCGAGCGGGGCGTCGACCAGACCCGCGCGGAGGCCCTCGCCCGGTCCGATGGGCCCATGGCCCTCGCCGGCGACGCGTTCTACCGCTCCATGCGGGAGGCCGGGGCCGCGATGGGCCTCGCGATCCTCGCCGGCGGGAAGTCCGGCCGGCAGCTGGTGGACGACGCCCAAGGCCGCATGGAGGCCGCCGCCGCCCAGCACCCGTCCCAGGAGCTGCTCGACCTGCGCGCCACGGCCGCGGAGCTGGAGGGCAAGCGGGGCGGCAAGACCGCCGCCAAGCGCGCCGAGGACCAGGAGAAGCGCGAACGCCGCCGGATGATCAGCGACGGCTGGGACGCCGTCATCTCCGGCGCCGCCGGCATCGTCGCCGACGCCCTCGCCGTCAGCCACGGCGCCGAGACCAGCATCCGGAACCGCCACTTCCTCGACCAGCTGCGCACCATCGGCGCCCGGCCGGAGTTCTGCGAGCGGGCGATCGAGGAGCTGGAGCACACCCGCGCCGAGCTCCAGCTCAACCCCACCGTCAACGTCGCGGTGCAGTCCGCGCTCATCAGGATCGAGCACGCCCGGCAGGGGGAGCGGCACGCCCTCACCCACCCCGGCCGGCTGCCCTGGTGACCACGCGGGGCCCCGGTGCGCGTCGGCGCGGCCTGCCGGGGATGCCCCTGCTGTCCCGCTGGGGGCTCGTGCTGGGCGTCGCGATCCTGTTCGCGGTCGTGATCCTCGGGGGGACCCTGTTCGGTGACGATGCCAACCGGGTGAACGCCATCGCCGATCCCCTCGCCGAGCTGCCGGCGTTCTCCGCCGGCACGCCGCCCGCGGATGCGCCGGAGGCCCACGCCGGGTTCGCGGAGTGGGCGCAGGGCCGCGCGTTCGACGACTGGAAGCGCGCGTTCAACACGGCGGGCCGTGCCTGGCAGGACCCCGACCCGGCGCCGGCGGCGATCTTCACCGAACCGGGCGCCCAGGATGCCCGGGCCGCGATCGTGCTGGGCGCCGGCGCGCAGGCGGCCCTGTACGTGCAGGGCGTCCTCGGCATCCCGGGCCGCATCGAACTGGCGCGCCGCGACAAGCCGGAGCTTCAGCGCGCGCTCGGGGATGCGCAGACCCAGTTCCTGGCGTGCCTCGCGGGCGCGTGGGGCAGGACGCTCATGTCGCCCGCGCGTCTGGCGGCGGCCGCCCCGGCCCCGGAGGCGAAGTCCGTCCGGCTGGGTGCGGAGGTCGGCGACCCCGAGGTCTGCGACACCTTCTCCACCGACGACGGCTCGTGACCTCGCTGCTGTTCGGTCTCGCCGTCGCCGTGATCTGGGCGAGCTCCGCGATGACCGCGTCCCGGTCGTCCCGCAGCGTCGGCACCCTTCCGACCCTCAGCTGGGTGATGATCGTCGGCATCACGATCACCGTGCCGCTCGCCGCGATCGCCGGCCGCCCGGAGAACCTCGACGGCGCGGCCATCGGGTGGCTCACCCTTGCCGGCGTCATGAACGTCGCGGGCCTCGGCCTGTCGTACGCGGCGTTCGCGAAGGGGCACGTCGGGGTGGTCGCCGCCCTGGTGTCCACGGAGGGGGCCCTCGCCGCGGTGATCTCCGTGGCGGCCGGTGAGCGCCCCGGGTGGCTCACCCTCGCCGCCCTCGCGGTCGTCACGGGCGGCGTGGTCCTGGTCGCCGCCGGCCCCGGCACCCCGGGCCGGGATGGCACCCCCCGGTCCCGGCGTCCCGCGATCCTCCTCGCCCTCGCCGCGGCCGCCGTGTTCGCGGTGAACCTGTTCGCCGCGGGCAAGGCCGCCGACGCGGTGCCCGCCACGTGGGTCGCCCTCCCGACACGGCTCATCGGCGTCGCCCTTCTCCTCTCCGCCCTCCCGTTCGGCTTTCGTCCCGGCCGCTTCGGCAGGCCCCTGTACTGGGCGGGCGCCACCGGCGTCCTCGAGGTCGCCGGCCTCATCTGCTTCGCCTACGGCGCGCGGGACTCCATCGCCGTCACCTCAGTCGTCGCGAGCCAGTTCAGCGCCCTCGCCGCGGTGCTGGCCTTCTTCCTCTACCGGGAGCGGCTGGTCAAGCGTCAGGTGTTCGGGATCGCCGCCATCGCCCTCGGGGTGGGGGTGGTGGCGGGGGTGGCGTAGGAGGCCGGTCGGCGGCGGTGGGGCCGGTCTACGAGGCGGCAAGCGACGGCTCAGAAGTTCGCCGCGATCCGCGAGGGACGCCGGATTTCGACCCGTGTGGCCGCCGGGCTGCTCGTTACGCTTTCGAGGATGAGCGTCGGCTCCGTCCTCCGCGACCGCGCGGCCCGCTGGTGCGCGGAGATCACCGCCTACGGCTATGTCCTGCAAGAGCCGACCCGGCAGGCCGAGCTCCCCGGCGAGCTGCTCGTCCGGGCCGTCAGGCCGCAGACCTACGGCGGCCCTCCCGCGGTCGTGGACGTGCGGGAGATCTGGGTGTCAGGCCCCGATCCGGATGGCCTCGGGCTGGACCAGGACGGATGCCACCTGCTGGTCGGTCAGTGGCACGCGCAGATCACGGCCGGTGACGTCGGTGCCATGCGACTCGACGTCGACCGCGGCAAGCCATTCACGCTGGCGATCCACCTTCACCCCTACGGCCAGCCGAACCAGGTTCGCGAGCCCGCCGCGCCGCTCGGCTCGCCGGAGGCCTGGCTTGAGCGGGTCGAGACGGTCATCTACACGCTGGCCGACCGGTGAGGCGGTCGTGGCATCCCAACGGGGAAGTGGACAACATGGACAACGTGGACAACGTGGACGGAGACGAGTAGCCTGGATACATGGCCCAGACCGCGTACCTCTCGGTCGCCGAGGCGGCCGCCGAGCTCGAGATCACGAAGAGTGGCGTCTACAAGCTCATCCAGCGGGGGCAGCTCAAGGCGCTCCGCAAGACCGCCCATGGCATCCGCATCCCCCGGCTGGCGCTGGACGCCTACCGTCGAGGAATCGATCGCCCCGCCTCGGTCGTCGCTTCGTACCGCGGTGAGCCCGGCGATTCGGACCTACAGCGCTCAGCATTCGTCCGCGACACCGGGGTTGACCCCGCCGAGTGGGTACGCCGCTGGAAGGCCGACGAGGTCCAAGACACCGTCGAGAACATGCACCTCACCATCCAGGCGCTCGGGCTGTTGATGATGGAGCGCGGGAGCGTCTCCGAGAAAGCCGCCGTCGTCCTCTGACGCGGTGCCCGAGGTGCAGCCGTCTCTGCTGAATTGGCTGATCGAACGCATCCATCAGCCAGCCCTGGCAGGTCTCTGAGGGGCAGTCCTGGCGCCGTCACAGCGGACCCGTACGATCCACGAGGCTGGTGTGGGCGTTCCGGACCGGTGGAGCACGAGCACCGTAGGATCGAGGGGAAGGAGGCTTCGGGGTTCCATGGCGCGCTCGGACTTGCTAGTCGACATGGTTGAGGCAGAGCGCCGCGGTGACAAGCAGCGCTTCAAAGCGCTCGTCGAGGCGGTCATCGCCGAGGAGCGGGCGAACCAACACCACCTGGTCGCCGACCGCCTGTCGGCGCTCATCACCACAATGGGCTCCTCTGAGCTACTCGCTCGGGACGAAGCAGCGAGCAGGGTCAGCGATCTTGTACTGGACGTCGTGCCTTCGCGTTCCCTGGCCTCCCTTCACCTGCGGCCCACTGTGCGCGCGGCAGTCAACGAGGTGATCGAGGAGCACCGTCGCTCGGATCTGCTCCGCAGCCATGGGCTTGAGCCGCGAAACCGCATTCTCTTCGACGGGCCGCCAGGAAATGGGAAGACCAGCCTCGCCGAGGCAATCGCCACCGAGGCGATGCTTCCCTTCTATGTCGTGCGGTACGAAGGCGTCGTATCCAGTTTCCTCGGTGAGACCGCTTCGCGACTCGACGCCGTATTCGAGTTCGCCCGCACGCGCCGAAGCGTCCTCTTCTTCGATGAGTTCGATTCAATCGCAAAGGAACGGGCGGACACGAACGAAACCGGCGAGATCAAACGGGTGGTGTCGACCCTCCTCCTCCAGATCGACCGCCTCCCGGCTCACGTGGTGGTGGTCTGCTCGACGAATCACTCCGAGCTGCTCGATCGAGCGGCGTGGCGGCGGTTTCAGCTACGTCTCGAGCTGGATGCGCCGACCCGAGTCGAGGCAACCGGGTTCCTTGAAGAGATGAAGATTCGCCTCGGCGGTAGTCTTGGCCTCGCTCCTCGGACCCTGGCGGACAAGCTCACCGGCGCAAGCTACGCCGAGCTCGAGCAGGTTGCGGTCGACATCAGACGCCGGTATGTCCTCTCGCTGCCTGATGGCGATCTCGCTCGAATCGCCCGGACAAGGATCGAACAGTGGCGGACGCAGGCGCACCCATAGGAGATCTGCGACCCCTTCTCGCGTTTCCTGCTCCAACCGCCGGAAGGATCCCTCCTTCGGGCGGACCGAACCCGTTCCGACCCGTTCAGCGGCCGAGTCCCGGTCGGCAGGGAACGCGAATCACGCCGCAGTTCGAGACGCTTCGCGCCGCGCTCGACGCTGGGCATGCCCAGCTGGCTGAGTCCACTACGGCTCCAGACCCTGAGCTCGTCGCGGTGTTCGATCTCGCGGGGGCGGTGGACGGGTTCCTCCGAGCGGCCAGTCAGGTGGAAGGACTGGAGTTCCTCTCAGAGCTCCAAGAGGACTACGTCGAGTCGGACGACGACTTCTACTTCGTGGCCGAGGGTGAGCGTTCAGACGAAGACGTTCCCCAGTCCTTGTACATGGCCATGACCAACGCGCAGGCGGTGACTGAGCTGGTCCGTCTGTTCGAGCTGTGGCAGCAGGACCCGAGCGTCACGTTTGCAAGAGGCCTCAACCCGCTCAAGGACGTCTTCGGCCTGCTGCGGGGCATCCGACGCTGGGGAGCCGAGGACCGAGTGCGCGAGACCGGGCTGCTTGACCAGTGGCGAGAGGACGCAGAGGTCGTCGGATCCCAAGGAGTGACGCGAGTCGAGATCGAGCTCTGGTTCCGTCGGAACGAGGAATCCCGGCGCGAGGCAGAAGACGAGGTTCGCCGCATCCTCGCCGAGGCTGGTGCAGAGGCGATTGCCACGTCGCAGCATCCCGCCATCGCGTATCACGCGATGCTGGCGGACGTTCCCATGTCCGAGGTGGAGCGAGTGCTGGCCGACGGACCCGATGCCATCGAGCTGCTCACTGCCGAGTCGGTGATGATGGTCAGCCCCAGCCGGGCCATGGTGGTCGAGACCACCGATCCGGTCGAGGAAGGCCTGGAGTTCGACGCCGCCACCTTCGCCACAGGCCCCCCGAGGGTGGCACTGTTGGACGGGGTGCCGCTCGCAGCCCACGCAGCGCTTGAGGGGCGGCTCGTGATCGATGACCCCGACGACCACACCGCCAGATATGGGACAGCGCAGCTGCGGCACGGGACCGCAATGGCGTCGCTCATCGCTCACGGAGACCTTGCGGCACCTGGAGCCGCCTTGTCGCAGCCCATCTACGTCAGGCCCGTCTTCGAACCGCACCCTGTGCTGGCCCGCGCTGAGTCGGTCCCAAGGGATGAGCTGCTCGTTGATCTCATCCACCGTTGCTTCCACCGGATCTTCGAGGGTGACGGCGAGCAGAAGCCCGCGGCCCCCAGCATCCGGATCGTCACGATGGCCGTCGGTGACCCTGCCCGAGTCTTCGTCCGTCGCCTGAGTCCACTCGCTCGCCTCCTCGATTGGTTCGCGCACCACTACAACGTGGTGATCGTCGTCAGCGGAGGAAACCAGAGCGGGACGCGGCCGACACTGAACGCCGAGGACCTCGACGAGCCTGCTGCTGTTGAGGCAGCCGCTGCACGGTCGCTGTTCGAGTCCGCTCGTCACCGTCGGCTCCTTTCTCCAGCCGAGGCCGTGAACGTCATCACGGTTGGCGCCCTCCATTCGGACGCCGGCAATACGGACTTGCCCGACACCGTCATCGATCCAATCCCGTCGGGCACGCCTGCCAGCTACTCGCCAGTCGGGTTCGGCTTTCGCCGGTCGGTGAAGCCGGAGGTCCTGCTCGCCGGTGGTCGGCAGGTCTTCTCCGCTCCGCCACCCGGCCAGCGCGAAGGCACGGTCGAACTCCAACCCGCCGACAGCCCCAGACACGGCCCTGGGCTTCGTACGGCGTCACCGGGCTTGAGCGGTCAGCTCGATGCCGTCGCCCACTCGTGCGGGACCAGCAACTCCGCCGCACTCGCCGCCCGATCGCTCAGCGAGATCATGGACGTGCTCGACGCGGTTCGCGCTGAGCCGGGTGACGGCCCGTTCCCAGATGCTCAGTACGACCCCGTGCTTGCGAAGGCGCTGCTGGTCCACGCCGCGGGGTGGCACGACTCGCTGCCACAGATGCGAGATCTGCTGGGGCTGACCGGGCAAGAGGTCCGTCGCGAGCTGACAAGGATCATGGGCTACGGACCTGTCCGGGCAGAGCGCATCGCTACGGCCGAACGGACCCGCGTGGTGCTTCTCGGCGCGGGGTCGATCTCGAAGGATCAACGTCACAGCTACGCATTTCCGCTACCTCCGTCGTTGGCGGCAACCACGGAGTGGCGTCGTCTCACGATCACGCTTGCATGGCTGTCGCCGGTCAACGTCCATTCACAGAAGTACCGCATGGCGAGGCTGTGGTTCACGCATTCGAAGGACGACCTTGCAGTCGCGCCCGTCGAGGCAGATGCCAACGCGGTCCTCAAGGGGACGGTCCAGCACCAGGTGCTCGAAGGAACCGCTGCCGCGGGGTACGTCGCTGGATCGAACTTGGCGATCGATGTCGACTGCCGCGTCGACGCCGGGAGCCTGCCCAATCCCGTTCGGTATGGCCTTGCAGCCTCACTAGAGGTCGCTGCCAGCGTTGCCGTCGACCTCCACGCAGAGGTCCGTGCACAAGCCCAGGCAGTCGCCCGCACTCGGGCGCAGGTGAGGTAGGCATGGCTGAGGGGCCGCTGTTCATCGTCGACAACAGCGAGGGCGGCCGGAACGGGCTCGACTACCTGCGCGAGTGGTCGGAGCTGGCGAGCAGCATCGACATCGCCACCGGCTACTTCGAGATCGGCTCGCTGCTGGACCTGGACGGCCACTGGCAGAAGTTCGACAAGATCCGGATCCTGATGGGCGACGAGGTCACCCACCGGACCAAGAAGGCGATGCTGCTGGCGGTCAAGCAGCGAGCCGAAGTCCACCTCGACAACAGCATCGAGGACGACAAGGAGCGCGACCCGTTCCTCACCGGAATCGACGCCATCGTCGCCGCCTTGGCGTCGGGCCAGATCGAGTGCCGGGTCTACAACAAGGACAAGTTCCACGCGAAGACCTACATCACCCACGGCCGCTTCGAGGTCATCGGCTCCCAGGCGTTGGTCGGGTCAAGCAACTTCACTCGGCCGGGCCTGACCCAGAACGTCGAGCTGAACATCAAGATCGAGAGCAGCTCGGAGGTAGCGCAGCTCCAGGAGTGGTACGAGCACCATTGGGACGACGCCGTCGACATCTCGCCCGACGTCGTGAAGGTGATCGAGCGGCACGCCCAGGCCTTCAGCCCCTTCGACGTGTACGCCCAGGCGCTGCGGTCGATGTTCGGCGAGCTGGAGCCCACCGCGAACGACTGGGACCAGCACCACTCGCGAATGTTCCCGAAGCTCGACCGGTACCAGCAGGAGGCGTACTGGTCGATGGTCAACATCGCCCGCCAGCACGGCGGCGCGTTCCTCTGCGACGGCGTCGGTCTAGGCAAGACCTACGTCGGGCTCCTGCTCCTCGAGCGACTCGTGCTCCACGAGAACAAGCGCGTCGTGCTCTTCGCGCCGAAGTCGGTGAAGGACTCGGTGTGGGTGCCCGAGTTGAAGAAGCACCTGCCCCACATCGGTGGCGTTGACGGGTCAGCCGACTTCTCGAACCTTTCGGTGTTCAGCCACACCGACCTCACCCGAGCGCTGGAGTATCCGGAGCGGTTCGAGCGGATCACCGAGCTGGCCGACGCGGTGGTGATCGACGAGGCCCACCACTTCCGCAACACCGGCAAGCGTGGCGACCCCGAAGACCCGTTCACCCGGTCCCGCTACTACAAGCTCTACGACCTCATCGGAGAGGCCCGCCACAAGAGCGTGTTCATGCTCACGGCGACGCCGATCAACAACTCGCTGAACGACTTCAAGCACCTCGTCGAGCTGTTCAGCCGGGGTGACGACGCCTACTTCTCTCGGACGCTCGGCGTGACGAGCCTGACCGGCCGGCTGAACTCGATCACCAAGACCCTCAAGAAGCAGCTCGGCGACGACGTTCCCGAGGCCGAAGCGGCCGAGGAAGCCGCCGATCTGCTCAGTGGCGATGATCTGTTCCAGGGGCTCGTGGTCCAGCGGAGCCGGGCGTACGCCAGAGCGAGCCAGGTTCAGGAGACCGGCAACGCGGCAGCGTTCCCCAAGCGTGACGACCCGAAGGTCGCCGACTACTCGATCCGCAGGAGCTACGGGAGGCTCCTTGACTTGGTCGACACCGCATTCCAGAACTCTAAGCCGCTGTTCGCACTGCCGATGTACTACCCACTCGCGTACTACACCGGACCCGACACCTCGATCGACCCGCTCGAGTGGAACCGCCAGGCCCAGGTGGTCGGGCTCATCCGCACCAACTTCCTGAAACGGTTCGAGAGCTCGGTATACGCTTTCGAGCTGTCGTGCGACCGTCTACTGAGAAGGCTGCTCGCCTTCGTCGATGTCAACAGCGAGTCGCCGGCCGAGCGCAAGCGCTACGAGCGATGGCTCGACCAGCACCAGGAGATGCTCACCCAAGCGCGCGTGCGGCAGCTGGCCTTGTGGGGTGACGACGAAGAGCCCGAGGAAGAGAACGAGGACATCGTCCCGCCGGAGCTGCTCGAGAAGGCCCACCACCTGCCCCGCGACGAGTACGACGTGCCGGAGATCCTGGCGGAGACCTACCTCGACCTCGACCAGATCGCCACGCTTCTCGACGAGTCACGCTCGTTCGAGCCCTCGCACGACGACAAGCTCAAGAAGCTCGTGCGGCTCCTCAAGTCCAACGAGCTGGCGGGCCGCAAGGTCCTCATCTTCACGGAGTTCGCCGACACCGCCCGGTACCTGCGCCGAGAGCTGGAGAAGGCCGGCATCCACGGTGTCGCCGAACTGGACAGCAACACCAAGACCAACCGCGCCGCTGCTATCCACCGCTTCTCCCCGTACTACAACGGCCTCTCGTCAGGAGAGCTGGTGGCCACCGGCCAGGAGGAGACCCAGGTCCTCATCGCCACCGATGTCCTTTCGGAAGGTCTGAACCTCCAGGACGCCACCCGGCTCATCAACTACGACATCCACTGGAACCCTGTCCGGCTCATGCAGCGCATTGGTCGTGTCGATCGCCGCCTCAACCCCGACGTCGAGGCAAGGCTCGTAGCCGACCACCCCCAGGTGGCCGGGCAGCGGGGCCGAATAGCGTTCTGGAACTTCCTTCCCCCTGACGATCTCGACACGTTGCTGCGCCTCTACGGCAAGGTCAGCCGCAAGACGCTTCTCATCTCCAAGACGCTCGGCATCGAGGGCAAGAAGCTGCTCAAGCCCGAGGACGACTACGAGGCGCTTAAGGAGTTCAACTCGTCGTACGAGGGCGAGACGACCATTCAAGAGCAGCTGCACCTCGAGTACCAGGAGCTACTCGACCAGCACGATGGGCTTGAGGAACGCCTCGCTGCACTGCCCAGGGCGATCTTCAGCGGACGGCAGCGGGCCTCCGAGGGCAGTCAAGGCGTGTTCTTCTGCTATCGGTTGCCTGCGCTCGACACCGAGTTGGGTGAGTTTACCCTCGGAGCCGGCGTCACCCGCTGGTATCTCCACACCCTTGCCGCCGGCACGCTACTTGACGAAGCCCAGCAAATCGCGGAGGCGATCCGATCGACCCCTGACACGCCGCGGCTTTGCGCGACCGAACGACCGCTACTGGTGAGCATCCGCGACGAGGTGGTCAGGCACATCAAGAACACCTACCTGAAACGGCTCGACGCACCAATCGGAGCACCCAAGCCGCAACTTGTGTGCTGGATGGAACTCAGCGCTGCGCCATGACGGCCCTCGACCCGAACCGCCTGCGAGATATCACATCCTTCGAGGACGTCATCCTATACCTCACCGACGAGCTCGACTGGCCCATCGACGCCGACGACCTCGAAGAAGCAACCTACGAATGGGACCCCGACGAGCTCGGCATCCCCGCCGACCGCGTGCCCCACCTCACCTCACTTCGCCAGCTCCGGCCACTCGAGACCAACCAGCCGTGGGGGATCTTCTTCCTCGAGTTTGACGGGCCACGACTTCCACTCACCGCGCTGCGCCGACTGCTCGACAGGCTTGTGACCAAGAAGCGGGCGACGGGATCGGGCACCCGCCGGACGTGGGATCTGAACGATCTGCTCTTCATCATCACGACGAGCACCGGCGACACCGTCGAGCTGCACTTCATCGCCTTCTTCGAGCAGCCCGGAAAGCCCGCCGAGATTCGCTCGATCCCGTGGCGACCTGGACAATCGCCCGCCCAGCACCTCAAGCGCCTCGCCACCGAGCTGCTTCCGCACCTCGCCTGGCCCGACGACCCAGAGGCGGTCGACGACTGGCGCTCTGAGTGGCGTGCCGCATTCACGCTGCGCCATGGTGAGGCCATCGCCTCCGCGATCCGTCTCGCCGAGCGTATGGCCGACACGGCCCAGGGGCTTCGCCGCGAGGTGGCCGCGGCATTGGCTGAGGAGAAGCCGAACGGTCCGTTCAACACCCTCATGGGGGAGGTGCGGGAGCAGCTCGTCGGCAGTGTTACCGCGGCGACCTTCGCTGACATGTGCGCGCAGACCCTGGTCTACGGGGTGCTCACGAGTCGCATCACCGACCCAGCCTCCTTTGGGGCGTCACCTACGCTCGCTGTCGTTCCGCTCTCGAACCCCTTCCTGGCGGCGTTCTTCGACGACGTGCACCACCAGGCCTCGGTGCTCGATCTCGAAGGCATCGGCCTCGAGCAACTCGTCGCCGACCTTCGCGAGACGAACGTCGAGGCGATCCTTGATCAGTTCGGCGCCAGCGCCCGGGGCGGCGATCCTGTCATCCACTTCTACGAGGAGTTCCTCCAACGCTACGACCGCAAGATGCGAGCCGATGCCGGCGCGTTCTATACGCCGCAGCCCGTCGTCGAGTTCATGACCCGCACGGTGGACATCATCCTCCGGGACCGCTTCGGGCTCTCAGCGGGTGTCGCGGACGGCGCGTCCTGGGCTGAGGCCGCGGAGCGGAACGGCTTCGACGTGCCGAAGGGCGTCGAGCCATCGAGCCCGTTCGTGTCGATGGTGGACCCCGCAACGGGGACCGGTACCTTCGTCGTCGAATGGCTTCGCCGGGCACGCGCTTCGTTCCTCCGCAGCGGGAAGGCGGCCGACTGGCCCGAGCACGCCCGCGAGGTGGTACTTCCCTCGCTGCACGCGTTCGAGCTGATGCTCGGCCCATACGCCATCGCACATCTCAAGGTCGCCCTCGAACTGCACGACGAGAACGTCGTCGACGAAGCCCCCAATCTCCTCCTCACCGATACGCTCGACCACGAGTCATACAAGCAGCTCCTGTTCGAAGACGATCCGGTGTCGGGGGAGGGCGAGCGGGCCGCCGCGCTGAAGGACGGCGCCCGGTTCACCGTGGTCATTGGCAACCCGCCTTATGACCGAGAGCAGAAGGACGTCGGCTCCACCGGCAAGCGCAAGGGAGGCATCGCCCGCTACGGGATGCCCGGGATTCCGCCGCTCATGAACGCCGTGCTCGGCCCACTCACTGCGGCGGGGCTCGGCAAGCACGCCAAGAACGCCTACAACGACTACGTCTACTTCTGGTGCTGGGCCGTTTGGCAGGCGGTCACCAAGCGCGAGGGACCCGGCGTTGTCGCGTTGATCACCGCCGCGTCCTACCTCGACGGCGTGTCACTCGGCGGGCTGCGCTCCCATCTGCGCGACGTCTTCGACGAACTGTGGATCGTCGACCTCGGAGGCGAAGGCCGCGGTGCCCGGATTGACGAGAACGTCTTCGCCATCCGCACCCCGGTCGCAATCGCCTTCGGCATCCGCACCGGAGGGCAGCACAACGAGTGCGAGGTCCGGTACCTCGCGGTCGAGGGCACGCGGGACGAGAAGCTCGCTCAGCTCGGCAAGCTGGACCTCATGGATGCTCCGACAGCAGAAATCGAGGGCGAAGGGCTGGCCCGGCTCACGCCGATCTCGGCAGCCAAGTATCACGAGTGGTCTGAGGTGACGGGCCTGTTCCCGTGGATCAACTCCGGGTGCCAGCTCAAACGGACCTGGCCCCTAGGGCCCGAAAAGTCGTTGGTTCGCAGGCGCTGGGACACCCTGCTGTCCGTTCCACCTTCCGAACGGCGCGAACTGATGCGGGAGACCCCTGACCGCAATACGACTGCGGGGGTGAAGTCTTTCCACAACGGAGCTGCCCTGAGGCAACTGTCCAGTCTTCGCCACGGCTCCGAGCCAGACGGGCTGGAGAGGTACGCCTACCGCAGCTTTGATCGACAGTGGATCTTGTCCGACAACAGGCTGTCGGATCGAGCCCGCCCGCCGCTTTGGAAGGCCAGGGGGCCACACCAGATCTACCTCACAATCCTCACCTCGACGAGGCTGGGCGCCGGACCTGCGGTCACCGCGACGCCCTACGTTCCGGACCTCCATCACTTCAGGGGGTCCTACGGAGCGAGGGACGTGATGCCCCTCTACCGGGACCGACGAGGGAAGGAACCGAACGTCACCAAAGGCCTCCTCGCGCTCCTTTCGGATGCCCTGGGCAGGGAGATCGAGCCCGAGCACCTCGTTGCCTACGTCTACGGGCTGACCGGAACATCGGCGTTCACTGCCCGGTTCTCACAAGAGCTCGGGGAGGCAGCCGGTCCGGTCCGGATCCCGATCACCGCGGATGCTCAGCTGTTCAACGCGGTGATCGGTGTCGGCAAAGAGCTCCTCTACCTCCACACGTGGGGAGAGCGCTTCGCTGATGGCCAAGAGATCCCGTCCCCGACCGCGAAGGAGATCACGCCGGTCGGCACGGTCTACCCCGAGAAGTTCAAGTGGGACGCCGGTTCGCGGACCCTGACCGTCGGCAACGGTTCGTTCGGCCCGGTCAACCGCGAGATCTGGGAGTTTGAGGTCTCGGGCCTTCGGGCGCTCCAGTCATGGCTCGGCTACCGGATGAAGGGCGGCAAGGGGAAGAAGTCGAGCCCGCTCGACGAAATCCGCCCCGAGCGGTGGACGTTCACCCCCGAGCTGCTCACCCTGCTGGCCATCTTGGAGCAGACCGTCGCCCTCACGCCGCAAGCCGCCGAGTTGCTTGACCGAGTGGTGGCCGGCGACCTCATCGACCCCGCGATACTGCCTACCCCCACCGATGTCGAGCGCGAGCCCCCCAAGGCTTGACCGTGATGCACTGCGAACGACCGTCGCTCCGGGGCCAGTGCAAGCCGTCGCTCTCGTGCTTCGACGGCCCGCCGTTCCTGCTTCCAACGCCCGAGCCAGTGGGACCGCTCTCCTCGCGGGCGGCTGGCCGGTCGATCCCCCCGGACACTCGGGCGAACCACATCGGTTGCCGCGTACCCCGCCTCGCGGCGTGCGAGGTTCCCGGTACTGTTTCCTGGCATGAGGACCGTGATATCCGAATCCGTTGCTGGGACCGTGCGCCGACGCGTCGAACGGGCGCGTCCGGGCACGTTCTTCCTGCGCCGTGACTTCGAGGGCAGCGACCGGGCGGTGGAGTCCGCCTTGAGCAGACTCGCCGCCGAGGGGCGGCTGGTCAGGGTGCGGCGTGGCCTCTACTGGCGAGGCAAGAAGACGCGGTTCGGGATGACGCATCCATCGGTGCTGCAGGCGGCGATCGCGGTCGGGGGGCCGGGATCCGGTCCATCGGGTGCCGCCGCAGCACACCTGCTCGGGCTGACCACGCAGGTCCCCAGCACGGTGGATGTCGCCGTGCCGGGCAAGACACCGGAGCCCATGCGAGGGGTCAGGTTCCGGTCACGGCCGTACTCGCGGCGTGAACGGCGTCTGACCCCGATCGAGGTGGCCGTGCTGGAGGTGCTGCGCGACCCGGGTGCCAGCGAGGCGCCGCCGTCACAGGTCGCCGCCCGAATCCAAGAGTTGATCGCCGACCGCGCTGTGCGAGCCGACGTGCTTGACGCCGTGGTTGCGGCTGAACCCCGCGTGACGGCCCGGAAGGCCTGGGCGGCGGCTGCGAGCTGAGGAACGACCGTCTCATCGATGGTCGGGACGGCGTCGCCACGCTGGCGGGCGTCGGTCGCGCAACAGAGAGCGAGAACTAGGCTTCCGTCGTATGGCAGGGCGTGGGCGCACCATGAGACGCTCCCAGACGGCATCAGCGACCGCGCCTCCGGGAGGTGACGAGTGAAGCCGGCGACGCATACCGTCAACGAGCTCTTCGAACGCGACGTGCGATATGTGGTCCCGCTCTTCCAGCGCCCCTACGTCTGGGATGCCGCGAGCCAATGGGAACCGCTCTGGAACGACGTCTGCGTGCTGCTGGAGCACCTCGAGGGCGGATCGGAGGACCAGCCGCTTTCGCACTTCCTCGGCGCGATCGTTCTCGAGCAGGAGCTCACGCCCCCGGGTGCCATCCCAGTATTCACCGTCATCGACGGGCAGCAAAGACTCACCACCCTTCAGATCCTCCTGGCCGCCGCATCTGCGGCTCTCGCGGTGGCTGGAACGGACGATGACTCTCACCTGCTCAGCGAGCTGATCCGCAACAACCCTCGCAAGGCGACCGGCGACGACGTGTTCAAGGTCTGGCCGACGAACGCCAACAGGGGGGCGTTCGCGGCAGTGATGTCCCCTGGCGGGCCTCCCGTGAGCCGGGAAGACGACCCAGACAACAACATCGACGAGGCCTTCACATTCTTCTCGGAGCGCATCGTCGACTGGCTCGCCGACGGTGACGTCGAGCAGCGTGCACGAGCCCTCCGCATCACTCTGGTCGACTTGCTCAAGCTCGTCTCCATCACCTTGGAGCCCGGAGACAACGCTCAGGTCATCTTCGAGACCCTGAACGCCCGTGGAACGCCTCTCCTCGCCCTTGACCTGGTCAAGAACGCGCTGTTCCACGCGATGTCCCGTGAGGGTCTCGCAGCGGAAGAGCTGTACGAGTCGCGCTGGCGCCCTGAGCTGGACGACGACTACTGGCGCGAGCTCATCGTCCAAGGGCGACTCACGAGGCCGCGTGGGGAGCTGTTCCTCATGCATTGGTTGAGCATGAAACTCCGACGTGTGATCCCGGCGACCGAACTCTTCACGATGTTCCGTCGTGACATCCTGGACCGCACGCCGACGCGAGACGTTCCGGACCTCATCGTCGAGATCTGCCGAGACGCCCGGATCATGCGGAGCTTCGACACGGCGGACCCCGCAAGCCTCGAGGGACGCTTCTTCCAGAGGCTTCAGATCCTCGACACCACCACCGTGCTCCCCCTGATCCTGCTGCTCTTCCGTGAGCCGGCAGTGACCGACGGGGAACGTCGACGCGCCCTCGCCATCATCGAGAGCTGGCTGGTCCGTCGCGGCCTGATGCGCCTCACGACTCGTGCGTACAACCGAGAGGTGCCGCGGATGCTGGCGCAGGTGGCGGCCCATCCCGAGTCGGCGGCGCGGCTTCTCCTGAACTACCTGCAGGGAAGCGAAGGCCTGGCCGCTCGGTGGCCCTCGGATACCGAGATTCACGGGTACCTCTCGGCCCAGCGCGTCTACGGTGTCGTCGCTCAGAAGCGCCTCGTGATGGCCCTCACTGCGATCGAACAGGCGATGCAGTCTGGCAAGAGCGACGCCGCCCCGGGCACCGACCTTTCGATCGAGCACGTCATGCCACAGAAGTGGTCGACCGCATGGCCATTGCCCGCTGACACCGACGAAGCCGAGGCTGTGGCGCGTAGGAACGCGCTGGTCCACCGCCTCGGCAACCTCACGCTCGTCGCACAGCCCCTCAACGCTGCTCTCTCGAACGGCCGTTGGGAGAACAAGAAGAAGCAGCTGAACAGTCACACCCGCCTGTTCCTGAACGTCGACATCCTGGACCGCTACCCGGATGCGTTCGATGAGTCGGCGATCGAGGAGCGGTCGACGTGGCTGGCCGACGCAATCTGCCGGATCTGGCCGGGACCCGGGGATGGGTGCTGGACGGACGGCAGCGACGTGGAGCACCCCCGGGTGACCAGGCTCGCAGACGCCCCTGTCGCCCATCCGGCCGCCGGCTCGAAGGCGTCCCGGTCCATTCCGGTCGCGCATGTCGACGACGGGGAGGTGAGCCCGGAGATCATGGAACGAATTGTCCGGGCCTACCACGAGGAGGGGATCGATCGCGGAGAAGTCCTTCGGGAGCGCTTCGGACTCGAGCGATCGGCCCATTACGACGCGCTCTACCGTGGAGAGCCGCTCGTCTACCCGCATATCCGGCTTGAGGCGACGGTCCATGACGTCGTGGCCGCCCGCGAGGGGACCCTCCCACCGGCCCGGCTCATCCCGGGTGAGCATCCACAACTGCGCTGGGAACGGATCGCGGCCCGCGCCGAGGCCACCGTGACTGAAGTGAAGGCCGTCTTCGAGGCCGGGCGCGGCGACGGCGCCGCGAGACTCAGCTACACGGGCCGTGGTCGGCGATTCGAGGGCATGACGGATCGAGTTGGCGACGTCCCCGAAGACTGAATTCTTCCAGCCCGTCGGACATCCCCTTGAAGAGACGATTGGCAGAGGATGCGTGCGATTCAGCATCATGAGATGGCGCACCTCACCGAGCGAATCCTCGCTCCGGCACGACGAGCGCCTTTTCCGACCTGGACGCCAGCGAGGACACCGTCGCCGTGGATCTCGAGCGACCTTCATGAGCTGACCGTCGGTGGGCAGTGTGCGGCAGACGTGCTGGGCCGTGGTGCAGCAAAGCCCGGTGACAGGCCCGAGCGGCGGAAGGGTGCGGGCAGCGGTCGGGCACTGATGCAGACCGTGCCCGCAGCGGAGACGCCGCCCGGGACGGCGGCGGGCGGGCGCCGCTACGCGAGCAGATCGCTCGTCTTCGTCACTCCCGGTCGGGAGAGCCTCGCCAGGCTTGTGTAGCGCTGGCCCATGGTCCATGCCCACGGACGTCCGCTGGCGGCCACGGTGTCGTTCACGACGACTGACTCGAGTACCACGGTGCCCGGGTCGTCCCGGTTGGACAGGACGAACACGCCGTAGTCGTTGCCCTCAGTTCGTCTCCCACTGCTCAGGAACGCCACAATCGCGTCGGCGACTCGGGCGTCGACCCCGCCGCGCGCGCTCCGCTCCTCTGCCTCCTTGGCAGTGAATGGCACCGAATCAGCGTGGAGGAGGATGGCCGGTACCTCCCGTTGGATGGCCCCGTCGGCATAGAACCCCAGATGGGTGAGCCCTCTGCGAAATGCACGGTTGGGCTGACAGATGTAGACGCCGTGCTCGAGGTACTCCCGGTACGCCCCGCCTGCGGCGACAACCACGACATCGTCGTTGTCGACGAGTCCATCGTCCACGAGGAGGGCTTGGAACTCCCTCAGCAGGAACCGCGCGTGCTCTGACACGAAGGCGGATGCGTCGCTCAGCACGGCGTCGACGGCGTCGTGGAGGGAGCGAAAGTTGAACCAAACCACCCGTGGGTCGTTCAGGCGGTCGAGGAGGCTCGGCTTGACGGGGTCCGGTGTGACGATGAACAGCCGCTCCCCGGTTGCGGCCGGATTCAGGCACTTCAGGTGCTCGTCGATCTGATCGGCGCGCAGGGCGTCCCTGGCGGTCTTGGTTTCGAACCAATACGCGAAGTGCGCGGAGATGCGGGCGTCGGGGACCGATGCGCCTCTGCCTGCCGGCTGATTGACGAACGAGACCAGCTGGAGCGATGCCTCACCGGCGGCCGACCCCAGCAAACGTCTCCAAGAGGGAGAGGTCGATGCGCTCGAAAACGGCCACCATCGATGACGTGACGCGGTTCTCGCCCTGCCGATAGGTGGAGAACAGCGGGTTCTTCCCCATGGACGCTCCCTTTCCGGTCCCAATCGAATCGGGTGGGCTCCAGTCTTACGGAACGGGCGCCGAGGCGAAACTGGACGACCGCTCAGCTCGGTGGAGACGCCGGACCTCCGCGATATGACTCCGGTTCGTGCCCCTCACCGTCATCCATGGGACCACCATCACCGACCCCCGCGCCGGGCTGGCGGTGGTGCGAGATGCCGACGCTGCAGGGCAGCTCCAGCGACAGCTGATCCACGTCGGCGGTGCACCGGAAGGGCTGGAGGTCGTCACGATGGGTGCTCTGCGCGCCCGGGTTGCCGTGGCGGCCGGGATCGCGAACGAGACGGGCGGCGGCCCGCTGGCAACCCGGGTCGGGCTGCGCTCGGCCGCACGGCGGGTCGACCTCGCGCCGCTGGGCGCGTCCGCGTCGGCACCCGGCTTTCTGAGCGCGCTGGAGCGGGCGGTCGGGGAGCTGCGGGAGGCGGACGTCGACCCGGTGCGCCTCGCCGAAGCGGCGACCGAGGGAAGCACCAGGACGATCGCGCAGATCGCCCTGGCGGCGGGTGACGTTCCATTCCCGGTCGACGGGCGGTGGGCGACGGCCCGTGCCGCGGAGACGCTGACCGCGTTCCCAGCCGTGACGCTCGTGGGCTTCGACGACATCCCACCCCCGGACTGGGCGCTGCTGCGGGCCCTGGGGCGGATCACGGACGTGACGGTGGTGATGCCGTACGCGGCGGGCCGACGGGCGTTCGAGGCCCGTCACGAACGGCACGCCCGATGGGCGGCGGACGCGGACGTCGTCCGGGTTGGGGAGCCCGTGGGCGACGGACGGGACGGCGGACTCGCCGCGTTGGCGGCGTGTCTGTTCGAGGACGTCCCCCCGCCGCAGGCCGCGGCGGGGGCGCCGGTGCGGCTGGTGGGGGCCGCGGGGACACGCGGGATGCACCGGGCCGCGCTGATGGAGGCGCTGACTGCGCACGAGGCGGGTGTGCCGCTGGCCGAGTGCGCGGTGGTGGTGCCGCGCCTCGCCGACGCGCGGGACGACCTGGACCGCCTCGCCGCGGAGTGGGGGATCCCGGTGCGGCGGGTGACGCGGCGACGGGTCGTGGAGACCCCGATCGGTGTGGCGCTGCTGGCGCTGCTGCGGCTCGGTGAGCTGAACGCGGGCGCGCCGGGTGCCCTGGACGAGCTGCTCCGGTGGCTGCGGAGTCCGTACTCCGGTGCGGACCCCGGGGAGGTCGACCGGTTCGAGGTCGACGCGCGACGCGCGGGCCTGGATGAGCGGCGGGAGCTGATCGGCCGGTGGGACGGGGAGGCCATCACGCCTGCCCGGCGGCTGGTGGCCGCCGCGCGTGACGGCGTGGGCGCGCAGATCGCGGCGATGGTCGACGTCGGGTGGGAGGGCCTGCGGCGCGCCGCCGGGGGACGGCTTCCCATCACCGCGGACGTCCTGGACCGTGCCGCGCTGGCGGTGCTCGGCGGTGCCGGGGCCGATGTGGATGACGACCCGGAGGCGGCGCCGTCGGTGGAGCGGCCCCGAGGGCCGCTGCCGCCCGGTGAGCTGGGGCAGGTGCTCGCCGACCTCACGATCCGGGACGAGGCCGGCCCCATGAATGGGCTGCAGCTGCACGACTACGCGTCGGTGCGGGGCCGGCGGTTCCGGGTCGTGGTGCTGTGCGGCCTGGACGGCGACGGGGTCCCCGGCCGGCCGGCACCCGACCCGATCCTGGGGCCGCTGCGGGCGGCGCTTGCTGACCTGCCGCCGCCGCGGGCGCCCGGGACCTCCGAGCAGCGGCTGCGGTTCTGGCACGCCGTGAACGCGGCCACCGAGCGGCTGGTGCTGGTGCGGCGCCTGGTGGACGACGACGGCCGTGAGCTCGCGCCGTCGCCGTACTGGGTGGAGACCTGCCGCGTGACCGGCCGCGGCGTCGACGACCTGGATCGCCGCACCGGGTCGCGCGGTGAGGTCCTCGACGACGAGGAGGTGGTGCCGTGCGAGGCGGAGGTGCTGCGGCACCTCGCGGTGACCGGGCGGGTCACGGCCGGGCCCTTGGCGGAGGCCGCCGGGCGGCGGGTGCGGCGCCGCGGCGTGCCGCCCGACGCGTTCGCGGGCGTGGACGCGATGCGGGTGACGGACCTGGAGACGTTCCTTCGCTGCCCGTACGGGTGGCTCATCGACCGGTACATCGGCCCGCGGGAGATGGAGCGGGCATTCGACGCGGCCGCCGAGGGGACCCTCGCTCACGAGGTGATGCAGCAGGTCTACGCCGCCATGCGCGACGGTGGGGTCGGGGCGTGCACCGCCGCGACTCTCGACGTGTACCTCGCCGAGCTTGAGCGGGTGCTTCCTTCGGTGGCGGACGCGCGGCGGCCCCGGCGGGCGGCGGCGAGCTACGAGGCGTTCATCCACCGCCTCGGCGTGTACCTGCGGCTGGTGCTCAGCCGGGAGGCGCAGCTGGGCATGCGGATGCGACCCCGCTGGCTTGAGCAGGGTCTTGAGGACCCGCGGCTGCTGGGCGTGAGCCCCGGGATCACGCTGCGCGGCACGGTCGACCGCATCGACGTCGACGACGACGGCAACCTGGTGGTCATCGACTACAAGCGCAGCGGTGCCCGCCTGCGGCCCGACGGGCCGCTGCTGGAGCGCCTGCAGCTGCCGCTGTACGGGCTGCTGGCGTCCCTGTCGCTGGACGGCGGGTCGCTGCGTCCCGCCGGCGGGTTCTACGTGGGGCTGCTGAAGGACGAGCGCGACGGGGCGATCCGCGACGACGTCCCCTATGCCGACGGGGTGCCGGCCCGGCAGCGGTACGCCCCCGCCGACTGGGACCGGCTGGTCGATGAGGCCCGCCAGGCGGCGATGGGCGTGGCGCGCGACATCCGCGCCGGGGTGCTCGCCGCGCCGCCCACCCGGCCGTGTCCCCCCTGGTGCGGGTGCGGTGTGCTGTGGCGGTGATGCGCCCCACACCCGAGCAGGCCCGTGTGCTGGGAGCCACCGGGGCACGCGTCCCCGTCGCCGCGGGGGCGGGCAGCGGCAAGACCACCCTGCTGGTGGAGCGCATCTGGCGGGACCTCACCGAGGACGGCCTGCGGCTGGAGGACCTGTTCGTCGCGACCTACAACCGGGCGGCGGCCGCGCACATCACGGCCCGCATCCAGGCGCGGTTCGCGGACCCCGACGGCGGCCTGCCCCGCGACCGGGCGTGCCTGGACCCCTCTGCCGGGTGGATCGGCACGTTCCACTCCCTCTGCGCCCGCATCGTGCGGGAGCACCCGTTCACCGCCGGCGTCGACCCGCTGTTCGGTGAGCTCGACGACGCCGAGGCCGCCGCCCTGGTCGAGGAGGCCCTGGACCTCGCGATGGCGGAGGTCGACCACGACGGCCTGCACCACATGCTGAGCCACGCCGGGTCCACGGGCACGATCCGGGCCGCGGTCATCGGGGCGCACGACCGGCTGCGGGCCGCCGGGATGGCGCACCCGGCCATCCGTGTGCCCGCGCCGCGGGCCACCGACGACGACGCCCTGCAGCGGTTGCGCGACCTGGTCGCGGCGATCGACGCCCACCCCGACCGCAACGACCGGCACGGGGCGGGCATCGACGCGATCCGGGCGATGCTCACCGGCGGGGCCTCCACCCCCACCGCCCCGTGCATCAACCGGGTCGCCAGGGCCGCGGTGAAGGACCTGATCGTGGAGGCCGACGACCTGGCCGAGGCGATCTGGACGACGCTGGTGGAGCGGGAGTCCCACCCGCAGCTGGAGGGCTTCGCCCTGCTGCTGGACGCGTTCGCCGGCCACTATGCGCGGCTGAAGGCCGAGCGCGGCGCCCTCGACTATGAGGATCTGCAGCTCGCCGCCCTGCGGGTCCTGACCGCCGGCCACCCGTACCGGTTCGCGCGGGTGTACGTCGATGAGTTCCAGGACGCCAACGCCGTCCAGGACCGCATCATCGAGGCGCTTGGTGCCGAGCGCACCACTGTCGTCGGTGACGGGGCGCAGGCGATCTACGGGTTCCGGCACGCCAGCGCCGAGCACTTCATGACTCGCATCGGCGAGGCCCCCGAGCTGACGCTGCGCGACAACCACCGCAGCCAGCCGCAGCTGATGACTGCCCTCAACGCGCTGCTGGGGGAGGTGATGCGCGGCCAGCGGGCGTTCGCGCCCCTCACCCCCGGCGCCCGCCCCGACCCCGATGCGCCGCCGATGCTCGACCCGCCCGTCGAGCTGATCACCGTCGTCTCCACCGAGGGTGACGCGACGCGGGAGCAGGAGGCCAAGGTCGTCGCCGACCAGGTCAGGCGGTTCCTGGACCACGGGTACCGGCCGCGGGACATCGCCGTCCTGTTCCGGTCGCTGACGGCCGTCGAGCCGTACCGCGCCGCCCTCACCGCGCGCGATGTCCCGGTGCACCTGGTGGCGGGCGCCGGGTTCTTCACCCACGAGCAGGTCGCCGACGTCCTCGCCCTGCTCGCGCTCGTCGAGAACCCCCACGACGAGCCCGCCCTGGTGCGGGTCCTCGCCGGCCCGCACATCGGCGGGAGCGACACCGACCTGGTCGACCTGCGACGGGCCGCGCCCGACGGTGGCCCGCTGTGGCCCGCCGCCGCCACCGTGCCCACCCTGGCGGGGATCGTCCCGCTGCGGGACGGGCTGCTGCCGGTGCTGCGCGAGCAAGGGCTGGCGGCGCTCGTGGAGGCCGCCATCGGGTGCGCCGGGTACGACCTGGCGGTGCTGGGGTGGCCCGACGGGCCCCGCCGGTACGCGAACCTGCGGCGCCTGGCGCGGATGGCCGAGCGGTTCGCCGCGGTCCGGGGGCCGGACCTGCGCGGCTTCCTGTCGGCGATGGACACCCTCGCCGCCGACCCGCGCCTCGACCCCGGCGAGGCGGTGCTCGTCGACCCCGACCTCGACGCCGTGAGGCTCGCCACGATCCACTCGGTGAAGGGCCAGCAGTTCCCCGTCGTGATCCTCGCCGACGCGTCCCACGGCACCCCCGGCCAGTACCCGGCGGTGCTCGTCGACCAGGACGGCAACGCCGGTCTGCGCGCCCAGCGCGCCGACGGCGACAACGCCGACGTCCTCGGCTACGCCCAGCTGAAGGACGCCGCCAACCGCGCGGCATCCGACGAGGAGCGACGGGTGCTCTACGTCGCCCTGACCCGCGCGATGCGGCACGCCCAGGTCATCGGCCGGGCGGAGCGCAAGGGCGGCGGCGTCAGCACGATGTACACCCTCGCCGCCGAGGCCGCCGGCACCGGCCTGCCCGGCGTCGCCGTTGAGCGGCGTGAGGTGCCCGCCGTCGAGGTGCCCGACCGCAAGCCGCCGCCCGTCGCGCCCCCCGCGGTGGAGGTGCCGGCGCCCGTGATCCCGCCCGCGCCGGTCGTCGACCCGATCGGCGGGATGCGGTTGTCGTTCAGCGCCCTCGCCACGTTCGCCACGTGCCCGCGGCGGTTCCACCTGGAGGTCGAGCGCGGGTTGCCGCAATCCCGGGAACACATCGGCGTGCCGGGCGCCGGCGACGGCTCGGGCACGGCTGTCGGCACCCTGGTGCACGCCGCCCTCGCGGAGCACGCGTGGGGCGGGTCACCGCCCTCGGCCGGATGGGCCCGTGCACGCGCAGCGGGTCTGGGCCTCGAGGTGCCGGAGGCCGGTCTCGCGCGTGCGGAGCGGCTGGTCGACGCGGTCCTCGCCGACCCCCTCGCGGAACGGATCGCCAACGGCGTCGAGGTGCTGGCGGAGCAGCCGTTCGCGATCGAGGTGGACGGCGTCGTCCAGACCGGAGCCATCGATCTTCAGGTTCGCGAGGCGGACGGGACCCTGCTGGTCATCGACTGGAAGACCCACACGCTGGTCGAGCGCACCGCCGAGCAGGTGATGGACGCGTACCGGCTGCAGCAGTCCGTCTACGGCCTCGCGGCGCTGCGGGGCGGCGCCGAGCCCGTGGAGTTGCGGTGGGTGTTCCCCGAGGCCCTCAACGAGCCGCAGGTCCGGCTCGTCAGCCATGCCGACACCCCCGCTCTCGAACGGGAAATCGGTGATCGGCTTCAGGCGATTCGCGGCGTGGAGCGCAACCCCATCGTGGATACCATCTCGGTCGTGTGCGCGGCATGCCCCGGGCTCGATGCGTTCTGTCCCGTGGGTACCGCCGCCCTGCGTGCCCCGGAAGGAATGCCCGATGTCGGCTGAGCGGCTGTTCACCGTGGACAGCAGCGACAGGCACCGACCCGGGCGATCGTGGACGCGTGGATGACCCTGCCCGGCGCCCAGATCGGACACAACGCGCGTCGGGCCATCGCTCTGCGCCTGCCGAAACTCGCGGGGGTGGCACGGTCGCGGTCATCACCCTCTCTGCCGAGGGTGGTGCGTGGATCAACCGGGGCTACATCACGGAGTCACTCGGCGACCTCCGGACCGACGACCGGCAGACCCGGCTGGACGCGGAGATCCGCACGCGATTCCCGACGGCCGTCTGGCGGGACAAGGAGCACTACCTGACGATCGCCGAGCCGGAGGCCTCAACCATCCTGGAGTTCGGACGGTGGGTCCTGCGCGAGCGCGACGTCCTGCGGGAAGAGGCCGAGCAATCTCCCAGTTATGGGAGAAATCTCCCACCTGTGGGATAAGATGGTGGCATGGACGTCTCCGCTCCGCACCACATCATCACCCTTCCCGTCGACGCGGACGTGCTGCGGGCGCTCGCCGGCGTGGACGCTGAACTCACGGGGAGGCAGGTCACCGAACTCACCCGGGGTGGCCACTCCGGAACCGTGTACCGCTCCCTGGAGCGCCTCACGCGCCTGGGATTGCTGCATTCCCGGAAGGCGGGACGCGCCAGCCTCTACCGATTCAACCGGGAGCACCTCGCCGGCGACGCGGTGATGGCGCTCGTCTCCCTCCGGTCGGCCATGCTCACCGAACTTCGCGACGCGATCGCCCGGCTCGACCCGCCGCCGGTGTCCGCGGCGCTATTCGGCTCCGCCGCCCGGGGCGATGGGGGGCCCGACAGCGACCTGGACATCGCCATCATCGGCGGTCCGGGTGACGCCGACCCCGCCACGCGACGCGCATGGGACGCGCAGATCGATGCCATGACCACGACGCTGGAACGGCGCCTGGGAAACCGGATCGGCGTCCACGAGATCGGCCCCGCGGACGCCATCCGCCTGGCCGCATCCCGCCCGCCGGTTGTCGCCGAGATCCTGGCGGACCAGGTGCCGTTGTTCGGCCGGCCCATCGCGGAGATCCTCGGGGACGGGAGCGGACGCTGAGCCCACCTCGGCAGCGCACCGCCCCCTGCACCGTCGCGGACGCGCGATTCCGTCTCGCCCAGGCGCGCAAGTTCCACGAGGTCGCCCTGGTCGCGGCCGCCGAGGAGGAGATCCACGAGTCCATCGGGTGCGCGGCCGCACTCGAGGTGCTCGCCGGGATCGCCGCGTCCGACGCCGCCTGCTGCGCCGCGCTCGGGCAACGCTCCCGCACGGACAACCACATGGATGCGGCCAAGCTCTTGGAGCAGATCGTGATTCCCGACGAGGCACCCGCCGCGAACGCGCTGCGACGCATGCCGCGCGGAAAGGACAACGCGCACTACGGCCTCGATCGGATCTCCAAGAGGACGCTTCTGCCGCTGCAGCGGCAGGCGGCCACGCTCATCGCGTTTGCGAACGAGGTTCTCGCGGGTCGCTGACGACGGCGACCGTTGGACCATCACCCGAGATGCTCAGGGGCCTCCGATCCGTCCTCTGCCACCCGGCAACCGCCGGCGCCGGCGGCCGGTCACGAGCTCGGCTGCCGCACGCCTCGGATCAGGGCTGCGGGCCGAGCTCCCAGGTTGTGGAGTCGCCAGCGCAGCGTCGGCCGACACGCCGAACGCATGGGGCAGGGGCTCCCACGCCGGCAGTCTGAATTCGAAGACGTGCAACCGCCGCGGAATCGCTCGCGGGAAGCGTGACCGCTTCGGTCAGCGTCGAGCGGCGGCCGCTGGTTCAGACTAACCCGTCGCCTGCGGCTCGACCTCGCAGTCGCCGCGCCAACCACCCCGAACGGAGCCGTGCCCATGTCGCTTCGCTGTGTCGTCTGGAATGCCGAGTGGGCCAGGCCAGACTCCCTGAAGGGCAGGCGGTTCGCCGCGAAACTCGCCGCGCTCGCGCCGGATGTCGTCTGCCTCACCGAGGGCTTCGCCGGTCTGATGCCCGCCGGTGGAGTCACCGAGACCGGTCCCGTCCCGGGCAACGCCCCGCGCTCCGACGCCCGGCGGGTGCTGCTGTGGAGTCGCTTCCCGATGCGCGATGTGGACGGTGTTGGACACCCCGACCTGCCGCACGAGGCGTGGGTTTCGGCGACGCTCGACACGCCGCTCGGCGATGTCTCCGTCGCGTGCGTCTGCATCCCGTGGTGGGACGCCGAGGTCGCCCGTTTCGGGGGGACGAAGGACCGCTGGCAGGTGCACATGGAGTACCTGGCGCTGCTCCCCGAGGTGATGGCGCCGCTTCGTGATCGCGGGCCGCTCGTGGTGGCGGGCGACTACAACCAGTTCCTGCCGCCCGCCTGGGCCCCGAAGGTCGCCGCTCAGGCGCTCGCAGACGCGTTCACCGGCATGCCGATCGCCACCACGGGCGCGACGGACCCTGGTGGACGGGGGCTCATCGACCACCTCGCGCACACGCCGAATCTCACAGCAGACGTTGTGGAGACTTGGGGCGGCTGGGGCGACTCGGGCCCGATGAGCGACCACTCGGGCGTCCTTCTCGACATCCGACGCGGTGAGACTAGTCGTCCACCGCGATGATTGATGCGATGGCCGCCCTGAGCGGCTCGATGTCCTCGGTCACCACTCGCCAGACGAGCCCGAGGATGAGGCGCCGGTAGTCGTGGATAAGCACATTGCGGTGCGCAACGAGCGACGACCAGGGCACCTCGTCGTGGCTCGTTCGGAGTTCCGGCGACAGTCGGCCCGCGGCCTCGCCGAGGATCTCGAGGTTCCGGATGACGGCGTCCTGCCGCATGGTCTCCGCCATGAACGCCGCCTCACCGGCCGCGGCGTACTCGGTGATCCGGTCGATCGCCTCCGCCATGTGCTGGAGGCGGTCACGGTCCTCCGGAGTCACAGGGCCACGGCGTCCACGCTCAGACGCTCCCGCAGCCCCATTTCACGGGGAGACTCGCCGGTGGGCGGCGGGCCCGCGAACTCGGGGATCACATCGACCGAGCAGCCGAGCAGCGATTCCAGCTCCGCCTGCAGCAACGCGAGGTCGGTGAGACGGGCGCTGGACGGGAAACGCACCAGGAAGTCCACGTCCGAGGTGACAGACGCCGTCGCCCGCGCGACCGATCCCACCACGCGGACGTCGCTCGCGCCATATCCGTTCGCGAGCCGGAGAATGTCCTCACGGCGCTGCTTGAGTGACTCCAGGGACGGCGGCGGACCGCTGGGCGCAGCCGCGGGCGCGATTCGCTCGAGCAGTTCGGCGAGGGCGCGTGTGGCAGCGAAGGGTGGGGCCGTGGCCATGCGCCGATGGTCCCAGAGCCATCGGTCGGCGCCAAGCCCTCGATGCCCACGAGCTACGGTCCAGGTGCCCGCGATACGGTTGCGATCGTGACGGACCTGCCTCTTGGCCTCTGCGAGACGCTCATCACCGAGAGGCTGCTCGCCCAACTGGAAGGCCTGGGCGATGCCTCGGTCCCCGACCACCGCGACCTCCGGACGGCGGTGGCCGCCGACCGGATCGCATGGCACCTCGCGCGGCAGGTGGAGCGGGCGATCAACGACGTCGGTGAGGACCGCCGCGTCGCCCTCGGCGTGCAGGTCGCCCGTGCGCTGCTGGCGCGGCTCGGGGACCTCGCGACGGTGGACGGCTCGGAGACACCCACGGAACCCGGACGCGTGCTGCACGCCGTCAACGGCCGACGGCCGGACGGCGGCACCGACGCGCTGGAAGTGCCGCTCATCCCGCTGCTCGACACGACGCTGCTCACCAACGCGCCCGGCGAGCCGAGCCTGTGGAACCAGCTGCGCAGCGAGATCGCCTCCGCGGACCGCATCGACGTGGTGATGGCGTTCATCCGACGCACCGGCATCAGACCGCTGCTCGACGCCCTTCGACGGCACTGCGAACAGGGCCGGGAACTGCGGGTGCTCACCACCACCTACATGGGGTCAACCGAGCAACGGGCGCTTGAGGAGCTGGCGGCGCTGGGCGCGAAGGTGCGCGTCTCGAACGACCGCACCACCACGCGCCTCCATGCAAAGGCGTGGATCTCCAGCGGGACACCGGCTTCGGCACCGCGTACGTGGGGTCGTCGAACCTCACGCACTCCGCCCAGGTGACGGGCCTGGAGTGGAACGTCCGGGTCTCCGCGGCCCGTAACCCGGACGTGGTCGCCAAGTTCGACGCCGTGTTCGACAGCTACTGGCGCGGCGGTGACTTCCGGCCATACCGGGCGGAGGAGTTCGCGAAGGACGCCGCCCAACAGGGCCGTGTGGACACCGGGCCGCACGTGATGCTGAGCCCCATCGAGATCCAGCCACGGCCGTTCCAGGAACGCCTGCTGGAACTGCTCACCCCACCGTGAACGATACATCTGGACCACGTTCAACGATACATCTGGACCAGTTCGAACGATCCATTCGGACCGAACCAAACTCAGGCCCACCCGCGAGCGGGGTGATGGGAATCGCTTCATCCCCCAGCGCAGACCCTCAGCCCAGCTCAGTCCGGGAACTCCGCGGCCAGCCGCCTGGTGATCGCCACATGACGTTCCAGGAAGGCCCGCTCGTCGAGGCGGCGGCGTCGCAGCCAGGTGGTGACCTCGGCGTTGCACTTGCTGGCGTTGCACGACCGGCACACCGGGACCACGTTGGCGAGCGTGTACCGGCCGCCGCGTGAGATCGCCAGCACACAGTCGCGCTGGAGCGGCACGCCCTGGGCGCCGCAGTAGGCGCACCCGCCCCACGCCGCGCACAGGGCCTCCCATTGGGCGTCGGTGAGGTCGTGCTCCATCCGGTCGAGCCGGCGTTTGCGTTTGCGGGCGGCCCTGGCCCGGCGGCTGCGGTTCACGGTCATGGGTGAGGAGGGTAGGAGCCGCCCCAGACCGCACGGACCGACGTCGTCAGATGTGCTCGTCGTGGACGCCGACCTCGTCGAGCTCGATGATGCGGCCGGCCGAGGTGGGGATGACCCAGTAGTGCAGGCGGCGCGCGGAGGGGGTGCCCACCTGCAGGGCGGCACGCCACCCACGGGCCCCGTCGGGGCGCTCGCGTTGCGGGGCGCCGCCGTCGCCGGTGCGCCACGGGTGGGCCTGGACGCCGGGGATCTCATGGGCGCGGTTCGCGGCGACGTGGGCGACGACCTCGACGATCTTGCCGGCATCGACGCCCTGCAGGCGGCGCACCGAGTCGAGGAACCCGTCTCCCAGGCGCACCTCGCCCAGGGGGTACCGCTCGCGGTCACCCTGCAGGTACAGCCGCTCATACGCCTCGTGCACGGCGGTGAGGAACGCCTCGGGGCTGTCGGCGGGGGAGTCGTCGCGGGCCGCCCGGGGCCGCGCCTCACGGGCCCGGTCGCGTGAGGCGCGCAGCTCCGCCCGCAGCCGCAGCCGCTCCTCCTCCAGCTGGGCGACCTGATCGCGGGAGGACGCCAGCTCGTCCTCCAGCCGCTCGACCTCCGCGCGCAGCCGGTCGACCTCCGACGCGGCGGCCTCGGCGTCCGCGTCCCGCTCGGCGAGGAACACCGGCCCGCCGATCATGAGCCGCAGGGGCACCGCGCCGTCGGTGCTCTCGGGGGCGTCGCGCAGCGACAGCGTCGCCTTCCTGGCGCGTGCATCGACGCTCACCAGGCGGGCCGCCACCACGTCGTCCACCTCGGGTGCGTCGCCGTCGCGCAGCAGGTGCACGGGCACGAGGCCCGTCACGCCGGGGAGCACCTCCACCAGCCGGCCGCCCCCGTGGAAGACGCGCACCACCCGTGCGCGGACCACGTCGCCGACCTTGGCGTCGTCGGTGAGGATCGCCCACCCGTCGCCCTGGCGGTCACGGAGATCCAGCTGCACGTCCCCGCTGGCGGTCACGCGCCCCACGCGCGCCCTCACGGACTGCCCGACCCGCAGGACGTCGTGCGGGTCGTCGACGCCCTCGCGGGTGAGGTACCGCCGGTGCGCGTAGGCGGGGCGGGGGGTGCCGATGTCGATGGTCGCGCCGGTCGGGTCGATCGCGACGACGGTGCCCTCCACGTCCTCGCCCTCCCCGGGGGCCCGTGACGGCAGCGGCGACCAGGCGTTCAGCTCCGCGGTGATGCGCCGGATCGCCGCGTCGGCGTTCGCGGGCCGCACCCACACCAGCGGCTGCGCCAGGGGGTCGGCGTCGCGGGTGAGGCCGGGCCACCAGATGCGGCACGCCCCGCCGAACACCCCCAGGCGGTCGGGCAGGGCCTCCACCAGGGCGTCGGTGGCGGCACCCTCGGTGAGGACCACCACGCGGCCGCGGCCGCCGACGGCTTCCACCAGCGCCGCGACGTCCACGAGGGGCTCCCGGTACCGCGTGGTCACGGCGATCACCGGCGCGGCCCTGGTGAGGTCGAACAGCTCGTCCACCAGGGCGGGCACCGCCCCTTCCTCGATCACCTCGGCCTGATGGGCCATCACACGCTCCTTCACCGGGGGTACGCGGGATCGTAAGCAAATCGATGGGTGTGCGGCCGGCCGCCCGGTGTCCGGCCTGGCGTGGAGGCGCCGAATCCCTCACCTGAGGGCTCACGCCGGCGAATCCGGCGCCGATGGGCCCGGGGAGTGGACCAACCGACCCTGACTCGCCCACAATGCGGGCGAGGTGTCCGCGAAGGGAGCCGCGACCATGCCGTTTCCGTTCCCCGACCCCGATCCCCACGGCATCGCCGCCACGCGGACGGCGCGTGCGCAGGCCGCCGCCACCGCCCAGGCGGAGACCCGGACGGAGGTGCCCGCGCTCGCGCGGTGGGAGTTGCGGCACACGCGGGGGATGACGGGACGGACCCGGCGCATGACCATCACCGCGAAGGCCCTCGACGAGGACGCCGCCACCCGCATCGGAGCGCTGATGGCCGCCGCCCGGTTCACCGAGCGGCCCGGGCAGATGGGCCAGGCCCTGCTCGACGGCGACCGGTACCAGCTCATCGCCGGTGACGCCACGTGGTCGCACACCGTGCGGTGGACCAACCGCAGCGCCACCCCGGAGCTCACCCGCCTGTTCCGGGCGCTCGAGGCCCTGGGAACCTGGATCCCGCAGGACTGAAAACGCCCGCGCGGGGCGGCGGGCACACCACCGCCGCCCCGCCCGCGGGACTCCCCGGGCGACGGGGGAGTGACCCGGGAAACGGCTGCTAGCGTCGGGCGCCGGCATGAACCCGACCGACACCAGCGACCGCCCCCAGCAGCGCCGGCACCCCGGGGCCCTCGCATGGGGACGCCGAGTCCTGCATCCCGGTGCCGACGGCGCCGCGGCGCGGACCCGGGGGCCGCTGGGCCGGCTGCTCGCACCACCCAACGACCGGCACGGCGCCACGCGGGCGATGGCCGTGATGCTGCTGTGCGGCGCGGCGTTCATGGCGGTGCTGTCGGCCGCGGTGCCGTCGTTCGCCAACGGGCAGATGCCGCTGACCTTCGCGATCGTCGCGGTCCTCGGGATCTGCGGCCTGGCGGTGTGGTGGCGACCCCAGGGGGTGCCGGGGTGGGCCTACGGGCTGGCGCCCTATCCCGCGGCCGCGACCGTGATGGCCTCCAACCTCGCGACATCCGACGCCAGCGCCGGCGCGCAGCTGTTCCTGCTGTGGCCCGTGCTGTACGCGGCGATGTTCCTGTCCGGGACGCAGACCGCGCTGGTGCTGGGCACGGTCGTCGCCGGTGACGCGGTGGTGGTCGCGAGCCTGCTGGAGTCCTCGGTGGCGGTCACCGACACCGCCGGCCTCGCCACCGCCCTGACCATCGCCTGCGCGGTGATCTTCGCCCTGCGCCGGCGGGTCGCCCACCTCATGGGCGCCCTGGAACGGCAGGCCCTGGAGGACCAGCTGACCGGCCTGCTGAACCGCCGGGCCCTCGACGCCGCCCTCGCCGCGGCCCTCGCGACCCACCGCCGCAGCGCCGTCCCCGTGGCCCTGCTCACCGTGGACCTCGACAACTTCAAGACCGTCAACGACCGCAACGGCCACGCCGCGGGCGACACCGCCCTGCGGCGCGTCGCCGACGTCCTGCGCGCCTGCATCCGCGCCGGTGACGTCCTTGGGCGGATGGGCGGCGACGAGTTCGTCGTGATCCTCGCCGACTGCGACCGCGACGGCGCCCGCCGGGTCGCCGAGGAGATCCGCGCCGCCGTCCAGGACGCCGACGCCGGCCTCACCGTGAGCGTCGGCGTCGCCGCCGCGCCCGGCGACGGGGCGGACGCCGACTCCCTGTCACGCGCGTCCGACGCCGCCCTCTACGGCGCCAAGCTCGGCGGTCGCAACCGGGTGGTCACGGCGTAGAGAAAGGGCACGGTCAATGCAACGCCAGGGCGCTTCAGGCGCCGGCCAACCGTGACGCTGCGGCGCTGCGTCTTCAGTCCTCGATCGCCCCGATCGCGCCGCCGGCCCGCACCCCGGTCCACAGCTGGTCCCCGAACGTCTCGAGCAGGTCGCGCAGCGGGGTGGGGGGACGCCCCACGATGCGCTGGAAGTCATCGGTCACCACGTCGTGCTCACCCACGGCGATGCCGTCGTAGAAGGTGAGGCCGCCCTCCGCCGACCACCGCTGGCGGCCCAGGGCGACGCGGTACTCGAGCCAGTCCTCCCGTGAGAGCGGCTCGTACCGCAGCTCGTGGCGGCCGCTCACCTCGCGGCACATCGCGGCGAGCTCGGCGAGGGTGACGGCCTCCGTTGTGGTGATCGAGCACACGTCCCGGTCGTCCCTGGCGGGGAACGCCAGCAGGTGCGCGACGGCCTCGCCCATCTCCTCCCGGGAGGTCAGGGAGATGCGCCCGTCGCCGCCGGGCCCGGTGATGCGGCCGTCCGGGTCGAACCAGTCGCCGATCTGCTCCGCCCACATCGCCATCCGAACGGCGCCACAACGCAGGCCCGTGTCGGTGAGCATGCGCTCGGTCTCGCCGTGCGACCGGGCGTGGCGGAAGACCGCGCCGGGGCTCGCGTTGATGCTCGACAGGTACAGCACGCGGCTCACGTCACGCAGGCGGGCGGCGTCGATGAAGTTCGTGTGCAGCCGCAGGCGCGTGCCGATGGACGCGTGCAGGCTGAGCATGAGCACGCGGTCACCGGGGTGCATGGCGGCGCGAAGGGACGCCGGGTCGTCGTAGTCGCCCACCACGGCGGTGGCGCCGGGCAGCCGCGGGGCACGGGAGGCGTCGCGCACCAGCATCCGGAACGGGACGCCGAGCCGGGACAGGTGCCGGGCCACCGACCCGCCGAGGCCACCGGTGGCGCCGGTGACCAGGATCCCGGGCTGCGGGGAATGGGACATGGCGGGAAGTATCCCGGGGGCGGACGGCGTGCGCCCGCGACATCCGAGCGCCGGAATCCACGGCACGTGACCGCACCAATCCGGCGAAACCACAGAAGCGCCGGAACACCCGAAGGGCCTGCTGGCAGCCGGTTTCGGGCCGTCCGCCAATGGCACTACATTCGTTGTGGATGGGCGCTGAGCGGGACACCGACCCGGGATGGACCCCGGACCGCGACGCCGCGGCCCGCGCGCTGGCGCGGCCCATCGAGCGGCTGCGCAACGCCCTCGAGTGGCAGCTGCCCGCGAAGCCCGGGCGGACCGACCGCTGGCTGCTGAACGGCGTCGTCGAGATGCTGGGCGCCGAGCTGGCGTTCACGTGCCGCAACCACAGCCGCGACCGGTGGGAGCTGCACGCCCACAGCGACGTCGCGGACCCCGAGACGCTGGAGGACGCCGCCGGCCGGGCGCTGCTGCGGCTGGGCGACCTGGTGCGCGGGGAGGACGCCCCGGCGGGCGGGTGGCGGGCCACCGCGCCGGACGGCACCGAGACCATGGCCGTGCGCCTCACCCCGGGCACCGGCGGCGACTGGCTGTTCCTGGTGGGCGGGGCGATCCGCGGGGACGCGCCCGCGGAACCCGTCGGGGTGGTCGCCCGGGCGGTGGTGCTGTCGCACGCCGGCGGCCGGCACCCCAGCCCCGTGCGGGCCCAGGGCGCGGCGTGGGACGCCCTGCTGGGGCACCTGGGGACGGTGCCCACCGAGATGTACGAGGCCCGGCGGGCGGCGTACGTGGAGCAGCTGTCGGGTCTGGTGCCGGTGTTCATGCCCGTGCTGTACGTGCACCGGGAGCGTCCCGGCATCGACGGCTGGGAGGCCGTCCCGCACGGCGCCCGCGGGGACGCGGCCGACCTGTACGCGGCGGCGCGCCTGTGGGGACCGGAGTTCCTGCGCCTGCTGGACCGCCGCCTCCTGCACTGCGCGATCCGCGACTACCTGGCGCAGGTGCGCGACGCACCGCACACCACCGGGCACGGCCTGCCGATGCCGCGCGGCCTCACCGTGGACGTCCACGCCGCGTCCCTGCTGGCCGACGAGGTGACCGGCCAGCTGGAGGGGCTCATCCGGCGGCCCGGCGGCATCCGCGGCACCGAGCTCGCCCTGGAGGTGACCGGGCTGTGCGGCCCCGAGGACCAGGCGGACATGCGGCGCCGCATCACCGGCCTGCGCGACCGCCTGGGCGTGGGGATCGTGGTGGACGCCGTGCGCACCCGCGAGGAGCTCGCCTCCCCGCCCGGCGACCTGGACCCCACCTACGTGAAGCTCGACGAGTGGCTCACCGGTCGTCACCGCCACGACGCCGTCACCGCCATGGTGCAGACCGCGATGGCCACGCCGTGGGCCGGCCCGGAGCGCACCGTGGTGACCGGGTTCGCCGACCAGCCGCCGTTCCAGCTGGAGGACGCCTTCGCCCTGGGCGTGCGCTTGGTGCAGGGCGAGTTCGTGGGGGAAGCCACCCGCGAGTTGCGCCTGGAGCCCACCGACAGCCAGCTCGCCCGCATCCAGCGGGCCGCCGACCGCGTGCGCCTGCGCCCCGCATCCGGAGGGCCCGGCGCCCCGGACATCACCGGTCACACCGACCGCATCCCCGGCTTCGGCCGCGCCGGGGCCTGACGAACCGCCGGAACCGCCCGCGCCGCCCCGGCCCGCACCCCGCGTTTCCCGCCATCGGACGGCGGGTCTATCGTCGGTCGCACTCCCCGACCTCCCGGAGGCGCTCGTGCCCGCGCGCGACCCGCAGTCACCGCCCATCGCCCGCATCCGCGGCGGGTTCGGCCGGCCGGTGGCCGACGACCTGGTGCGCGAGCTCACCCGTGCCGGCTGGGACCACACCGCCCTGCGCCACCCGGTGCGCGGCACCCCCGAGGTGGTGGTGGCCCTCACCGGCCACACCATCGCCCTCACCGGCCTGCTGTGCGTGCTGCCACCCACCCTGCGCGACTGGAGCCGCCGCAACGGCCTCGCCGAGTACGAGATCGTGGTGGAGCGCGGCGGACGGCGGGTGCTGTCGATCCCCGTGATCACCGCCGCCGGGACCGGGCACGTGGAGGACGCGCTCGCCGGCGCGGTCCCCGTGACCGGCACGCACGCCTGAACGCGTCCCGCGGGCCCCGCGGGATGGCGGCCGCACCCGCCGGCATGTGAGCATCGGGATGCACCCACCCGCAAGGAGGCCCCCCATGCCCAGACCCATGACCGTCGAGCGCACCGACTTCATCTCGGTGCCCGTCACCGACATCGCCCGCAGCATCCGCTTCTACGAGGAGACCCTCGGGGTGCCGAAGGTCGGGTCGGGGGCGTGGCCGGAGTTCACCCTCGGCAACGTGAGCCTCTACCTGCTGGACCCCACGATGGTGGGGCGCACGTTCACCGGGCCGCACACCGCGCACATCGCCCTGCGGGTGCCGGACGTCGCCGCCGCCCGCGCCGAGCTGGAGTCCCGCGGCGTGACGTTCGAGGGGGACATCTTCGACACCGGCGTGTGCCACATGGCGTTCTTCACCGACCCCGACGGCAACGCCCTCATGCTGCACCGCCGGTACGCGCCGCCCGAGGCGGACGCGGCGTGAGGATCACCGTCACCAGCGCTCTGACGATCGTGCCACCCGTCGTCGGATCGTTCGATGAACGACGACGACCGTCGCCGACGCTGATGCGGATGGTGCGAAGGTCTTCGCCCGGCGTGATGCTCCGGGACCCCACCCTCACCGTTCGTCATGCGGTGGGCAGCAGCCCGTCCAGGACGCCGGAGACCACGCGTTCCTCCCATCCGCGGGGGAACGGGCCGCCCGCCATGTACCGGGCGTGGTGGGCACCCATGAGCAGGTCCACGGCGGTGTCGAGGTCGGCGCCGTCGCGCAGCTCGCCGCGGTCGCGCGCGGCGTCCAGCAGGGCCCGCAGCTCCGCCCGGCGCGGCGCGATGGACCGCTCCCGGAACAGGGCCAAGAGCTCCGGGGCGGCCCGCTCCTCGGCGAGGCACATCCCGATGATCCCCGTCGCCGACAGGCGCCGGATGTTGCGGCGCATCGCGCCGAGGATCGCCGCGAGGTCACGTCGCAGGTCGCCGGTGACGCGGGTGCCGCCGGTCTCGCGCACATGGGCGAGGGCGGCGGTCGCCAGGTCGGCCTTGGTGGGCCAGCGCAGGTACACCGTGGCCTTGCTCACCCCGGCCTCGGCGGCCACCGCGTCGATGGTCATGCCGCCGTACCCCGCGGTCGCCAGCAACCGCAACGCGGCGTCGAGGATCGCCCCGTCATGGGCGGCCACGCGGGGCCGCCCGGCCCTGCGCTCGGTGCCGGATGAGGTCACGCCGCGACCGTAGCCCCCCGCGCGGGCTGGTTTCAATACTGAGACGGCTGGTATAGATACCCGCTACATCCCGCCGGGCGGGCGGACGCTGACCGGGAGCCGTGCGCGGATGACCTCAGGATCGTGGAAGGCGCTGATCGGGCTGATGGTGCTGACCATGGGCACCAGCATCATCACGCCGCTGCTGCCGCTGTACCGCAGTCACTTCGGCATCAGCAACGCCACCGCCACGGCGCTGTTCGTGACCTACACCGTCACCGTGGTGCCGAGCATGCTCATCGCCGGCAACCTCGCCGACCGCCTGGGCCGCAAGTGGATGATGCTGCCCGCCATGGCGATCATGGCGATGGCCTCACTCACGTTCGCCCTCGCCGAGAACGTGCCCCTGCTGTTCGTGGGCCGCGTGTTCCAGGGCCTGGCGATCGGCGGTTTCCTGGGCGTGGGCGCCGCCTTCGTGGTGGACCACGCCCGCGGCGACAGCAAGGCACTGGCCGCGGCCCTGGCCGGCGTGTTCTTCCGGGTGGGCTTCGGGCTGGGCCCGGGCCTGGGCGGCCTCATCGCCCAGTACGGCGCGAACCCCCGCCACACGCCCTTCTGGGGGCACATCGTCCTCATGGTCGCCGGCATCCTCGTGGTCTCCACCGCCGCCGAGACGCTGCTGAAGAGCAACCGGCACCCCGGCCCGTTCCGCATCCGGCTGGGCGTCCCCAAGGGGCAGGAGGCGGGCTTCATGACCTTCGTCGCGCCCGCCACGTTCCTGATGAGCTTCGTGGAGGGCACGATCCTGTCGGTCGTGCCGCTGTTCATGGTGGAGGAACTCCACGTGACGAACCTGGCGGTGGTGGGCAGCATCGGGTTCCTGGTGCTGTCCCTGGGCGGCCTGGCGCCGTTCATCGCCCGCGGCCTGGACCCCCGCAGGTCGATGGCGTTCGGCGCGATCACCAGCGCGAGCCTGTCGTTCCTGGTGGTGGCGAGCTCCGCGGTGGACACCGCGGCGCTGGTGGTGTTCGCCGCCGGGATCATCGGCCTCGTCAACGGGTTCATCCTGTACGGCGGCACCGTGATCTGCGGCACCATCGTCCCGCTGCAGGAGCGCGGCAAGCTGATGAGCGTGCTCTACATGTGCGCCTACGCCGGCACCGTCCCCACCGTCGGGCTCGGGTACCTCAGCGACTGGATCGGCCTCACCCCGACGCTCGCCATCTTCAGCTGCGTCGCCCTCGCCATCGCCCTGTTCGTCATCACCGTGGGCTGGCGGCTGTTCCGCGAGGTCATCCCGCACGTGGAGGAGATCGAGGAGCCCGCGCCCGCGCCCGCCTGAGGGTTCTCATCCCGCCGGCGCCCGACGCGGGCGCCGCGCACCTGGGAGGATGCGCCCGCCGCCCATGACCGGTCAGCTCATCCAGATCCTCGGTTCCCTCCTGATCCTGGCGGCCTTCGCAGCGGCCCAGGGCGGGCGGATGTCACCGCATTCCCGCGTCTACCTGCTGCTCAACCTCGTCGGGTCGGCGGTGCTGGCGGTGCTCGCCGCGCGTGAACGGCAGTTCGGGTTCCTGCTGCTGGAGGCGGTCTGGGCGCTGGTCTCCGCGTGGGGGCTCGCGCGGGCCATCCGGAGCCCCGGGCCCGCGCGACCCGGCTGACGCGCGCCGCGCGGGGGCTACAGCACGAACCCCGTGAACCGCACCTCGGTGTCGTCTCCGTGGCGCACCACCACACGCGCGGGACCGAACGCGCCCTGGTGCACCTCCGCCAGCAGCGGGCTGCCGTCCGGCAGGGTGCCGCGCAGCACCAGGTCCCCGCGGGCGGTCTCGCCGACATCCGCGGCATCCCCGTCGATGCGCAGGGTCCAGCGGGCGCGGACCACGCCGCTCTCACCCACCACGGCGACATCGTGCCCCGCGAGGCGGAGGGTGTGCTCAGTCCTGGTCACCGACATGCACGAGGGGTTCCCGGTCTCCGGCGGCTGAATCCCGCGCCGGATGTCTCCGCACCGCGAGGAGGAGCGGCAACAGGGCCAGGCCCACCGCGCCGCCCAGCACGGACAGGGCCGCGAAGCTCGTGCCCGCGACCACCACGCCGCTGCCCAGGCCGCCGGTCGCCCCGGCGAGGGCCAGCGCCACGTCCGCGCCGCCCTGCGTGCGGGCCCGGCGCGCCAGGGGCACCGCGTCGGTGAGCAGGGCCGTGCCGCCCACCACGCCCAGGTTCCAGCCCAGCCCCAGCAGCATGAGCGCCACCGCGACGGCGGGGAGGGACTCCGCCGGGGCGATCGCCGCGACCATGCCGGCCGCGCACAGGGCCATGGCGCCGGCGGCGATGAGCGGCCGCCGCCCCACGCGGTCGACGAGCCTCCCCGTGATCGGCGACGGCAGGAACATCGCGGCGATGTGCAGGGAGATCACCAGGCCCGCCGCCGACAGGGACTGCCCGTGCTCCCGCATGTGGACGGGCGTCATGGTCATGATCGCCAGCATCACCATCTGGCTCACCACCATCACGGTGGCGGCCAGGCGGACGGTGCGCGGGTCGTGCACCACGTCCGCGGCGGGGGCCACGCCGTCGGCCCCGGTGATCTCGGTGAGGTGCTCCGCGCGGGCCAGCAGCAGCGGATCGGGACGGAGGAACACGGCGACGATCACCGCGCCGCAGGCGTACGCGGCGCTGGAGAGGATGAACGGCCCGGCGAGCTCGCGGATCCCCAGGTCCCGGGCGAGCCCGCCCATCACGTCCACCAGGTTCGGCCCGACGACCGCGCCGACGGTGGTGCCCACCAGCACCAGGCTGATCGCCGTGGCCCGGCGGTCGGGGTGGGCGAGGTCGGCCCCGGCGTACCGCGCCTGCAGGTTCGTCGCGGTGCCGGAGCCGTACAGGAACAGGCACACCAGCAGCAGCGGCACGCTGTCGATCGCGGCGGCCGCGACCGTGCCCGCGCCGCCCAGGGCACCCGCGGCCAGGCCCAACGCGAGGCCGGGGCGCCGCCCGGCGCGCTGCGACACGACCCCCACCACGTACGCGGCCAGGGCCGACCCGCCGGTGAACAACGCGGCGGGCACGCCGGCGAAGCCCGTGCCGCCGATCATGTCCTCGGCCAGCAGGGCGCCGACCGACACCCCCGCACCGAGACCCGCGCCGCTGAGCACCTGGGCGGCGAACAGCACGCGGAGGGTCCGGCGCTGCACCGCCTCGCGATCCACGCCCGGCATCGTAGCCGGGGCGTGAGCACGGAATTGTCCACGATGTTCAAGACAAAACGCATGCACGCCGAGTGAGTCCATAGGGTTTTCCACGGACACGGAGGTCCGCAGCATGGGTGTCCCACAAGACGGGCGCGTGGGAGAGGCCTCGTTCGGCATGGACGAGCTGTTCTTCTCCACGACCGACGCGAAGGGCCACATCACCGCGTGCAACCCGGTGTTCATCCGGATCGCCGGCTACCCGCCGGACGAGATGATGGGCCGCGCCCACAACATCGTGCGGCATCCCGACATGCCGCGCGTGGTGTTCCGCATCCTGTGGGAACACCTGCAGGCCGGTGAGACCGTGGCGGCCTACGTCAAGAACCGCACCGCCGACGGCCGGCCCTACTGGGTGCTCGCCACCGCATCGCCCATCACCGGCGGCCACCTGTCCGTACGGTTCAAGCCGTCCGGCCCGCATTTCCCGGTGGTCGAGGAGCTGTACCGCGAGCTGCTCGCCGCCGAGCGCGCCGTGGAGGACGCCGGCGGCAAGCGGGCGGAGGCGATCGACGTGTCCGCGGCGCTGCTGCAGGAGCGCCTCACCGGCCTGGGCCTCCCCGACTACGGGGCGTTCATGCGCGCCTTCCTGCCGGTCGAGCTGCAGAGCCGGGAACGCGCCCTGGACGGATCCCCGTACTGGGAACGGCTGTGGGGCCCGCCGCAGCGCGCCCTCCGCGTGGGCCGCGGGGCCGACGTCCCGGTGCTCCTCGACGCGTTCCGCGAGGCGTACCGGCGCATGCGGCGGCTGTTCGACGGCCTGCGGGAGTACGAGGCCCTCGGCGCCACGCTCGCCGGGCGGTCCCGGGACCTCACCGGCGACACGCGGCTGCTGTCGCTGAACGCCATGCTCGGCGCCAGCCGACTGGGGGACGCGGGTGCGGCCCTCGCGGTCGTCGCCGGCCTCATCGGCGCCGAGGCCGAGCGCACCGGTTCGGTGAGCGAGGACCTCAACCGCAACGCCGACGCCCTCGCCGGGCTCATCGCCGACCAGTCCTTCCGCGTGTCGGTGGGCAGGCTGCAGGCCGAGATGGCCGTGTTCTTCGGGCTCGAGGCGATCGCCGGCGGCGTGGACGCCGACCGTGAGATCCGGCTGCTCGCCGACGCCCTGGCCCGCAGCGTCGGGACCATCGCGGCGGTCACGACCACCCTCACCGAGGGCCTGGCGGCGGTGACCACCCAGCTGGAGTCCGTCGCCGACCTGCTGAAGACCCTCGCGGTGCTCCAGCTGAACGGCACCATCGAGGCGTCCCGCCTGGAGAGCGCCGGCGCCCTGCGGCAGCTGTTCTCCGAGATGCGGGAGCGCCTGGACGAGGTGCGCGGGGAGATCGACAGCCTGGCCGTGGTCGCCAGCGGGTCGGACCTGCGGCGCACCGGTGACGACGCCGCGGCCACCCAGGCGGCGATCGGCCGCATCGCGGAGCACCTCGACGAGTCCGCCCTGGCGGCGTAGCACGGCGCGGATGTGACGGCATGCGGCGCGGCGGCGGATGGGTGATATGACGCCGTCCATGCCGCGCCCGCTCGTCCTCGCACTGCTCATCGTCGTCGCGCTCGCCCTCACGGCCTGCGGGAACGACGACACCCCGGCCGCCTCGGGCGGCGGCGCGACCACCGCGGGCACCCTCCTGCGGTACACGCTGTGGCCGGAGGGCAAGGACACCACCGTCGACGGCTCCCGCACCGCCGTCATCACCTGCGACGAGGCCGCCGCCGACGCGGACTGCGCGGCGCTGTTCGCGCTGGGCGACGACGTGTGGGCGCCGGCTTCCGGCACCACGACGTGCACTCAACCCGTCGGCGGGCCGGAGGTGATGGAGGTCGCGGGGACCCTGCGCGGCCGGGCCGTGAACGCCGCCTTCTCCAGGGACGGCGGCTGCGAGATCGAGCGCTGGGACGCGGCATACCCGGTGCTGCAGCGCCTCGCCACCCGGCAGGGCGGCTGGTCGGCGTTCGGGGCGACCGACCTGCGGGTGACCCACCGGCCGAAAGGACCGGCGAACCCGGCGGGCGAGCGCGGCCTCACGATCACCTGCCCGGAGGTGCCCGAGGACACCGACAAGGACTGCCAGGAGCTCCTCGGCCTCGCCGGGGGCGACCTGTTCGACGCCGAGCTCCCGCCCGGCACGGTGTGCACCGAGATCTACGGCGGCCCCCAGGCCGTGCTGGTGCAGGGCGTCCTGGCGGGACGCAACGTGGACACCGTCTTCACGCGCACCGACGGCTGCCGCATCGAGCGCTGGGACCGCGCCGTGCCGCTCCTGCTGCGCATGGGACGCCGCTGACCATCACCTCCCCGGCCGCGGCGCTCATGTCCGCGGCGCCGCCGCCGATGCGGGCCCCAGCACGGCAACCTGCGTCGCGGAGACTCGGTGGGACGCCTCACGAGCGTCACCGTTGCGGGAGTGGGGCTGGCGACCAGCCGGATCCCTGACGCCCCGGACTCGGCGCACGAGGTGGTCGAGGGCCGTGCGTACGTCCACCCCGCCCCGCACGCCGAGGAACCCGGCTGGTGCGGGTACCTGGTGAGCGACGGCGTCCTGCACCTCAACGTGCCCGCGGCCATGGACTGGCTGCCCGTCGCCGACGTCGCCTGCCTGCCCGGGGGACGGTGGATGCGCGTGACCACCGGCGACCGGCTCCTGCTGGTGCCGTTCGAGCTGCGCCGCCGCGAGGAGCGGGTGGAGGGGCGCTGGCTGGACGCTGACGGGGCGCTTCTGGACCCGCACGCCGCCGCGCCGATGCGCAGCGGCCTGCAGCGCGTGACCGTCCGCCGCTACGCGCCGCCGCAGCGCATGGAGCGGTGGCTCGCGATGGGCGGGTGGTACCGCCTGGCCGGCTGGAACGCCGGGTGGGAGACCACCGCCTGACACCCCGCCGTTGCGGAGGTGTTGCGCCGACCGGGGGCTCCACCGGATGCTCGCGGAACGCGGGGAGACGATGATCCCCGCGGGGGACGCGTTCACACGAGCAAAGCGAGCCCATCATGAGCACGAGCATCGTCACGGACGCCGGTGTCGGCCTCGCCGCGAGCCCGTTGCCGCACGCCGCGGGCATGGCCCACCCGGTACGCGAGCACCACGCCTACCTGCATCCCCAGCCACGGTTCGACCGCTCCGGGTGGGCGGGGTTCCACGTGACCGGGGACGTCCTGCACGTGCATGACCCCGCCGCCATGGCATGGCTGCCGGTGGGGGACCTGCGCGACCTGCCGGAGGGCCGGTGGGTGCGCCTCACCGACCACGACGGGCGCCTGGCCGCGCCGTTCGAGCTGCGCCGCCACCTGGGGGAGCTGGAGGCCCGGTGGCTGGGCGGCGACGGGGCGCTCCTGCCGGCCGACACCGAGCTGAGCGCCGAGATCGCACCCCACCCCGGCGTGTACGCGACCCCCGAGGTGATGGAGCGGTGGCTCGCGTTCGGGAGCTGGCAGCGCCTGCCGGTGTGGTGACCGGTTTGGACCGCCCCCGGCGCCGGGTACTGAGGTTCAGCGCCCGGGGGCGGCCCACACTCCCCCGCGGCGCGCCCCCCGAGACCCCTGAGGAGATGGGATTGGGCAAGTTCCTGCGCAGGTTGATCGTCGTCGCGGCCCCCGTGGTGTGGAGCCAGTACCGCAAGCGCAGGCAGAAGCAGCGCGCGGCACGCGCTCCGGCGGAGCCCGCCCCGCGCGGGTAGGCGCCCGCCGCCGGCGCGGGCGTGTCGCGCCGGTGACACGACGGGCGTCGCGTGCGTGACGGACCGCCGCGGGCGCCGGGAGGAGGCTGAGCCGACGAGCCACCGTCCCGAAGGAGCGTCCGATGTCCGGCTCACGCCCACCCGTCCCCACGACCCGCGCCGTCCGCGCGCGCAGGGGCGGCATCCTGCTCGCGGCAGGCGTCCTGGCCCTTCCGGGGGTGGCCGCCGCCGACCAGGCGGGAAGCGCCACCCGCGGCCTGCAGGCCGGAGCCCTCGACGCCGGGTGGCGGCACACCTGCGCGGTCACCGATGAGGGCGCGGCGTACTGCTGGGGCGATGACTTCTACGGCCAGCTCGGCGACGGCGCCCCCCAGACCGGCGCCGCGGCCCCGTCCCGGGTGCCCCTCCCGGACGGCCGGGAAGCCGTCGCGGTGACCGCCGGCGACCTCCACACCTGCGCCCTCCTGGATGACACGTCGGTGTGGTGCTGGGGCCACGGGATCTCCGGGCAGCGCGGTGACGGCACGACCACGAGCGCGACGCCCCGTCCCGTGCGGGTGCTCCTGCCCCAGGGGGCGGGCGCACGGTCGATCTCGGCGGGGGGCACACACACCTGCGCCGTCCTCGCGGACGGCGGCCTGTGGTGCTGGGGCGATGACCTGTACGGGCAGCTCGGGGACGGGCCGCCCTCCGAGAACCGCACCACCCCCGTCCGTGTCGCCTTCGGCGCGGGCCGGCGCACCGTGGCGGTGTCCGCCGGCGCGTCGCACACATGCGCGATCCTCGACGACGGCTCGGCATGGTGCTGGGGCCTCAACACATCCGGTCAGCTGGGCGACAACGACCTCCCCAACGCCCATGCGCCGGTGGCGGTGGCCCTGCCGGCGTCGACCCGGGTGGTCGCCGTCGCCGCCGGGGCGGCGCATACGTGCGCCACGTTCGCCACCGGGGCCAGCGCGTGCTGGGGCGACGACTCGCAGGGCACCGTCGGCGACGGGCCGCCGTTCGCCGCCACCCGGGTGCCGGTGGACATCGGGCTGCCGGCCGCCTCGGTCATCGCGGCCGCCGGCCATGCGTGCCTGGGCGCCCCGTACGCGACGCTGTGCTGGGGCGACGACTTCCACGGGCAGCTGGGCAACGGGCCGGACACCATCGCCGACCAGTCGCTGCCGGGCGCGGTGCTCGGCATCCCGTCCAGCCGGAGCGTCGTGGCGCTCACGGCGGGTGGCTACGGCAACGGCGTCACCCAGGGCGGCCACACGTGCGCCGCGTACGACGACGGCAGCGTGGTGTGCTGGGGTGACGACGCCGTCGGGCAGCTGGGCAACGGCCCGGGCCTCACCGGCAGCATCACCCGGCCCGACCTGAGCACGGCGGCGCTCCCGCCCGGTTCGCTCGCCGGCATCCTGGCGGACCTCTCGCTGGACGCCGAGGTCCCGCCCGCCCTGGTGACCGGGCGCTCCGCGCAGGCGGTCCTGCGCGTGCGCAACGCCGGCCCCGACCCGGCCGACGGTGTCCGGGTGACGCTCGCGCCGGCGGCGCTGGCGCTCGGCACGCCCGAGCAGGGCACCGTGACCGGCGGGGTGTGGGACGCCGGCACCATCCCCGCCGGCGGCGAGGCGGTGCTGCGGATCCCCGTCACCGGCAACGCCCCCGGCGCCGCGTCCCTCACGGCGGAGATCACCGCCGTGGGCGCCCCGGCGGGGTCCCCGGCCGCCGCGACGGCCGACCCCGACTCCACCCCCGGCAACGCCGCCCAGGACGAGGACGACCGGGCGGTCGCCGCGGTGACCGTCACGGCGCCGCCGGCCCCCGGCGCACCGGGCGCGGGCACGACGCGGGTGCGGTGCGCGACCGTCATCCGCGGCACCGCCCGCGGCGAGCGGCTCACGGGCACCCCCCGGGCCGACCGCATCACGGGGCGGGGCGGCGCCGACCGGATCCTGGGGCGCGGCGGCGCGGACTGCCTGTCCGGCGGGCCGGGCCGTGACCGCCTGGAGGGCGGCGCCGGCGACGACACGCTGGGTGGCGACGCCGGCGGCGACCTGCTCATCGGTGGCACCGGACGCGACCTGCTGGCCGGCGGGGCCGGTGCCGACGTCATCCGGACGAGGGACGGCGTGCGCGACGTCGTGCGCTGTGGCCCCGGCCGCGACACGGCGGTCGTCGACCGCCGCGACGCGGTCACCGGCTGCGAGATCGTCGTGCGACGCTGACGGCTCCTCAGCGATCCACGCGACGACCACGGCGCGTCCCCGGTCCCATCCGGGGGCGCGCCGTGTCATGCCGGTGACAGAACGGGCGTCGCGGCGTGAACGGAACCGGCGGGGCGTTCCGCGGACCATGGGGCCAGTTAAGTCACCCCGGTCCCAAGGAGCCAGCCATGACCGCCGCCCACACCTCCCGCCGCATCCGCCGCACCCTCCTCGCAACCGCCGCAGTCGCCGGCGCCGTCGGCATCGCCGGCCAGGCCGGCGCCCTGCCGCCCCCGCCGCCGCCCCCCCGGAACGACCCGCCGGTCGCGGCGCTCACCGTGAGCCCCAACCCGGCGGCCGTGCAGCCGTCGATCGTCCTCGCGCCCATCACCACCCGGGAGCTCCAGGTGCTCCGCGGCGGCGTGCTGGTGAGCTTCGACGCCTCCGCGTCGAACGACCCCGACGGGACGATCGTCCGGTACGAGTGGGACCTCGACGGCGACGGCACGTTCGAGAAGACCACCACCACGCCCACCATCAGCCGCCGGTACACGCAGCCCGGCACCATCAGGACCCGCGTCCGCGTGACCGACGACTTCAACGCCATGACCACCAAGCCGGTGGACCTGCTCCTGCACCGCGCCCCGACCCCGAAGATCACCGCCAGCCGCACCGTGGTGCTGCCGGGCGACACCATCGTCCTCAACGGCAACGGGTCGACCGACGACAGCGGCCCCATCGCCAAGTACGAGTGGGACCTGGACGGCGACGGGACGTTCGAGAAGACCGGCCCCGAGGCCACCACCAGCTACGGCGCGGCCGGCGCCCACACCGTCCGCCTGCGCGTGACCGACGCCCTGGGCGCCCCGGCCACCAGCGCCATCTCCCTCCGCGTGCACCGGCAGCCCACCGCGTCGTTCGCGGTGCGCCCCGTGACGCCCGGCGTGGGCCAGCTCGCCACCCTCGACGGCGCGCCGTCCGAGGACGACGGGTCCATCGCCCGCTACCAGTGGGACCTGGACGGCAACGGCACGTACGAGACCGACGGCGGCGGCGCCGCCACCGTGGGCACGCGCTTCGCCGTCCCGGGCCCCGCCAGGGTGGGCCTGCGCGTGACCGACAACGACGGCGCGACCGCCGAGACCACCCGCACCATCCAGGTGTCGCAGCAGGTCGTCACCACCGACGTGACCGCCCCGTCGCTGCGGCCCGCCCGCACCAGGGTGCGCATCGCGAAGGGCCGGGTCGCCGTGGCCCTCACCTGCCCGTCCAGCGAGGGCACCTGCCGCATCGGCGTCCGCCTGCGCGGCACCGGCCCCCTCGCCGGCCGGGTCCTGGGCAGCGGCTCCGCCACCGTCCGCGGCGGCCGCTCCGTGACCCTCCGGATCGCCCTCTCGAAGGCCGGCAAGACCCGCCTGCGGCGCGCCGGCGCCATCCGGACCACCGCGGTGGTGTCCGTCACCGACGGCGCCGGGAACCGGTCCGTCACCCGCACCACGGTGCGCGTGTCCCGCTGACCCGCCCCGAGCAGCGCCACGCGGCGGCCGGCACATGCCGGCCGCCGCCGTGCGTTCCCGCGCGACACCGCCCCCGTCTCCTCCCGCGCCACCGGGTACCGCACGGTGAACCCACCCGAAGGAGGCGAGATGGCGAACGGAACGATCCGCCGCGGGCCGCTGGACACCCTGCGCGGCCCGGACCTGGTGATGGTGCGCGACGCCCACGTCATCGACGCGGACGCCCACACGGTGGGCACCCTGTCGGACGTGTGGATCGACGGGACCGAGGCGGCCCGGGTGATCGCCGTGGACGACGGCGGGCGCGAGGCCTTGATGCTGGACGCCGCCGCCGCCGACGTGATCGCCGACGAGGCCGGGGTGCTGGTCATCCTCACGTATGAGGCCGGCCGGCTCGGCGACCGGCGCGGCGCAGGATCCGCGGAGCCCGGCCCCGGGCTCTTCCGGGCGTGGGACGCGGAGGACCTGGTGGACGAGCTGCAGACCCCGCCCGCCCCCACGCGGGGCATCGCGGCGGCCGACGACGCCGACGGCACCCCGGACGCCCTGCGGGCCGGCGACCCCGCCACGCGGCAGGCGCCGCCGGCGCCCACCCCGCGGATCGCCCTGGCGGAGGTGGAGGACGCCATGCGGCGCGGCGAGGACCCGCGGGGCATCCGGGCCCGGCGCGCCCGGAGCTGACGACCCGCGCCCGGCACCCGGCGGGTGCCGGGCGCATTCGCCCGCTCAGCGCGGGCCGATCACTCCCCCGTCGGCCAGTTGAACGCCGGCCCGTTTCGCGCTTTGTTTCCGCGGGTGTCCGCCGGTATCGCGATGACCCTGGTCCTCGGCCTCAGCGCCATCGCCGCTGGGGGCATGTGCGTGATGCTCGTGCGGATGCGCGCGGAGCCCGGGGCGTCGCTGCTGGCGGTGTGCACCGCGGCCGCCGCCGTCTGGCTCGTGGCGGGCGCGGTGCAGATCAACACCGCCGACGTGGACCTGCGCCGGCTGACGATCACCGTGGGGTTCTCCTGCGCCGTCGCGATCGTCTACACCGCATGGCGGGCGGTGGTGCTGCGGGCACCGTGGCCGTGGCGCGTGCCGGCCGTGGTCGCCCGCGCCGTGGCGGTGCCGATGATCGGCACGGTGGTGCTGGCCGCCGCGACGGACGCCGGCGGGCCGTTCTACCGCACCCTGGACATCACGGCCGACACCCAGCCCATCCACGCGGACCCCGGTCCGTGGATGGTGGCGTACCTCATCTGGGCGTACGGCCTGGTGGTATGGGGCGTGGCCGGCCTCATCTGGCTGGTGCTGCACGCCCCGCACGGCCGCCGCCGGCACCGGTGGATGTCGATCGCGGCGGTGGCCGTCCCGGTGTGCGTCAACCTCACGGTCACGGCCTGGCGGCCGGGCGGGCAGGACCTCACGCCCGTCGCGGCCCTGCTGGCGATCGCCGGCCTGCTGTGGCTGGTGTGGCGCATGAAGCTCCTGGACATCGACGTGGGCCTGCTGCCGGTGGCGCGGGACGTGGTGGTGGAGTCCATGAGCGAGGGCGTCGTGGTGGTGGACCGCCACGGCCGCGTGGCCGACCTGAACCCCGCGGCGGCGGGCCTGCTGGGCGTGGTGCCCGGCGCCGTGGTCGCGGCCGCGGTGGACCGGGTGGTGCCGGGCTGGCGGGACGACGACGACCGGCGCAGCTGGGAGTTCACGACCCCCGGCCGCCTGCCCGCCCGCACCGTCGAGGTGCGCGCCGGCACCCTGCGGGACGGCGGGTCCGGGCGGCTGGTGCTGCTGCGCGACGTCACCGAGCAGCGCACGGCCCGGGCGGCCCTGGAGCTGAGCCTCGCCCGGCATGAGCACGCCTCCCGGCACGACGCCCTCACCGGGCTGCCGAACCGCGTGCCGCTGTTCTCCCGACTGCGCCTCGCCCTGGCCGACCCGCGCGGGGTGACGCTGCTCATCCTCGACCTGGACGGCTTCAAGGCGCTGAACGACACGTTCGGCCACCGGTCCGGCGACCGGGTGCTGCGCGAGCTCGCGACCCGCCTGCAGCACGTCATGGACCGCGACGCGATGGTCGCCCGGCTCGCCGGCGACGAGTTCGCCGTGGTGCTCGGCGGCGGCGACCCGGTGGCGGCGGGCGCCGCCGCGCAGCGCCTGCTGGGCGCGATGTACGCCCCGTTCACCGTCGGGGAGACCGAGGTGTCGCTGGCCGCGAGCATCGGCGTGGCGTTCGGCCCGCGGCACGGCGCGGACGCCGACGAGCTGGTGCACGCCGCGGACGTGGCGATGTACCACGCCAAGCGCACCGCGGCCCGGTGGGCGGTGTACGAGCCGGACCTCGACGGCCGCCGGCCGGAGCGCCTCATCCTGCGGCACGAGCTGCGCCGCGCCCTGTCCGAGCACGAGCTGGCCCTGCACTACCAGCCGCAGGCCACGCCCGACGGCCGGGTGACCGCCGTGGAGGCACTGGTGCGGTGGCACCACCCGCAGCGCGGGCTGCTGGCGCCCGGTGCGTTCCTGCCGGTCACCGAGGACACCGAGCTCATCTGCCGCCTCACCGACGAGGTCCTGGACATCGCGCTGGGCGACGTCGCCGCGTGGACCGCCGACGCCCCCGGCCTGAGCGTGTCCGTGAACCTGTCCAGCCTGGACATCCGGGACCCGGCCCTCCCGGACCGCATCGCCGCCGCCATCGGGCGGCACGGCGTGGACCCGCGGCGGCTCACCCTGGAGGTCACCGAGAACGCCCTGGTCGCCGCCGGGGACGGCCTCACCCGCCTGGAGCAGGTGCGGGACCTGGGGGTGCGCGTCTCCCTGGACGACTTCGGGACCGGCGTGGGGCCGCTGGCCACCCTGCGTGAGCTGCCCGTCGACGAGCTGAAGATCGACCGGTCGTTCGTGGCCTCGATGGACCGGCCGCGGGAGGCGGCCCTGGTGGGGGGCCTCATCCGCCTGGGCCACGACCTGGGCCTCACGGTGGTGGCGGAGGGCGTGGAGACCCCGGAGTGCATGATCGCGCTGCGGGACATGGGGTGCGATCTGCTGCAGGGCCACCACCTGGGCCACCCCGAGCCCCTCGCGCCGGGGACCCGCACCCCCGCGGGCCTCGCGACCGCGTAGCGGCCACGCCCCCATGCGGTGGCGGTGCCCGCCCGGCGGGCCGGCACCGGCCGATCCGTCGCCGTCCCGGCGGTGCAGCGGCGCGGCCGGCGCGACGGCGATGAGGGCACCGCCCGCGACGAGCACGATCCGGTCCGGTGCCGGTGCGGACCTCGGTGACGGTGTGCGCGTCGAGGATGTCCCCCTTGAACACCTACGCCTCGGGCGCCCCGATGCGGTGGCGGTGCTCGCTGGCGAAGAACCCCGCGATCCGGTCGTTGTCGTACCCCAGGGCGAGCAGCACGATGAGCTTGATGCGGGCCTTGAAGGCGTTCAGGAACGAGGCGGGGATCGCCCCGGCCTCCGCGAGGGTCTTGCCGCCCCCGTCGTAGCCGTACACCGGCAGGATCGCCCCGATGTCGGTGCGGGTCGCGAGCACCACCGGCTTGGCGGTCCCGGCGATGAGCGGCACCAGGCCGGGCGGCAGGTTGCCCACGCCGAGCGCGGCGATGACCACGCCGTCGCTGCGGCGCACCGCCTCCTCGAAGCCCTCGCCGCGCCACCCGGCGTACGCCGTGAGGATCTCCACCCGCGGCGAGGCGTTCGGGGGGTTCAGCGCCAGGCGGTTCTCGGGGCGGGCGAAGTACCGCAGCACCGGTTCCCCCTCCAGGGTGTCGATGCGGCCGATGGGCCCCGGGTACCCGCCGAACGCCTCCAGGGCGGTGGTGTGGACCTTGGTGACGGTGTGCGCGTCGAAGATGTCCCCGCCGAACACCACCAGGGCGCCGCGGCCCCGGGACTGCGGGTCGACGGCGACGTTCGCGGACGCCCACACGTTGAACGGCCCGTCCCAGCTGGGCTCCCTGGCGTGGCGCATGCTCCCGGTGATGACCACCGGCACCTCGGTGTCGAGGGTGAGGTGCAGGTAGAAGGCCGTCTCCTCCAGGGTGTCGGTGCCGTGGGTGATGACGATGCCGTCCACCTCGCCGGCGAGCTCGTGCACCAGGTCCCGCAGCCGGTGCATGTGCTCGGGGGTGACGTGCGGGCTGGGCAGCGTGAACGGCTGGTGGAGCTGCAGGTCCATCCGCGACAGGTCGCTGATGCGGTCCGTCAGCAGGCTGGGGTCGGGGGTGAGCTTGCCGGACAGGTCCGGCCGGCTGCCGATGGTCCCGCCGGTCTGGACGATGGCGAGCCGCGGGCGATGTGGGGGAGGACCGGGGATGCGGTCCAAACTAGCGGGGGGACCCGCCCGGCGCATCACGCCCGCGGGCGCTCCCGCCTACCGGGACGTCACCCGGAAGGGACGGGCCGTGGCCGTCCCGCCCACCGGGCGGGCCGTGAGCACGGAGCGGCCCGGGCCGAGGACACCCAGTCGCACGGCGCCGGTCGTGCCGGGGACGGCGCGCACGAACGCCCGGGCCGCGCCCGGGCGCGAGCAGGACCGGGCGGCGCGCGGGGCGGATCGCGGGGGGACGCACCGCCCGCCCAGCCGCCGGCCGGGCAGCATGCGCCGCACCGTGAGCCGCACGCGGCCCGGGGCGGTGAGGCGGAAGCTCACCAGGGGACGGGTGCCGGCGCGGACGATCCCCGGGGTGATGCGCAGCCGGCTGAGCACCGGCGCGGACGCCGGGACCCCGCCCGTGGGGGACGGCCCGGCAGGCGTGCCGCCGCCCGGCGCGGGCGGCGTGCCGGGCGGCGGGGGCTGCACCTCGACCGCCCCGGCGTCGCATCCGGCGCGCTGGATGCGCGGCACGCCGCGCTGATCGACGTCGCCCAGCGGGAAGGAGACCTGGCACAGCGGGACGATGTCGATGGCCGCACCGCCCTCGCCGGGCAGCATCGTCCGGGTGGGGCCGCCGTTGTCGGCGAGGGGCCCCAGCCGCGCATCGCCCTGCACGGCGCCGGCTCCGCACGACGTGTCGCCCACCGGGACGAGGCTCGTCCGGACGATCGGGGCGAAGCTGCACACGGGCGCGGCGTCGGCGAGCAGCACCCCGCCCAGCAGCGCCCCGGTGACGGCGTTGCCGTCCGTGGAGCCCGTGCCGCGCATGTTCCCGGCGAAGGTCACGTACGCCGCGGAGGTGCTGGCGGTGGGCCCCAGGCCCCCGGCGATGGCGCCGCCGCCGCCACCGCCCGCGCTGCCGTTGCCCGCCCCGGGTTCACCCGCCCGGTTCGCGCCGAACGTGCTGTTCGCGATCCCCACGTTGCCGCCGAACACCGCGACGGCGCCGCCGTTTCCGCCCTGACCGCCCGGCGTGGACGGCGCGCCGCCCGGTCCTCCTGCGCCCGCGAGGTTCCCGGTGAAGGTGCTGCCGTGGACGCTGGCCGTGCCCGACAGCACCAGGATCGCACCGCCGTCGCCGCCCCGCCCGCCCGGCCCCGGGGTCGCCATCGACGGACCGCCCTGGCCGCCGTCCGACGCACGGTTCCCGTCGAAGGTGCTGTCGAGGACCGCCAGCTCGGCCGTGGCGCCGGAGCTGGAGACCGCCCCGCCCCCGGGCCCGGTGTCGCCCAGGGCTCCCGGCGGCACCGGCATCGCGGCGCCGGAGCGGTTGTCGGTGAACGTCGCGCGCAGGGCCACGAGCCTCCCGGCGTTGCGGACGCCGCCGCCGAACCCGCCGGGCTGGGCACGGCCCCCGCGCACCGTGAGGCCGTCCAGGGTGAGCGCGGCCGTGGCGGGCACGTCGAGCACCCGGTCGACGCCGCCGCCGTCGATGACGGTCGCGCCGGGGCCGGCGCCGAGGATGCGGACGTCGCCGCCGGCGCCGACGTCCAGGTCGCCGGTGGCATTGGCGTCGTCGAAACCCGGGAGGGCGATCGCATAGGTCGCGGCGCCGAGCACCACGGTGTCCGGGCCCGCGGTGCCGGACGCGCACCCCAGGAACGCGGTGCCGAGCTGCGCCGCCGTGACCGCCTCACGGAGCGAGCAGAGGCCGTCCGCCGTGAGCCCGTCCGCCGTGGTGGTGACGGTGATGTCCGCGGCGGCCGCCGGGACGGCGGCGACCAGGAATGTCGTGAGCACCAGCCGGATGTGGGCGGCGGGCATGCGGCGAGCCTATGCCGGTTGCCGCGCACGGGCCACCCCATGCGGGTACCTTTGCGGCCATGCCGCCGGTGGACCTGCGCAGCGACACCGTCACCCGCCCCACCCCGGCGATGCTCGCCGCCATGACGACGGCGCCGCTGGGCGACGACGTGTTCGGCGACGACCCCACGGTGAACGCCCTGCAGGACCGCATCGCCGCGATCCTCGGCAAGGAGGCCGCGCTGTTCGTGCCCTCGGGGACCCAGGGGAACCTGTGCGCGCTCATGTCCCACTGCGGCCGCGGCGACGAGTACCTGGTGGGCCAGATGGCGCACACCTACCGGTGGGAGGCCGGCGGCGGCGCGGTGCTGGGCAGCATCCAGCCGCAGCCCATCGCCCACGCCGGGGACGGGACCCTGCCGCTGGAGGACATCGCGGCGGCCATCAAACCCGACGACCCGCACTTCGCCCGCACCCGCCTGCTGTGCCTGGAGAACACCCTGGGCGGGCGGGTCATGCCGCCCGGGTACCTGCGGGACGCCACGGACCTCGCGCACGAGCGGGGCCTGGGGACGCACCTGGACGGCGCCCGCCTGTTCAACGCCGCGGTCGCCGCCGGCGGGGACCCCTACGCGGCGGCCCGGGAGATCGCCGCCGGCTTCGACACCGTGTCGGTGTGCTTCAGCAAGGGCCTCGGCGCCCCGGTGGGCTCCGCCCTGGCGGGCTCGGAGGAGCTCATCGCCCGGGCCCAGCGGGTGCGGAAGATGGCCGGCGGGGGGATGCGCCAGGCCGGCATCCTGGCCGCGGCCGCATTGCACGCCCTGAAGCACCACGTGCACCGGCTCGCCGACGACCACGCCAACGCCCGCCGCCTGGCCGCCGGACTCGCCGGCATCCCCGGCGTGCGCGTGCGCCCGCCCGAGACGAACATGGTGTTCCTCGACCTCGACGGCGAGCGCCCCGGGCTGGTCGAGCGCCTCGCCGCCGACGGCGTGCTGTGCACCGGCGTCTACGAGCTGCGGCTGGTCACGCACCTGGACGTGGCCGGCACGGACGTGGACCGGGCGGTCGAGGCGCTGCGCCGCATCCTGTAGCCCGCCCACCCGGCCCGGGCGGGCCCGGACCGCTACCATCCCCCGCCGTGGCTCACCGAGACGACCTCAGGAACATCGCCATCGTCGCGCACGTCGACCATGGCAAGACCACCCTCGTCGACGCGATGCTCTGGCAGACCGGCGCATTCCGGGAGAACCAGGACGTCGCCGACCGGGTGATGGACTCCAACGACCTGGAGCGCGAGAAGGGCATCACCATCCTCGCCAAGAACACCGCCGTGCGGTACGGGGACGTGACGATCAACGTCATCGACACCCCCGGCCACGCGGACTTCGGCGGTGAGGTCGAGCGCGGCCTGTTCATGGTGGACGGCGTCGCCCTGCTGGTCGACGCCAGCGAGGGCCCCCTGCCGCAGACCCGCTTCGTGCTGGGCAAGGCGCTCGCCCACGGCCTGCCCGTGGTGCTGGTGGTGAACAAGGTGGACCGTCCCGACGCCCGCATCGCGGAGGTCGTCGACGAGGTGTATGAGCTGTTCCTGGACCTCGACGCCGACGAGCACCAGATCGACTTCCCCATCGTCTACTGCAACGCGAAGGCCGGCCAGGCATCGCTGGCCCAGGGCGAGCCGGGCACCGACCTCACCCCGCTGTTCGAGACGCTGCTGCAGCACGTGCCGCCGCCGGACCACGACCCCGAGCACCCCCTGCAGGCCCTGGTCACGAACCTGGACGCGTCCCCGTACGTGGGGCGCCTGGCCCTGTGCCGCGTGCGCCACGGGAACATCCGCAAGGGGCAGCAGATCGCCTGGTGCAAGGCCGACGGCACCGTCGAGCGGGCCCGCATCACCGAGCTGTACCTCACCCGGGCGCTGGATCGGGTGGATGCCGACACCGCCGGGCCGGGCGACATCATCGCCGTCGCGGGGCTCCCGGAGGTCACCATCGGCGACACCCTCGCGGACCCGGAGGACGTGCGTCCCCTCAGCGTCCTGAGCGTCGACGAGCCCAGCATGTCGGTCGTGATCGGCACGAACACCTCGCCGCTCGCCGGCCGGGAGGGCAGCAAGCTCACCGCCCGCATGCTCAAGGGCCGGCTCGACCAGGAGCTGGTCGGCAACGTGAGCCTGCGCGTGCTGGACACCGAGCGCCCCGACGCCTGGGAGGTGCAGGGCCGCGGCGAGCTGCAGCTGGCGGTGCTGGTGGAGACCATGCGCCGCGAGGGCTTCGAGCTCACCGTCGGCCGCCCGCAGGTGGTGACCCGGGAGATCGACGGCCGTCTGTGCGAGCCGGTGGAGCGCCTGATGGTGGACGTGCCGGAGGAGCACATGGGCGCCGTCACCCAGCTGCTCGCCGCCCGCAAGGGCCGCATGGTGGACGTCGCGAACCACGGGGCGGGCTGGGTGCGCATGACCTACCTGGTGCCCACGCGCGGCCTCATCGGCATGCGCACCGAGATGCTCACCGAGACGCGCGGCACCGCGGTGCTGCACCAGCTGTTCGAGGGCTGGGAGCCGTGGCAGGGGCCGCTGAAGACCCGCGCCAACGGCAGCCTGGTCTCGGACCGCACCGGTGTGACCACCACGTTCGCGCTGATGGGCCTCCAGGACCGCGGCCAGCTGTACGTGGGCCCGGGTGAGGACGTCTACGAGGGTGCCGTGATCGGGGAGCACAACCGCGGCGAGGACCTGGATGTGAACCCCACCCGCGAGAAGAAGCTCACGAACATGCGGTCCTCGACGGCCGACGAGCTGGTGCGCCTGGACGCCCACCGGTCGATGTCGCTCGATGAGGCCCTGGAGACCGTCGCCGACGACGAGTGCGTGGAGGTCACGCCCACCAGCGTCCGGCTGCGCAAGGCGGAGCTGTCGGCGACCCAGCGGGCCAAGCTGGCGAAGAACCGCAAGACCGCGAAGGCCTCCACCGCAAACTAGATAATCCTCGCCCCGCTGGGGCGGGACGACGCGTGGTCCGATGTCCAGTGTGACGGTTCACCCCGACCCAAGAGGACCCGTGACCATTCCCCGCCGTGCCCTGACCGCCACCGTCGTGGCCGCCGCCGCCCTGGCCACCGGCGCGTCCGGCGCGTCCGGCGCCGTCCTCGCCCTTCCGGCGGGCCTGTGCGACAGGCAGGCGTTCAGCACGCCGTTCGCCGCACTGGGCGACACGGCCGCCTACGCGCCCGTCCCGGGAGGCGACTTCGAGGGCAAGCTCACCGGCTGGACCCTCACCGGCGGCGCGGCGACCGTCACGGACCGCGTGGACAACCTGGGCAAGGGCGGCGACACGCGCGCCCTGTCCCTGCCGGTGGGCGCCACCGCGACGTCCGCGCTGATGTGCGTGACCACCGACTACCCGTACTTCCGGTTCTTCACCCGGTCGAAGTCCACGTCGATCCTGTCGAACCTGCGCGTCGACGTGATCTACGAGGCCACGACCCCCGTCACCGTGATCCCCGTCGCCCTCCTGAACGGCTCGAAGATGGGGGCGTGGCAGGCCACCCCGCAGCTCACCACGGGCGTGGTCCTCGCCACGATCGCCGCGAACCTCTCGGCGGCCCAGCAGATCCTCGCGGGAACCAAGCCCATCGTCGGGGCCGGTCCGATGCGCGTGCGCGTCACGGCCATCGGCGGCGTGTGGGAGGCCGACAGCCTGTACGTGGACCCCCGCATGCGCTGACCGTGAGTTTCCTCCAGGCGCCGTGGGCCGGGCGGGCCGCGGCGCCGATACCTCGGGCACCCACACCCGACCCCGGAGGCCCCACGTGAACGCCCGCCCCCGTCGTCTCGCCCTCGCCGCCGCGTTCGCCGGCGTCGCCGTCGCCGTCCCGTCCGCCCAGGCCGCGCCGCTGCTCGGCATCTGCCCGGGGCAGCAGTTCTCCCAGCCGTTCGCCGCCCTCGGCGACACCGCCCCGTACACCCTCGTCCCGGGCGGGGACTTCGAGTCCGGTGCCATCGGCTGGCGGGGCACGGGCGCCGCGGTGACCGCCGACGCCGGTCACACCCTCGGCATGGCCGCCGACGGGTACGCCCTTTCCCTGCCCGCCGGGGCATCGGTGGTGAGCCCGGCGGTGTGCGTGACCGCCGACTACCCGTACATGCGGTTCGTGGCGCGGTCGGCGTCGGCGAGCGCCGCCTCGCGCCTCAGCGTCGAGGTGCTGTACGACAACGGCGGGCCCATCCAGGTGGTGCCCGTCGCCGAGCTCACCGGCGCCCGGATGAGCGACTGGGGGGCGACCCCGCGGCTGCGCACCGGTGTGCTGCTCGGCACCGTGAGCGGTGCCCTGGGCGGGCTCACCAGGCTGCGGCTGTCCGGCGCCGGCGAGCTGCGGCTGCGGATCACCGCCACCGGCGGCGCCTGGCGGATCGACGACGTCCACGTGGACCCGAAGATGCGCTGACGGGCTCGCGCGCACTCCCCGTCCGGCGGGGCCGGGCGGGGAGCGGGGCCGACTATCATCGTGTTCCCGGTCAGCCGCGAAAGGCGCGAATGCATCCCTGGCACGACGTGTACGTCGACGACAAGATCGTCCAGACCACGTTCCCCGTGGTCATCGAGGTCCCCAAGGGCAGCAAGAACAAGTACGAGATCGACAAGGCCACGGGCCTGCTGCGCCTGGACCGGGTCCTGTACTCGGCGGTGCACTACCCCGCCGACTACGGGTTCATCCCGCGGACCTTCTGCGACGACGGCGACGCCCTCGACGTGCTCGTGCTGGGCCAGGAGCCGGTGGTGCCGCTGGCGATCGTGGAGGCCCACGCGATCGGCGTGATGCGGATGCGCGACGAGAAGGGCGTCGACGACAAGATCATCGCCGTCTCCACCCGCGACCCCGCGTACAACAGCTACAACAGCCACGAGGAGCTGCCGGGTCACGTGATGCGCGAGATGGCCCGGTTCTTCCAGGACTACAAGGCCCTGGAGCACAAGGAGGTCGTGGTGGACGACCCGCTGGGACCGGACGAGGCCACCACCACCATCCTCGACGCCCTCGACCTGTACCGCCGCCTGCGCCGCGGCGACCTGCCGGACAAGACGCTCCTCTGACGCGCGCTCAGCGCGCCGGCGGGACCGCCTCCACCGGGGCGGCCGCCGGCGCGTCGTAGCCCAGCTCCTCGTACAGCCGGGGCACGATGCGGGAGAACGCCTCCACCAGCGCCGGGTCGAAGTGCGTGCCGGCATGCTGCCGGATCTCGTCCACGGCGGACGTGAGCGACCACGCCGTCTTGTACGACCGCGACGACACCAGCGCGTCGAACACGTCGGCGATGGCGGTGATGCGCCCGGCGACGGGGATCGCCTGGCCCGCGACGCCCTCCGGGTACCCCGATCCGTCCCACCACTCGTGGTGTGTGAGGGCGATGGTCTCCGCCATCCGCACCAGGGGCGACGCCGACCCGGACAGGATCCGCGCGCCGATGGTGGTGTGGGCCCGCATGAGCGCCCACTCGTCGTCGTCCAGGGCGCCGTCCTTCAGCAGCACGCTGTCGGGGATGCCGATCTTGCCGATGTCGTGCAGGGCCGCGCCCAGCCGCAGGATCTCCGCGTCGCGCGTCGGGATGCCGACCTCCAGGGCCAGTGCCTCCGCCAGCCGGCTCACGCGCTCCACGTGCCGTCCCGTCTCGACCTCGCGCAGCTCCACCGCCTGGCCCAGGCGCTCCAGGATCTCCCGCTGCGCGGTGCGCAGCTCCTCGGTGCGCGCCGCCACCTGATCCTCCAGCACGCGGCTGTACCGGGCGTAGAACCTGCGTGCCCGGGTCTCGCCGAGGTACTGCGCCACGATCGTCGCCGCCATCCCGGTCGCGAGGGTGAGCAGCGGCACGGCCACGACCAGCACGGTCCCGCGGTCGAACGCCAGCACCGACGCCAGGGCATAGGCGGCGCCCGCGAGCACCGCGAACGTCAGGGCCGGGACCAGCCGCAGCCGCCACGCCAGCAGCGGCGCCAGGGCGGAGGCGACCAGCACCGCCAGCAGACCGCCCCAGCCCGGCGCGGACCGCAGCGGCAGGCCGTGCAGCGCGGTGGCCACGGCGTTCGCCTGCACCTCGGGGCCGGACATGGGGTCGTTGCCCGCCACCGGGGTGGGGTGGATGTCCTGCAGGCTCGGTGACGTCGCGCCGACCACCACGATCTTCCCGCGGAAGGCGTCGTCCGGGAACGCGCCGTCCAGGACGCGCGAGAACGAGTGGGTGGGGACGGTGCCCGGCGGGCCCGCGTAGTCGATCCAGGCGCCCTCCGCGGGGAACGCCGACGCGGCGATCTCCCGTCCCGACGCCCGTTCGGCGCCGGCCACCGCCAGCGACTCCAGGCCCCCAACCGAGTGGGGGAACCGGCGGATCACGTCGTGCGGGTCGGTGGGCATGTGCGCCGCGCCGGCCCGCGCCCCGGCGGCCGCCAGGTTCCGGTCGCCCCCCATCACGTTCGTGCGGCCCTCCTCGTCGACCTCGGTGGTGGCCAGCACCACCCTGCGCGACCGGTCGAGCGCGTCGTACAGGGCGAGGTCCTCCTCGGCCTCGGTCTGCTCGGTGAACTGGATGTCGTAGACGATGGTCTTCGCGCCGGCGGCGGTGAGCGCGTCCACCATCCGCCCGTGCAGGCTGCGCGGGAACGGCCACTGCAGCTCGAGGTCGTCGAAGGTGACGTCGTCGATGGCGACCAGGGCCACCTCGGGAGGCGTCACGGGCGCGCGCAGCTGGAACCGCGCGTCGACCGCGTCCTGCTCGAGCCGTCCCGCGGCCCCGCTGAAGTGCAGGGCGAGGCCCGCCCCGAGCGTGACGAGCACGGCGAGGACCAGCGCGAACGAACGGCGGCTCTCGGCGCCGGCGCGCGTCACCACGTCCTCCGGGGGCGCGTGGCGGGCCACCGCCCGGCTACTTCTTGCGGCGCGCCAGGTAGCTCTGCCCGGCGCGGACCAGCACGGTGCGCTTGGCCGTGAGGTCCCGCACGGACACCGCGCCCTGGACGACCTTGGTGACCGTGCCCGTGCAGGTCTCGATGGTCGCCCACTTGGTGCCCCGCACCGTGGCGACGCTGTCGTGCCCCTGGGTGCGGAACTTGCCCTTGTTGTCCTTGCCCCACAGGATGCGCCGCGGCTTCTTCTTCGCCGCGATCGTGCCGAGGGACCGCGCGGCGGCGCCGATCTCCGCGGGCCCGCGGTAGATCGTGGGCCCGCAGGTGAGGGGGGTGGTGTCGGTGACGATGGTGACGACGCCCGCGCCCTTGGCCTGGCGCACGGTGAACCGGCCGCCCCAGAAGTCACCGGTCTGGGTGCCGCCCTTCACGGCGGTCCTCAGGCGCACGGTGCCGCGGCGGGCGTCGATCTTGGTGCCCACCGGCAGCTGGCCGCCCAGCGACCCCAGGGGCAGGTCGCTCGCGGATCCCGGCAGGCGGAAGCTCACCTTGCCGGCGATGGGGTCGGCGACGACCGCCCGGCCGATCACCGGCCGCTCCTTGGTCCCCACCGGGTCGTCGGACCCCCCGCCGGTGCCGGGCTGGCCGGGGTCGGCGCCCGCCTTGGTGGTGAAGGTGACCGTGGCGCCCAGGTCCGTGCCCGCGCCGTTGGTGGCGGTCAGGCGGAACTTGTAGCTGGTGTCGGCCCGCAGGCCCTCCAGGCGCACGGTCACCGCCTCCGGGGCGCTGGAGGTTGCGGGGAGCGTGCCGAAGCCGCCGACGGAGGTGAACGCGGTGCGGCCGTACTGCAGGTACCAGTTGGTGGTCTGGCCGTTCGGGTTCACAGGGATCGACAGCGTCGCGTCGGTGGCGTTCCGGGCGGTCACCGTCGCGGTTCCGACCTTGGGCTGCAGGATCCCGATGCGCGACACGCGGGCCGGGTGGTCGCGGCCCACGAACCACACGTTGCCGTCCGGGCCGGTGGTCATGCCGTTCGGCTTCGTGCCGGGGGTGAGCGGCGGCATCATGTCGATGTCACCGTTCGACGGGTCGAGCGATCCCAGCCGCTCACCGTCGCGCACGGTGAACCAGATGCGCCCGTTCGCGGACGTGATGCCCGTGGGCTTCGCGTTCGACGGCAGCGAGCTGTCGAACTTGGTGATCGCCCCCGTCGCGGGGTTGATGCGGGCGATGTGCCCGGGGTCGCCCTGCAGGGTCGCCCACATGTTGCCGTCCGGGCCCTGGATGATCTGCTCCGGGGCGTCGCCGGGGGACAGGCCCGCCGTGAACTCGGTGATCCCGATGGTCGCGCCGTTGGTCACGCGGCCGATGGCGGGACGGTCCTTGAGCGTGTACCACAGCTTGCCGTCCGGCCCCGCGACGATGTCGGTGGGGGTCTTGAACAGCGTGAGGCCCACCGCCTGGATGTCGACCACGCCGTTGGGCAGGATGCGGCCGATGCCGCCGCCCCAGGCCGTGTAGGTGTACCAGATCGAGCCGTCGGGGAGCGCGGCGATCCCGGTGGGCGCGGTCCCGCCCAGCGGCGGTGTGAACGTCGTGACCGCCCCGCTGACGGGGTTCACGCGCAGGATCACGCCGGTGTCGTGCGCGGTCGTCCAGATGTTCCCGTCGGCGCCCGTGACCAGGTCCCACAGCCCGGAGTTGCCGGGGATGCCGGCGGTCACGTTCGTGACCGTGCCCTGAGGCGTGACGCGGCCGAGCTTGCCGCCGTCCTTGCCGTAGGTGAACCACACGTTGCCGTCCGGGCCGGCGGCGACGTTGCGCGGCTCGCCGGACGCAACCACCCCGGAGGTGAAGTGCACGACCGTGGCGGCGGGGGACGAGGCGACGGCGGCGGGCGCCGACAGCGCCAGGGCCGCGAGGGTCCCGGCGCACGCGAGGGTGCGGAGGCGAGGGTTCACAGCTCCTGTTTCGGCAGGTCGGCCCGGTCGCATGAGGTCCGTGTGCGATGCCCGTCCGGCCGCGACCGGGCGTGGAGGACCGCGGCACGCGACGTCGTAGGTTCAGCGGATGCGCCGACTCCTCGCCGCGGCGGTCGCGGCCACCGCCCTCGTCGCCGCCGGACCGGCGGCCGCCGCCGCGCCCGCCCCGCCCTTCGTGGGCGGTGTCACGCCCCTGTCGAAGGCCGCCCGGCAGCGGATGACCCCGTCGGTGTGGCGTCCCGGATGCCCGGTGGGCCTGGGGCAGCTGCGCGCCGTGCTCGTCACGCACCGGGACCTCCGGGGCCGCGTGCGTCGCGGTGTGATCGTGGTGCACCGCGACGTCGCCCGTGACGTGCTCGGGGTGTTCCGCACCATGTACGAGGGGGGCGTCCGCATCCGGCGCGTCCGGCCCATCGAGGCGTACGGCGGCGATGACTTCGCCTCGATCGAGGCGGACAACACCAGCGCCTTCAACTGCCGGGCCGCGACGGGCTCCACCCGCTGGTCGCAGCACGCCTACGGGCGGGCGATCGACATCAACCCCATCGAGAACCCGTACATCTCCCACGGCGCCACCTCGCACCGCGCGAGCGAGCCGTACCTCGACCGGCGGCGCGCGCGACCCGGCATGGCGGTGGAGGGGGGCGCCATGGTGCGGGCCTTCGACGCCATCGGGTGGGGCTGGGGCGGCCGGTGGGGCGAGCCGAAGGACACCCAGCACTTCTCCGCCTCCGGGGGCTGAACGACCCCGGAAACAGCGTGAGCCCCGCGTCCGTCCCCTTACGGGGCCGAGCCGCGAGGCTCACTGTTCATGGAAGTTCACTCCACCTCAGTCCGGTGTTGTCTCCCATTGGCAGGGACCTGCCGGTCACCGATGAGAACCGTTGGCCGTCGATCGCTCCAGAGCCCTCGGCCCGCGACGTTCGGAATACCGCGCGGGGTTCAGTGCCCCGCCTGCCGTCCGTCCACGAAGGGATTCGAACGCTGTGTGCATTGCGGTCCGGCGTCGCCTACGAGTGCTGGTCGCCGATGGCGGCTCGTCGGTGATGTCGTCAAGGTCCGTTACTGCACCGCCCACGCTACGCCGGGTGGGGGGCCCGTCCATCGGGGTTTAATGCGGATGAGGGTTGCCACCGGGTGGCAGGGACGTCCCGCATACCGCATCGTGCGTGTTCGGCGGGAGCGTCGGCGAGCCGATGACCGCTTCGTGGGGGGCGCCGGACGAACGGGCCCGGCACCCCCGAAGGATTCGCGAGGGGGTCGCGAAGGGGAGTCGGTAGGCTCGTCACCAGCATGGCGAGCCCGCCTTCCTCCCGCACTCCCGAGATGCACCTCGTGCACCGTGCCCGCTGGCTGCGCGCCGCGGTGCTGGGCGCGAACGACGGCATCGTGTCCACCGCCAGCCTCGTGCTGGGCGTCGCCAGCGCGGGCGGTTCCCGCTCCGCGATCGTGACGGCCGGGGTCGCGGGCCTGGTCGCCGGCGCCATGTCCATGGCCGCCGGCGAGTACGTGTCGGTGAGCAGCCAGCGGGACGTGGAGCGCGCCGACCTGGAACGTGAACGCCAGGAGCTCGCCGACGAACCGGAGGCCGAGCTGGCGGAGCTCGCCGCGATCTACCGGGCGCGGGGCCTGTCGGAGGAGCTGTCCTGGAGGGTCGCCGAGGAGCTCACCTCCGGCAACGCCCTCGCGGTGCACGCCCGGGACGAGCTGGGCATCGACACCGAGGAGCTGGCGGACCCGCTGCAGGCGGCGTGGGCCTCCGCCGTTGCGTTCAGCATCGGGGCCGCCGTCCCGCTGCTCACGATCTCGCTGATGCCGTCGAGCGCGCGGGTCGTGGCGGCCATCATCATCACGCTCGTCGCGCTCGCCGCGCTGGGGGTGGCGGGCGCGGTGATGGGCGGGGCGCCGCGCGTGCGCGCCGCGACGCGCGTGGTCCTGTGGGGTGCCCTGGCGATGGGCATCACGATGGCCATCGGCGCCCTGGTGGGCACCGCGGTCTCGCTGTGACCGCCGGAGCCCCTCAGCGCCGCAGCATGGTGAACGCCGCCGTCGCGACGTCCCGCAGGCCGTCGCCCAGCAGCACGGCGCGCAGGGTGTAGCGGCCCGGGCGCACGTCGAGCGGCAGCCGCACCGCGGCGTTCGCGGGTCCCGTGATCGCCCGGATGCGCCGGGCCGCTCCCCCGGCGCGGGTGAGCACCACCGTCGCCCGTCCGGGACGGCCCACCGTGACCCGCACCGTCGCGCCGGGACGCAGCCGCGAGGAGGGCAGGGCGATGGCGAGCCCGCCGCCGGTGGGCACGCGGGCCTCGCCGCCGGCGGGTGTCGCGGTGGGCGCCGTCAGGAACGCGCGGTACTGGGCGAGCCATCGCAGGCCCTCGCCGCCCGACCGCAGGCCCCACACGGCGGGGCCGCTGGCGAGCAGCGCCCGCCCCGCCGGGGTGGCGCGCACCCGGTCCCAGATCTCCGCCTGCCCGGTGGTGCGCTCGGGGCCGGTCATCACGTGCAGCCGGTCCGCGCGGGCGGCGGGCCAGCGGGCCTGCCAGCCGGTGAGGTCCCGCGCCATCTCGTCGCGGGTGAAGGGGTTCCCGTCACCGTGGTAGAGCAGGAGGTAGGCGTGGCCGCCGCGGGCCAGCACCTGCACGAGCCGGGCGTACCGGTCGGGCAGGGGCGAGCGCCGGTCCACGCGGCCCACCTGCGACACCGTGCCGGGCGACACGTAGAACACCAGCCGCTCGGCGTCCGGTCCCAGAAGGGAGAGGGCCCGGTCGAGCTCCGCGAGGCGGTCGGGGGTGGCGCGGGCGGCCTCGATCTCGTCCACGGCGACCAGGTCCCCCACGTCGCGCCGGCGCAGCTCGGCCCGCACGCGGGCCGCCATCGCGGCGGCGTCCAGGGCCACCAGCTCCCGGCCGCCGATCTTCCCGACGCGGCGGGCCGTGGGGTACCGCGGATCCTCCTCGGCGGGGGCCTGGCGGTACGCGTCGCGGATGCCGGCGAGGCCCGCGGCCCCGTCGTGGACGGCGTTCGCGGGGGCGGAGGCGCTGTAGACGATCACGGGGCCGGCGGCCGCGGCGGAGCCGGCCGCGAGCGCGGCGAGAAGGCCCCCGAGGGCGGCTCCCCGGAGCGGTGCGGACACGGGCATCGCCGAGGACGCTAACCGGCGTGCCGTGGGGCCCGCGACCCGGACGGGTCCCGCAGACCGCGACCTGTGTCGTGGTGCGTTGCGTTCCGCCGATTCCGGTGGAATCTGCCCGCCCGCTTGCGCGGGCCCCCGGTGTGTGGCAAATGCTGGGGGCATGGCCTCGCTCGACCCCCTCGCCTTCGTCCGGCCCGATCCCCCGGCGGTGGCCGCCATGGCCTCGGACGGCGCGAACATGCGGTTCGCGCGCCACCGCCAGCTGCTGGCCCGCTGGCCCGTCCAGCCCGAGGCCTGGGCGCGGGCCGTGGAGGACAAGCGCCTGGCCTCGGTCGACCGCACGCCCGGGGCCGCGACCTTCGGGCGGTGAGGCCCCGCGCGTGGGGCGCCCGTAGGATCCGCCGATGAGCACACCAACGCATCGGCCCGCCGGGTGGGTCCCGGACGGCCCGTTCGCACGCCTGGGACGCTGGAGCGGGCGGAGGCGCCGTCTGGTCATCACGGTCTGGGTCGTCCTCCTCGCGGCGATGGCCGCGTTCGCCGGCCGGCTGGAGCATCAGCTCAAGCCGGGCGGGTTCGAGATCCAGGGCGCGACGTCGGAGGAGGCGCGCCTCATCGTGAAGCGCGACTTCACGGACGCGTATCCCACGGCGGTCACGCTCGTCGTCTCCAGCGGCACGCTCGAGCCGGGTGACGCGGCATTCGATGCCGTCGTCGCGCGGGCGGCGCGCGCGGTCCTCGCCGACAAGCCCCTGGTGGGCGGCGTGGTGACGCCGCGGGAGAACCCGTCGCTGGCGTTCCCGCAGGGAGGCGTCGCCCTCGTGCAGGTCGGGATGACCAAGAACGTCGACGAGGCCCTGAAGGACGTGAAGGGCGTGATCGACGCGGCCCAATCGGCCGCCACACCCGAGGTGCGGGTGGAGGTCACGGGCGGCCCGGCGGTGTTCGAGGACTTCAACCAGGTCAACAAGGAGGACCTGCAGGTCTCCGAGGCCATCCAGGTCCCGTTCCTGCTGCTCATCCTCGTGATCTTCTTCGGCTCGGTGATCGCCGCCGGGGTGCCGATCGGGGCGACCCTGATCGCGATCGTGACGACGATGGGCGGCCTGTACTTCCTCGCCCAGGTGCTGGACCTCTCGATCTACGTCCAGAACGTGGTGCTGCTCATCGGGATCGGCGTGGGGATCGACTACTCGCTGTTCGTCGCGAGCCGTTTCCGTGACGAGATCCGGGAGGGCCGCGACCCGCTGGACGCGGCCGCGGTGACCGGCAGCACGGCGGGCAAGGCCATCTTCTTCTCGGGCCTCACGGTCGCGGTGGCGCTCGCCGGGATGTTCGCGGTGGGGGTGCCGCTGTTCACCGGGTTCGCCGTCGGGACCATCGCGGTGGTGTTCATGGCCGTCGCGGTGGGCCTCACGTTCACCCCGGCGCTGCTGGTGGCCATCGGCCCGCGGCTGTTCAAGTGGGACCTCAGGCGGTGGTTGGTGCGGAGGATCGGCCGGACGCCGCGGCCGCCCGTCGCGGACGTGGTGGGCCAGGGCTTCTGGGTGCGCTGGGCGAACTGGGTGATGCGGCGGCCGTGGCCGGTGCTCATCGCGACCTCCGTGGTGCTGCTGGTGCTCGCCGCGCCGGCGCTGGACATGAAGGTCGGTTCCAGCGGCATCACGGCCCTGCCGTCGGACGCGCCGTCACGCGAGGCGCTCGCCACGATCGAGACGGTCGCGGGGCCCGGGGCCGCATCCGCCCTGCAGGTGGTGGTGACGGACCTCCCGGCCGGCGCGGCGGCGCGCGACGTCCCGCTCGGCGAGCTCCGGCGGCTCATCGGCCAGGACCCGTCCGTGGTCTCGGTGGGCGGCACCCCGCAGGTCTCCGGTGACGGGCGGACGGCCATCATCACCGTCATCCCCAGGAGCGGCGACGACAGCGACGACGCCCAGGACCTGGTGGGCCGGATCCTCGACGAGTACGTGCCCCGGGTGCCCGCCCTCACGCATGTGGAGGTGGGCGGCGGTGCGAGCCAGAACCGGGACTTCACCGACAAGACCGCCGGGAACCTGCCCCTGGTCATCGGCCTGGTGATGGTCCTGACGTTCCTCGTGCTCGTGGTGCTGTTCCGCAGCATCATCCTGCCGCTGAAGGCGGTGGTGATGACGCTGCTCAGCGTGCTCGCGTCCTACGGGGTGCTGACGCTGGTGTTCCAGCACGGATGGCTGGACGCGCTGCTCGGGTTCGACCACCTGGGGCACGTCACCAGCTGGGTCCCCGCGTTCCTGTTCTCGATCCTGTTCGGGCTCTCGATGGACTACGAGGTGTTCCTGCTGTCGCGCATCCGGGAGCACCGCGACCGCGGGGCGGACGACACCGAGGCGGTCGCCGCCGGCCTGGCGCGCACCGGCCGCATCATCAGCGCGGCCGCGACGATCATGGTCGTCGTGTTCCTGTCGTTCCTCACCAACCGGCTCATCCCCATCAAGGAGCTGGCGCTGGGGCTCGCGGTGGCGGTCTTCCTGGACGCCACGCTGGTGCGGCTCCTGCTGGTGCCGGCGTTCATGCGGCTCGCCGGGCGGTGGAACTGGTGGCTGCCGGGGTCCCTCGACCGGATCCTGCCCCGCATCGAGGAGTAGGCGCGGGACACGGCGGGTGGGGCCGGCACCGGCGCCGCCCCACCCGCGGCGACAACGCGGGTCCCGACCGGCGGGCCGGGAGCGGTCGTGACCGCCCCCCGGCGCGCGCGTGCCGGCTACGCCGTCTTGGTCGTCCCCGTCGTGGTGGTCGTGCCGTCGGTCGTGGTGCCGTTGGTCGTCGTGCCGTTGGTCGTCGTGCCGTTCTTCCGCGTCTTCGACGGCCTGGGGCACGCGGCGGCCAGCGCGGCGCGGGCGGCCTTGCGGCCGTCCCTGAGGGCCTGCCGGAGCTGGTCCCGGGTGACGCCCTTCTCCTCGATGATCTCCCGGAGGGAGTCACCGGCCTCCACGGCGTCCTTCAGCTCCTGCTCGGTCATCCCGATGAGCTTCAGCAGCGGGGCGATCTGCGCGTCGCGGACGACCTTGCGCAGCGACACCTGCAGCTGCAGCCGGCTGAAGCGCTTGTCGGCCTGCGCCTGGGTGATGCGCCCGGCGGCGACGGCGGCGTCCAGGCGGGTCTTCTTGGCGGCGAGCACGGGGCTGTTCGCGGTGGTCAGCAGCTGCGCGTCGGTGAGCTGGCACCTCGCGACGGCGGAGCGCTTCTCGGCGTGGCGGCCGCGGTCGCCGTGACCACCGTGGCCGAGGGCGACGCCGGTCACACCGCTGAGCGTGGCGACGCCCGCCACGGCGAGGACGGCGAGTCTGTTCTTGGGCACGTGGTTCTCTCCCGGTCGTTTGACGGTCGCGTGGGGAGGTGCGCTGGAGTATCGGCAGCGACGTTTGGGCACTCCACGATGGAGCTGTTCGGGTTTCGTCAAGACCCGTCCCCGGAATGCACACAATTGGTCCGCTCCCGCCCCGTCGGGTCCGGGCCCGTCACTACGCTCACCGGATGCGCAATCCCCCTCCGGCAGCCCTCGGCCGCGGCGTGGTCGTCGCCACCGGCGACCCCGTGCCGCATCCCTGGGCGGGCGCCCGCGAGGTCACCGTCGACGAGGCGGCGCTGGCGGCCCCCGGGCAGGTGGTCGCCGGCCTGCACGCCGCGTGGGCCGCCCGGGAACCGGTGGTCGTGCGCCTGGCCGTCGACCCCGCGCGGTTCCGGGAACCCCGGTCGCACCCCACCGAGCCGTGGCGCCTGGACGCCGCGTTCGAGGTGTGGGGCGACCGCCTGCACTTCCTGGTGTGGGCGAACACCTACGACGCCCGGGACGGCCGCGAACCGGTGTGGTGGTGGGCGCGCAAGGCGGAGCGCCTGGGCGCCGCGCCCGTGGCGGACGGACCCGGCGACGTCCTCCTGCCCGGCGGGCGCGCCGCATGGGTGGACGGCGGTCCGCGCGGCCCGCTGCCGGACCTGGGCGCCGCGGTGGTGCACCGGGAGTCGGTGGACGGGGGCTCCCTCGCGGTGGCGCCCGGCGATCCCGGCGTTGCGCCCGCCGACCTGGCCCCCGACCAGGCGGCGGCGGTCCTGCACGGGGCCGGCCCGGCCCGGGTCATCGCGCCGGCCGGTTCCGGCAAGACCCGGGTGCTGGCGGAGCGGCTGCGGCACCTGCTGGGCGTGCGCGGCGTGGAGCCGGGCCTCACGCTGGCCGTCGCGTACAACCGCCGGGCGCAGGCCGAGCTCGAGTCGCGCTGCGCCGCGTTCCGGCCGCGGGTGGAGACGCTGAACGCCCTGGGGTACGCGCTGGTGGCGCGTCACCGCGGCGCCCGGCCCCCCGTGATGGACGACCGCGAGGTGCGCCGGCTGGTGGAGTCCCTGGTGCCACGGCAGCGCCGGCGGGCGAACACCGACCCCATCGCCCCCTACCTGGAGGCGCTGTCGGAGATCCGGCTGGGCCTGCGCGACCCGGCCGAGGTGGAGACCTCTCGCGACGACGTGGACGGGCTGGCGGAGGCGTTCGGCCCGTACCGGGAGGCCCTGAGCGACCGCGGGGTGGTGGACTTCGACGAGCAGGTGTACGCCGCCGTCGAGGCACTGCTCGCCGACGGGCCGTTCCGGCGCGTCGAGCAGGCCCGCCACCGGCACCTGCTGGTCGACGAGTTCCAGGACCTCACGCCCGCCCACCTGCTGCTGGTGCGGCTGCTGGCCGCCCCCGAGCTCGAGGTGTTCGGGGTGGGCGACGACGACCAGGTGATCTACGGGCACGCGGGGGCCGACCCCGCCTTCCTGGTGGACTTCGGCCGGTACTTCCCGGGGGCCGCCGACCACCCGCTCACCGTGAACTACCGGTGCCCGGCGGCCGTGGTGGCGGGCGCGGTGCGCCTGCTCGCCCACAACCGGCGGCGCGTGCCGAAGGACATCCACGCGGGGCCGGATGCCGAGACCTCGCCGGAGGCGCTGCGCATCCGCACCGTGCCGTCCGAGCGGGCCGCCGAGACGTTGCTCGCCCAGGTGCGGGCGTGGGTGGACGCCGGCCACCCGCCGTCGGGCATCGCGGTGCTCACCCGCGTGAACTCCCTGCTGCTCGCCCCGCAGGTGGTGCTCGCCACCGCCGGCATCCCGGTGGACTCCCGTCTGGAGGCCGGGGTGCTGCAGCGCACCGGGGTGCGTGCCGCCCTCGCCTACCTGCGCATCGCCACCGCCTCCGACGGCTTCCCGGCGGCGGACGTCATCGAGGTGCTGCGGCGCCCGTCCCGTGGCCTGCCCATCTGGGTGGAGCGCTGGTTCCGGGGCACTCGCATGCACGTGCGCGACGTCCGGGCGGCGGCGTCCCGGATGGACGACGAACGGGTGGGGAAGAAGGTGGAGGGCCTCGCGGACGACCTGCAGGTGGTCATCGACGCCGCGCGCGGCGGCACCACCCGCGACGTGCTGCGCACCGTGAAGGACCGCGTGGGGCTGGGCAGCGCGATGGCGCTGCTGGACTCCTCGGGGGCGGCCGCCGCCAGCCACCTGGACGACCTGGAGGCCCTGGAGCAGGTGGCCGACCTCCACCCCGACCCGGCGGGCTTCGAGCCGTGGCTGCGCGACGTGCTCGCCACCGCCGCCTCCGGGGACGGGGTCACCCTCTCGACGGTCCACCGCGTGAAGGGCATGGAATGGGACCGGGTGGTGGTGGCCGGCGTGACCGACGGGATCGTCCCGCACCGGCTCGCCGAGGACACCGAGGAGGAACGCCGCGTGCTGCACGTCGCGATCACCCGGGCGCGGCGCGAGGCAGTGGTGCTGGGCGACGCCGGGCGGGTGTCGCCGTTCCTCGGGGAGCTCGACGGGTCGGTGGCCCCGCGCCCCGCCGGCGCCCCGGAGCCGCCCCGCGCCACGGACCGCCCGCGCCACCGCGCGCCCGCCCCCGCCGCGGTCACCGCCCAGGAGCCGCTCACCGGGCGGTCCGCGGCGGCGGAGGCGGCGCTGCGCGCGTGGCGCGGCGAACGGGCGAAGCGGGACCGGGTGCCGCCCTACGTGGTGCTGCACGACAAGCACATCGTGGGCATCGCCCGGCGCCTGCCGACGTCCATGGCCGAGCTCGCGCGCTGTGACGGGATGGGGCCCGCCCGCCTGGACCGCTACGGGGACGAGATCCTCGGCGCGCTTCCCGGCCCGGACGCCGCCGCCTGAATCCACGCACCCGCGGTGCGTGCGGGCCGCGATGGGCGGAGGGCACGCCCGGATGCCCGCCACCGCCCTTCCGCGGGACGCTGGTCACATGCGCGTGGTCCCCGACGTCATCCCCGGCCCCGAGCGGCTCACCGGCCTCGTCTCGCAGGCGGTGCGGGCGCCCAGCAGCCACAACACCCAGCCATGGCACTTCGCCGTGGGGGACGACGCCATCGACGTGTTCGCGGACCGGACCCGGTCGCTGCCCGTCACGGACCCGTGGGACCGGGAGCTCACCATCAGCTGCGGGGCGGCGGTGCTGACCCTGCGCACCGCCGCCCGCGGCGCGGGCCTGCGGGCCGAGACCGTGGTGCTCCCGGACGGGCCGGACGGGGACCGCATCGCGGAGCTGCGCCTCACCACGGCCGAGGACGCCACGATCGGCGAGCGTCAGCGGGCCGCGGCGATCGAGATGCGCCGCACCCTGCGCGGCCCGTTCTCGGACGCCCCCATGCCGGCGGGCCTCACCGCCGCCATGGCCGACGCGGCCGGCCGTGAGGGGGCGACCGCCGTCCCCGTGGACGACGGCGAGCAGCGCGCCGCGCTGGGGGAGCTGGTGCGCGAGGGCGACGCCGTGCAGTTCCACGACCCGCACTGGCGGCGCGAGCTGGCGTCGTGGCTCCACCCGCGCCGCCGCGGCGACGGCCTGGTGGTCCCGCCCGGCACGGGCGTCCTCACGCGGGCGGTCGTGGGCGGGGCGAACCTCGGCGGGTTCGTCGCCGCGCGCGACGCGAGCCTGGTGGAGGCGGCACAGCACGTGGTGATGGTGTGCACCGTCGACGACGAGCCGCTGGACTGGGTTCGGGCCGGCATGGCCGTGCAGCGAATGCTGCTGGTGGCCGCCGCCGACGGCGTCCAGGCCGGGTTCCTCAACCAGCCGTGCCAGGTCGCGGTCCTGCGCCCGCGGCTGCGCCTGCTGGCCGGCGGCCTCACCCCGCAGCTGGTGCTGCGGTTCGGGGTGCCCCAAAGCGCCCACGCCGAGCCGACGCCGCGCCGGCCGGTGGCGGACGTGGTGGAGCGCCGCCCCGCGCGGATCTAGGCGAGCAGCCCCGCGAGCTCGCGCACGAGGCGCACCACCTCGACGCGGGTGGTGTACAGCGGCGCCAGGCCGAACCGCAGGCCGTCCGGTGGCCGGAAGTCGCCCACCACGCCGCCGGCCGCCAGCGCGCCCACCAGCTCCTGCGCCCGGGGGTGGCCCAGCATCACGTGCCCGCCGCGCTCGGCGGCCTCACGGGGTGACCGCAGGGCCACGCCCAGCGGGGCCAGGTGCGCGTCGGTGAGGTCCACCATGCGCGAGGTGAGCTCCATCCCGCGGCGCCGCAGACCGGTGATCGGGACCCCGTCGAAGGCGGTGAGCGCCGCGTGCAGGGCCGTCATGCCCAGCACGGGGGTCGTGCCGGCCTCGAACCGCCGCGCCCCCGCGGCCGGCGCATAGGCCTCGCCGAACGCGAACGGGTCGGCGTGGCCGAACCACCCGGGGATGGGTGACTCCGCCGCGGCATGCCGCGGCGCGACGTACAGGTACGCGGGCGCGCCGGGGCCGCCGTTCAGGTACTTGTAGCCGCAGCCCACCGCCAGGTCCGCGCCGGAGGCGGCGATGTCCACGGGCACGGCGCCGGCGCTGTGCGCGAGGTCCCACACGGCGACCGCGCCCACCGCGTGGGCGGCCGCGGTGATACCCGGCAGGTCCGCGATGCGGGCCGACCGGAAGTCCACGTGCGACAGGGCCACCACGGCCACGTCCTCGTCGAGCGCACCGGGCAGGTCCCCCGCGTCGACCTGCCGCACGGCGAGGCCGCGGTCGGCGGCGACCCGGGCCGTCACGTACCGGTCGGTCGGGAAGTCCCCCCGCACCGACACGATGCGGCGACGGCCGGGCACCAGGGAAACCGCGGCGTGCAGGGCCTTGTGGAGGTTCACGGTGGTGGAGTCCGCGCACGCCACGCTCCCCGGTGGCGCGCCGATGAGCGCCGCGATGCGGTCGGCCGCGCGCGCCGCGAGGTCCACCCATGCGCCCTCGGCCCACGAGCCGATGAGCCCGGTGCCCCACTCGTCGTCCACGCACCGGCGCACGGCGTCTCGCGCGGCGTGGGTGAGCGGCCCCAGGGAGTTGCCGTCCAGGTAGGCGACGCCCTCCGGAAGGGCGAAGCGGCCCCGGAGGTGGCGCAGGGGGTCCGCGGCGTCGGCCGCCGCCGCCTCGTCGTGGACGTCCCGCCAGTCGCGCATCGCCGGGATTCCATCAGACGCCGCCCGCCCGGTGGCGGCATGGGTCAGGATGAACGGCATGCCCGTCCTCAGCGAACTGCTGGGCCGCGACGTCGTCGACGAGGAGGGCCGGCGCGTGGGGACGGTGGCCGACCTCGCGGTGCGCCTGGACGACGCCCACCCCGCGGTGCGGGAGCTCATCGTGCGCGGCCGGGGCCGCACGCGCTGGGCGCCGCGGGAGGAGGTGCTGGAGCTGGAGGGCGACCGGGCGGTCGTGCGCGCCGCGGCGCTCGCCGAGGGGGACCCGCCGGGGGCGCCGCTGCTCCTGGGCCGCGACGTCCTGGACACCCAGGTGTTCGACGTGGGCGGGCACGCGCTGGCGCGCGTGGGCGACGTCGCCCTGGTGCGTTCGGACGACGGCCGCCTGCGGGTCGCCGGCGTGCAGGTGGGCATGGGGTCGGTGCTCCGCCGCCTCGGGCTGCGCCGCCTGGCCGCGCGCCTGCGGGACGACCCGGTGGACTGGGACGCCGTGCACCTCACCTCCCGGCATGGGCACGCCCTGGAGCTGGACGCCCCCGATCCGCGGCGGGCCCGGCTCACCCCGGGCGCGCTGGCGGCCCTCGTCGCCCGGCTGCCCCCGGGGCGCGGCGCCGAACTGCTGGGCCGCGCGGACCCGGCCCCGGCGGCGGAGGCCCTGGGCCGGCAGGGGCCCCGGCACGGGGGGAGGCTCGTACGGGAGCTGGGCACCCGGGGCGCCGCGCCCATCGTGGCCGCGATGGCCCGCGACGACGCCGCCGCGGCGCTGCGGCACCTCACCCCGGCCCGGCGGGACCGCCTGCTGGCGGAGATGGGGGAGGAGCGCGCCGAGGTGCTGCGGCGCCTGCTCGCCCACCCGCCGCACACCGCTGCCGGCCTCATGAACCCCGACGTGCTGCGCGCCCGGGAGGGCACGCCCCCGGACGCGCTGCTGGCGCTCGCCACGGCCTCGGGAACACGGCTGGACGCGATGCGCACCGTCGTGGTCGTCGACGACGCGGACCGCGTCGTGGGCGCCGTGCCGCCCCGGGAGCTCATCGCCGGGACGTGCCGGGTGCTGCCCACCCCCGTCGTGGCGGCCACGGACGGCACCGACCGCGTCGATGAGGTGTTCGCGACCCACGACATCCTGCTGCTGCCGGTCGCCGACGCGGACGGCCGCCTCATCGGCGGCATCGCGGTCGACGACGTCCTTGAGGAGCTGCTCGCCGCCCGCCTGCCGGGCCGCCGCAGGTTCCCGCACACCCGGCGCCGGCGGTGAGGCGCGCCGCATCACTGGGCGCGCTGCTGGCCGTGGTGGGACCGGGCCTGCTCGCGGGCCTGTCGGACGACGACCCCGCCGGCATCACCACCTACTCCATCCTCGGCGCCGACCACGGGTACCGCCTGCTGTGGGTGCTGCTGGTCGCGACCGCGGCGCTCATCGTGTTCCACGAGCTGGGTGCCCGCATGGGGGTGGTGACCGGCCAGGGCCTCACCGGCCTCATCCGCGAGCGGTACGGCGTGCGCGTCGCCCTGCTGGCGCTCATCGCCCTGGTCGTCGCCAACGTGGGGACCACGTGCGCGGAGTTCGCCGGCGTGGCGGCCGGCATGGAGCTCGCCGGCACGCCGCGGTGGGTGAGCGTGCCCGTGGCCGCCGCCGCCGTGTCGGTGCTCGTGGTGCGCGGCGGGTTCCGCAGCGTCGAGCACGTGCTGATGGTGCTGGCGGCGGTGTTCGCCGCGTACGTGGTGTCCGGCGTGCTCGCGCATCCCGATTGGGGCGCGGTGGGCCGCGGCCTGGTGGTGCCGTCCATGCCGTTCGACCGGGACGGCATCCTGCTGGTCACCGCGGCGGTGGGCACCACCCTCGCCCCGTGGGGCCTGGCGTTCATCCAGAGCTACGCGGTCGACAAGCGCCTGTCGGTGCGGGACCTGCGGTACGAGCGCGTCGACGTCGTGACCGGGGCGGTGCTGACCGGGGTGATCGGGGCGATGGTCGTCGTCGCGTGCGCCGCGACGCTGCACGCCACCGGCCGGTCCATCGGCGACGCCGCGGACGCCGCCCTGGCACTGGAGCCGGTCGCCGGCGGCCTGGCCTCCACGCTGTTCGGCGTGGGCCTCGTGGGCTCCGCCCTGCTGGCCGCCTCCATCCTGCCCATGTCCACCGCGTACTCGGTGAGCGAGGTGCTGGGCACCGAGGCCGCCCTGGACGACCGCGTGCGGGACGCCCCCGTGTTCTACGGCACCTTCGGCGCCGTCACGCTGGTCGCGGCGGCGCTGGTGCTCATCCCCGGCGCCCCGCTGGTGCAGATCCTGTACCTCACCCAGGCGCTCAACGCGGTGCTGCTGCTGCCGCTGCTGGTGCTCATCGTGGGGATCTGCCGCGACCGGCGCATCATGGGCGAGCATGCGCTGGGGCCGCGGGGCATGGGGATCGTGAGCATCACCATCGCGCTGCTGGCCGTGTGCGTCGGCGCCCTGGGGGTGGTGTCCGTCGCCGGCTGACGGGCGCGGTAGCGTCCCGGTGGACGGGACGTGAACCGGATCGAGGAGACGCAGGTGGCGACGATGCGCGCGGTGGTGACCGAGGCCTGGGGCGGTCCCGAGGTGATGTCCGAACGCGAGGTGGACCGGCCCGAGCCGGGTGAGGGCGAGGTGCTGGTGCGCGTCGCGGCGGCCGGGGTGAACCCGGTGGACTGGAAGACCCGGAAGTC
>JADLHW010000087.1 GCA_020848615.1 Thermoleophilia bacterium
ACCAGGGACAGAGCGGTGCCATCGAACAGGGAGAACAGCATCCCGGAGGGCACCAGGACCCGCCAGAACACGGCACGCTCGGCGGCCGGCACCCCCAGGCGCAGGGTCAGCGGGCGCCGCGGCTGGTCCGCCGGGACGGTCTCCGGGAGGCTCACCACGAGCACCGTCGCGATCACCAGCGCGAGCAGGTGCACCTCGAAGGGGGTCTGCAGGGGTCGGGCGGCGTACTGGGCAAGGAGCCCGCCCAGCCCCGGACCGGAACCCAGGCCGAGACGTACCGAAATGGACCCGAGGGTCGCGACCCGCCCACGGTGGCCGGGCGGTGCGGCGTCCACCAGGAACGCCGTGCATGTCCCGAAGAACGCGCCGGTGGCCAGGCCCTGGATGCCACGGGCGACCAGCAATCCCCACAACGGCGGTTCGGTGATCAGCAACGCCTGGGCGGCGGCGAGCACCGCGATGCCGCCGAGCAGCACGCGCCGCCGCCCCACGCGATCCGACAGCTGCCCCAGTGACAGCATGGAGGGCACCAGGGTCAGGACGTAGCAGCCGAGGAACAACGTGACGACGGTATCGCCGAACCCCAGGCGGTCCTGGTAGATCGGGATCAGCGGAGTGACCATGCTGGTGCCGACGGCGAACAGCACCAGCACCGCCCAGGTCCGCCACACCCGACTCACGCGGTCAGCCCCCAGCATTCCCACCCGCCGCGCCGTCCGGCGCCGGTGATGCGCAGCCGCCCGCCGGCCCACATCCCTGCGATGCGACGGCCCTCCCCGGTCCGCAAGCCGCTGCACACCACCCCACTGGGCATGGCTGCATGCATGCATGTAGCCATGGTGTCGTGGGCGGCGGCGGGCATGTTCGCCATGACCGCGACACCGTCGAGGCGGTCGCCCATCCGCGCCACCGGGCCGTGCTCCAGGCGCATCATCCCCGCCAGCCCTGCTGCGATGAGCGATGCCTCGGCCTGCCGGAGGGCGGCCTCCTCCAGGTCGATGCCGATCACTGGGCCACGGCCGAGGACCGCCCACGCCTGGCCGAGGAGCCCGGAGCCACACCCCAGGTCCACCGCCGGGCCGGTGGGCAGGCCCTCCAGCATCCGCAGACACATCCCGGTGGTGGGGTGCCCGCCCGGTCCGAATCCTTCTCCGGGGACCTGCACCAGTTCCCGTATCCCCGGTGGGGCGGGGGCGTGGGCGGGGCTGCGCAGGTACCAGCCCGCGATCCACCGTGCCGGCGGATCGGGCCACGCCGGGACCCCGGTGAGCGATGACCACGGCAGCGGGCAGCCCCGCACCGCCGCCTCGGCCGTCCCTTCGGGTGCGGCCCGCGGTGTGCAGACCAGCCCCTCCGAGGTCCACGCCACCGGCTGCAGGCTGACCAGCGCCCCGAACGCAGCGGCGAGGTCCGCCGGTGTGCCGTGCACCACCATGCCCGCCGGGACCACGGTCACCGGCGGTTAGGCTCCGGGGCCGTGCGCATCCCGACCCATCCGCTGCCGGTCCGCGCAGCGGCCGCCCTGCCGGAGCTCGCCGCCATGGGCCTCGATGAACGCCTTGCGCGGGCGGCGGCGACGCGGCGGCGTCTGGAGGCCGAAGGGCCCCGGATCGTGGACTTGGCCGTCGCGGAGGCCGGCATCCCGCGGCGGTTCGCGGCCCGGGAGGTGACGAGCGCGCTGCTGCTGCTCGACGCCCTGCCCGAGCTCGCCGAGTCGATTCGGCCGCAGGTGGTGCCGTCGGTGAGCGGGCAGACGACCCTGGAATGGGCCCCATACGGGGTGGTGCTCGGCTGGCACGCCGCGAACTCCCCGGTGTGGGTCCCGGCCCTGGTGGTGGTCTCGGCCCTGGTCGGCGGGAACGCCGTGGTGTCCCGCCCGTCCCAGCGGGTGCGGCGCACCACGCTCGCCGTGCTGGACGTCCTTGCCGCGGACTGGCCCGAGGATGCGGTGGCCGTGGCGGACCTCCCGGGACCGGAGGCCGAGGCTCTGGTGTGTGATCCCGGGATCCACGCGGTGGTGGCCCACGCGTCCACCGAGACCTGCAAACGGCACCTGCGGCGTCTCGGCGAGGCATATTCGGACGGGGTGCCGTTGCGGCCATACATCCCGGAGGCCTCCGGGAACGACGCCCTGATCGTCCTGCCCGGCGCGGACCTGGAACACGTCGCCCGTGCGGCCGCCCTCGGGGGGTTCGCCAACGCAGGGCAGCTGTGCATGTCCGCCAAGCGGATGATCGTCCACGAGGACATCTGGCCGCAGATGGCTCCGCTGCTCGCCGCCGCGGTGGGGGAGTTGGTGGTGGGGGACCCGGCAGCCCCGGACACCGATATCGGTCCGCTGCTGCCCGGTCCCGCGCAGGCCAACGCGCGGGCGGCGCTCGCCCAGGCTCTTGCCGCCGGCGGCCGGGTGGTGGTGGGAGCACCCGACCCGGGTGAGCGGCTCGCCCCGACGGTTGTGTTGCTGCCCCGCGACGGGCTCTCCGGGCTGGAGCTGTGGCGCACCGAGATGTTCGCGCCTGTCCGCGGCCTGGTGTTGTGCCGCTCCGCGGGGGAGGCGCTGGATCTCGCCAACGACACGCCGTTCGGGTTGGGTGCGGCGCTGTTCGGTGGCACCGATGCCGATCGGGAGCTGCTGGCCCACGGGCTGCGGGCCGCGCGGGTGCTGATCGATGAGGGTCCCATGTACCAGGATCCTCACCTGGTGGTCGGTGGGGTGGGGGACTCCGGGCTCGCCGGTGCGCGGCCCAAGCTCGAGCAGCTGGTCTGGGCCCGTCGCGTGCACCGGGCCGGGGGACATCACTCGCGTTCCACGGTGCGGATCCGCCAGGCCGGCAGGTAGTCCGGCACCGACTGGATCTCCCGCTGGGCCTGCCGGCGGGCACTGGCCGCGTCGGCCGCCCACAGCTCCATCTCGTGGACGTCGTGACGTTCGAAGTGGTCCTCGTAGGACTCCCAGCGAGCGAACACCACCCGGTACTTGCGGGTGCCGGGGGCGCGGGGGGTCAGGGGACGCAGCACCCCCAGGGACCAAACCGACTGCTCACCGGAGCGGCGGGTCCGTTCCCGCCGCTCGGTCAGTGCCTGCTCGGCCATGCGCCGGGCTTGGTCGAGGTCCGGCGCCTCCAGGACGGCGCGTCCCGCGACCCGTGGCCGGGACGAACCGGCGGGTCGGCGCAGGAAGGTCACCTCCCAGGCGGGGATCGTCGACGGGTCCGGCATCCGGTCGTCTTCGGCGGCGGGTGCGCCCACCTCAGCCCGCCGGGGTCTCCTCGATGTGGATCGTGGTGACCGTCTGGTTCTCCACCGGCCGGTCACCGGGCCCGGTCTGGGTGCCCTCGATGTCGTCGACGACATCCATGCCGGCGGTGACCTCGCCGAAGCCGGTGTGCGCGCCGTCCAGCCACGGGGTGGCGCCGGCGGTCACGATGAAGAACTGGCTGCCGTTGGTGTTCGGGCCGGCGTTCGCCATCGCCAGCACCCCGCGCACCAAGGGCTTCTCGTTGATCTCATCACCGAACTTGTAGCCGGGGTCGCCGCGGCCGTCGCCGCGGGGGCAGCCACCCTGGACCATGAAATCGCGGATGACGCGGTGGAAAACGGTGCCGTCATAGAACCCGGCGCGGGCGAGACCGACGAAGTTCCCCACCGTCTGCGGGGCCAGCTGCGACCACAACTCGACGGTGATGTCGCCGGCGTTGGTCGCGATGACGGCCGTGTACCGGCTGTTGGGATCCGCGGGGGCGGGCAGGCTGGGCAATGGATGCTCCTGGGTCGGGTCCCCCCGATCCTCGCAGATGCGCGCCCCGGATCCGTCAGGGGGCCATGTGCACCGCGGTCCCCGCGGCGAGGCGCTCCTCAATGACCTGGCACAGGGCCTCTGCGACGCGCGGTTCCAGGTGCGTCCCGGCGCTGCGGCGCAGCTCCGCGACGGCCTGTGCGGGGTCCCTGGGGGCATGGAACGGCGGGGAGGAGGTGATCGCCGAGTACGCGTCGGCGGCCGCGACGATGCGGGCCTCCACGGGGATCGCCGCGCCGGCCAGTCCATCCGGGTACCCGGTGCCGTCCCACCGCTCGTGATGGTGCCGCACCACCGGCGCGACGTCGGTGAGGTTCGGCATCCCGGCAAGCATCCTCTCCCCGAGCTCGGAATGGGTCCGCATGATCTCCCATTCGTTGTCGTCCAGGGGACCCGGCTTGGTGAGGATGGCCTCGGGAATCGCGACCTTGCCGACATCGTGCAGCCATCCGGCGAGACGGCAGCGCATCGACTCCTGGGCGGACAGCTCGAGGCGGTCGGCGACTGCGACGGCGAGCTCGGCGACCTGCGGGCAGTGCTCCTCGGGCATGCCCTCCCGGAGGCTGGCGGTGCGGGCCAGGGCCTCGGCGATGCGCAGGGCGTCGGGCTGCTGGGCGAGGTCGGCGGCGATCTCACCGTGCAGGACCGCCCGGTCAGCGCCGGAGGACCGTGCCCGGGACACCGCCAGCTCGGCGGCGTCCAGCAGCAGGTCCGCGTCGGTGAGGTCGGTCGACCCGTGCGCGCACCCGACGGCGCAACGCGTCCAGATCTCGTGACCGTCCCCGATGGGGATGGGGGCGCTGGTGATCACCTGCCGCAGGGACTCGGCGACGCGCCACAGCGCCCCGTCGTCGGGAACCTGCGGGACCAGCAGCGCGAATCGCTTAGCGTCCCACCGAGCGACGCAGTCGTAGTTGCGCAGCGTGCCGCGCAGCCGCTTGGCGACCTCCTGCAGGAGGTCGTCGCCGGCGGTGTGCCCATAGGTGTGGTTCGCATCCCGGAGGCCCTGGATGTCGATGAGCACCAGACCCGGCTGGGCGCCGGCGTCGGCGCGCCGCAGCTCACCGGTGAGCTGGTCGACCATGTGGCTGCGGTTGAACAGCCCGGTGAGGGCATCGATGCGGGACCGTTCCTCGGCGAGCTCCCGGGCCTGGTCGAGCTTGATGTTCAGCTCCCGGGACTGCTTGAGGGCGACCCGCAGGGCGCGGGTCCGTTCGGCGACCAGTTCCTCCGCCCAGGCGCGGCGCCGGGCGATGCCCTCGAGGATCGCGGTGACCAGTACGGTCACGGCGATACCGGCGGCGAGGATCACCCACGGCAGCCAGGCGGCACCTGATGGTGCGGGTGCGGCGACCTGCAGCCGCCAGGTCCGGCCGCCCACGCGGACGTCCCGCACCACGGCACCGGTGAGGTCTCCGCCGGTGCGGTAGAGCTGGACGTCCCCGTCGGTGACGCGGATCGCGGTGCCGGCCGGCGTGCCGAGCGCATCGGAGACCAGGGCGGTGGGCTGCACGAGGCTCACGACCACCCCCGACAGGGCGCCGCGCCGCGCGGTGGGGTCATCGGCGGTACCGGCGGGGAACGAGGGCTCCACGAACGCGCTGACCAGGCCGTGCCCCGCGATCACGCTGGGTGCGCTCACCCGGCCCTCACCGGCGTCCGCGGCGGCTTCCACGGCCTGCGTCACGCCGGGGACCGCGGCCATGTCCAGACCCCGCAGGTCGGTGGTCCGACCGTTCTCGGGAGCGAGGTAGGTGACGGGCAGGTGATCGGCCCGGCTCCCGGCAGGCTTCAGGGTCCCGTCGGCACCGGGTTCGGTGAGGGTGAATCCGCGGGCCGATTCGAACGCCGACCGCAGGCCATCCGGGACGCGCGGGGCCCACGCCAGGGCCACGACGGCGGGGTTCCGGGTGCCGGTGTCGGCGGCCTCGGCGAATCGTTCCGGGCTGCCGGCGGTGGCGAACAGGCCGACCGCGGTGCGGGGTCCCGCGCTCACCTCGGCGATCGCGGTGGCGACTGCGGTGGCGGTGACCTCCGCCTGCCGGTCCCGCTCTCTGCGGGTGTCGGCGTCGGCGGCGCGGTTCGCGACGACGAACGCGACGCCGGACAGGCCGAGCAACAGCAGTGCCGCCACGATGGTGCGCACGGACAGGCGCATTGCGGAATCCCCTCACGGATGGGTGCGTACCGGGGGTCTCGGTCCGGAGCCGTCCGTCCTTGAGTCGCCGCTCGAACCACGCAACGCCCCCCATGAACGGGCGTGTCACCCCTGGGGCCCCGAGTACCGTCGGGGCATCACGGGGCGACGGGCGGAGGTCTCATGGCCGGACCCGGCAGATCCTGTTGATCCAGGTGGGCTGAACCGGCGACGATTCGACGCACGCGAACGGTTCTTCTGTCGCATCGACGGGCGGAGGTCCCTCGCCCGTGCGCGTCGGCGTTCAGCCGGTGCTGCGCAGCCCCGAGGTGTCGACCACCTCGAGGTCCGCCCCGGTGATCCGCCCCAGGGCGTGCAGGTCGTCGTCGTCCCAGCCGGCGTTCGGGGCGCCGGTGACGTACCACGGAGACCCGTTGTCGGCGAGGATCATCCCGTAGTCCCGGAGTGCGGTGAGCACGATGCGGGCCTGTGGCCCGAAGCCCGCCAATGACACCGATCGCTTGAGCCGTACCCGCAGGCCCATCGGCGGCAGCGAGGCGTCGGCGACGCCGGCCTGGTGGCGGGCCGGATAAATGAAGGTGTTCCGGGTCCGAGGTGCGGTGAACCGCAGGGCGTGGCGAATCACCCCGCGGGCGGCTTCGTCGTAGCGGACGAGGCCCGGGAGGATCGGCAGGCCCGCGGCGTCCGCGGAGGTCCATCCGGCCGGCCGCAGGCGGTTGGAGCGCAGGTCCCAGGTCGCGCCGCTGCCGGCGCGCCACCGGCCGCCCTGTCGGCGGGCGGCGAACAACTCATAGAGGCGGCAGCGGTCCCGGTCGACCATCAGGATGTGACGGTCCGATCCCCCCTCGATCCTCGGGCGCGCCGGAATCGGGTAGGCGACGCGGTCGGACTCCGCGGCGTAGTCGAACCGCACCCGCACCCGCCGGGTCCGTTTGGTGATCACGTTGAACGGAATGCCGTACCGGCCGGCGTCCGAGAAATCCGGGTGCAGGCCGGCGTCCAGGCCGATCGCGGCGATGAGCCGGTCAGAGTCGGCCCGCACCGGCAGGTCCCGCACCGGAGCGTTCCACACATTCTCGGCCGGGAACAGGGTGCAGCCCGGCGCCCATGGCGGTGCCGGCGCCTGCGCCGCCGCCGGGACGGCGGCCGCCAGGGCGGCGCTCACCAGCAGCGTGGCGGGGATCCTCACGCGGGTCGTCACCGACGCATCCATACACCACTGCCCCGAGGTGTCCGCAACCTGGCCGGGTCGTGCCCGGTCCCCGGGCGGACGGCCGGCAGGTCAGCCTGCGGCGAGGCGTCCCCCGTCGACGACCAGGATGTGGCCGTTAATGAAGCTGGCGGCGTCCGTGAGCAGGAACACGATCGGCTCGGCGGCCTCCGGTTCCTCCCCCACCCGGCCGATCGGGGCCTTCGCGACGAGCTTCTCCCTGAGCGCCGGGTTCGCGGTGAGCAGCTGGGCGATCATCTCGGTGCCGATCGTGCCGGGGGCGACCGAGTTCACCAGGATCCCGTGCGGGCCGAGCTCCACCGCGAGGGTCCGGGTCATCGCGTCGATCGCGGCCTTGCTGGCGTTGTACGGCCCGATGTTCGGCAGACCGGTGAGGCCGGCGATGGACCCCAGATTCACGATCCGGCCGCCGGTTTCCGCGGCGATCATGACGCGGCCGACGGCCCGGGCGAACGTCGCGGCACCCAGCAGGTTCACCTGGATCACGTCGTCCCACTCGGCGAGGGGGGTCTCGACGATCCCGTGGTAGTACGGGTTGATCCCGGCATTGTTGACCAGCCCCCACAGGGTCCCGCCGAGTTCCTCGGCGGCGTCGATGGCGTTCGCGGCGGTCTCGGTGTCGGCGACACTGCCGGCAACCACGGCCGACGGTCCCGGCAGTTCCCCGGCGACGGCTCGCAGGCGCTCCTCATCCCGTGCGACGAGGACCAGCCCGGCGCCCTGGCGTGATGCGGCTCGCGCGACCTCTGCCCCGATGCCGCGGGAGGCGCCGGTGATGATGACGGTACGCCCGTCCAGGCGGTATGGATCCCTCACGTTCCCGGCAGTTTACCGGGCGACGGCGGCTACACTTGGCCCCCAGCAACAGTCGATCGGATCGCGATCACCATCGCCGTCGAGGGGGCATCTGCATGGCATTGAGCTACGAGTTCACGGAGGAGCAGGAGGACCTCCGCGAGATGGTCCGGGAGTTCGCCCAGGCCGAGATCCTGCCGCTGGTCGAGGAGGCCGAGCGGCACGAGAAGTTCCCGGTCGAGATCCTCCCCAAGCTCGGTGAGCTCGGGCTCCTGGGGATCGTGTTCCCCGAGGAGTACGGCGGCATCGGTGCCGACAAGATCACCGAGTGCATCTTCGTGGAGGAGATGGCCAAGGTCTGCGCCGGCATCACCGCGTCGGTGAACGCCCACGCCGACCTGGCGGCCTTCCCGATCTACAAGTTCGGGACCGACGAGCAGAAGGAGCGCTACCTCCCGCGTTCCATCGCCGGTGAGATCGTCGGTGCGTACGCGATCACCGAGCCGAACACCGGGTCCGACGCGGCCGGCTTGGCGACCCGCGCGGAGAAGAAGAACGGCGGCTACGTCATCAACGGCCGCAAGAACTTCATCACCAACGGGACCCTCTGCGACTACTGCCTGGTGGCCGCCTACACCGACCGCAGCAACCGCGGTGAGGGCATCAGCGTGTTCATCGTCGACCGGAACACCCCCGGCTTCGAGGTGACCCGCAAGCTCGAGAAGATGGGGCACCGGTCCTCCGACACCGCCGAGCTGGTGTTTGAGGACTGCGAGGTCCCGGCCGAGGCCCTGCTGGGCGGCAAGGAGGGTGCCTTCGGGGCCCTCATGGAGGCGCTCATCACCGGCCGCGTGTCGCACGGCGTGAAGTCCGCCGCCATCGCGGAGGCCGCGTTCGACGCCGCCCGTCAGTACGCGCTGGAGCGTGAGGCGTTCGGCCGGCCGCTGGCGAAGTTCCAGGCCATCCGGTTCAAGCTCGCCCAGATGGCGACCAAGATCGAGGCCGCCAAGTCCCTCGCGTACAAGGCAGCATGGCTGTACGCCAGCGGCAAGCCGTGCGTGAAAGAGGCCTCCATGGCCAAGTACTTCTCCGCGGAGGTCGCCGACTGGGTGACCCGTGAGGCGGTCCAGATCCACGGCGGCTACGGCTACATCGTGGAGTACCCGGTGGAGCGGTACTACCGCGACGCCAAGCTGGCCTCCATCACCGAGGGCACCAGCGAGATCCAGCAGCTGATCATCAGCCGGGAGCTCGGCCTCTAGCTGCTCTGTGCGCGGTGAGGGATCCGGGCTTCGGTGCCCGGGTCCCTCACCGCGCAGGCGACCGTTACGCGGCGCGGACCGAGCGGAATCGCGCGACGGCGGTCGCCACGCCGGTGGCGACACCGGTCGCGGCACGACCGAGGATGCCGTCGGGAACCGACCGGCCGACCGCCAGCTGCAGGCTGGCGACACGGTGGGCGAGGGCATCGCGTTCGGCGGTGACCTGCGCGAGGTGCTCGGTGAGGCGATCCAGGTCGGCGCGCAGGCGGGCGGCCTCCGGGTCTGAGCCGCGGTTGCCGCGCAGCGCATCGACGCTGTCACGGTCGATGAGCGTCCGTTGGCTGCCGATCTCCCCGACGGTGTGGCCGTCGATGCGGCCGGCCTTCAGGTACCGCCAGACGGTGCGTTCGGACACGCCCAGGGTCTCGGCTGCCTGAGCGACGGTGAGGGTGGTGTGGGTGGCGTCCATGCCGACCCGGTTCGCCACCGGGCGCCCGACTCCTGTCGGGCGCCCGTGACGAGCTGTCAGCGTGCGCTGCGGCTCAGCCCTCGGCCGGCTTGCGCTGGATCAGCATGTTCCACTGGCCCTTCTGGACGACCTTGTCGTCCTGGTTCAGGACCTCGATCTCGTAGATGCACCAGCCCTGAGCCGGGTTCTTGTGCTCGGACTTCTCGCCGATGGTCCGCTTCACGCGGATCGTGTCGCCGAAGAAGACCGGCGCTCGGAAGGCCCACTCCTTGAGGCCGACGAACGCCGCGGTGGCGATCTTCGGCTCCATCTTCTCGACCTGCAGGCCCGTCGCCACGGAGGTCACGAGCATCCCGTGGGCGACCCGCTTGCCGAACACCGACTCGCTGGCCCGCACCTCGTCGATGTGGAACCAGTTGAAGTCGCCCGACACACCACAGAAGTTCACGACGTCGGCTTCGGTGATGGTGCGGTTCAGGGAGATGGACTCGTCTCCGGGGTTCAGCTCTTCCCAGTACAGACGCTCAGCCACTCGGCCTCCTTGTCAGTGTTCGCGGTCGCTTCGACCCGCGGCACGATACCGGGAAGCGCGGGGCGCCCCGCGCGGTTTCGCACGAGGCGCCCCGAATGTCCCGCCGATCCGGTGTCTAGAGGTTCTCGACGCCTTGGCGGATGCGGTCGATGCCTTCCTCGATCAGCTCGTCCGGGCAGGCGTAGGTCAGGCGGATGTGGCCTTCCCCACGGTCCCCGAAGGCGGTGCCGGCGACGACCCCGACCTGGTAGTTCTCGATCATGTAATCGGCGAACTGCTGGGCGGTCATCCCCGTGCCCCGGATGTCGGGAAACACATAGAACGACCCGTCCGGGGACTGGCAGTCGATCCCATCGATCTTGTTCAGCAGCGCCACGGTCTTGTCGCGCTTGGCCTGCAGACGCTTGGTCTGGACCTCCACGTGCTCCTGCGGACCGGTGATCGCCGCAAGCGCCGCCAACTGCACGAACGCCGGCACATTGGTCACCGAGTTCTGCTGGAAGATGTCCATCGCGGTGATCAGTTCCT
>JADLHW010000088.1 GCA_020848615.1 Thermoleophilia bacterium
TGGCCAGGCGCTCGGAGGCGTCGCGTGACACCGAGATGTACGCGGTGATGCCGCCGCCGGCGTCGCGCAGGGGCCGCACCATCACGTCCAGCACCTGCGTGCTGCCGTCCGGGCGCTGCACGCGCAGCGTCTGGACGCCCGCCCACGGCAGCCCCTCCACCAGGGCCCGCAGCACGCGGCGCCCCTCCCGCCGGTCCCGTGCCGCCAGCAGCTGCAGGGGGTGCATGCCCACCAGGCGGTCGGGGTCGCGGCCCACCAGGTGGCGGCTCGCGTCGCTGGAGAACCGGAACCGGCCGTTCGGGTCGTGCACGGCGATGAGGTCGGCCGCCGCCCGGGCGACGAACCGGAACTGCTCCGCCATGCGGCGGGCCTCCCGGTCGGCGAGCCGGCGCTCGGTCTCGTCGCGGGTGAGCACCGCCACGGCGTCGTCCAGCGGCGTGAGCTGGCTCACCAGCCACCGGTCCCCGGCCTGCTCCTCCTGCTCCACGGTGCGCTGGGCGGCGAGCACCGTGTCATGGCGGGCGAGCATCGCCGGCAGGCGCTCGGCGCCCGCCAGCTCCGACATGCGCCGGCCGAGCGCCAGGTCGGGCGCGACGCCCAGGCGGGCGGCGGCGCGCGCATTGAGGTCGGCCACCGCCAGGTCCATCAGCACGCCGGCGGCGTCCCGCACGCTCTCGAGCACCAGGAGCTCGGCCGGGCCCAGGTCGCGCGTCGCGCGCAGGCGTCCCTGCTGGCGCACCTCGTCGGCCGCGTCGTGCAGCACCACGGCGACGTCGGGTCCCAGCGGGCTCACCTGGCACCGCACCGTGCGCGGCCCGCCCGGCAGCTCCAGCCGCGCCCGGGCCTCGCCGCCGGACCCGTCGAGGGCGGCCGACACCCATGCGGCGAGCACGGCGTGCGCGCCGGGAAGGAGCTCCGAGAGCAGCAGCCCCCGCAGGGTCCCGGGGGCCCGGCCGGCCAGGCCCGCCGCCGCGTCGTTCGCCTCGCGCACCTCGGCGTCCGCGACGCGCCCCGCGGGCGACCGCACCGGGCGGACCACGAGCACGGCGTCGGGCGTCCCGTCCGGTGACGGGACGTGCTGGGCAGCGGCCATCCCTGCCGGGCCGGCGCGGAGCGGGTCGTTGGGCACGTGACCTCCGGGAGTGGAGGGGCGCGATGGTATCTCGACATCATCCCGTGGCAAACGCACTCCCCTGGAACCCCCGGCCCGCCGGGTGCGAGACTCGCCGCAGCCCACGCCAGGAGGCGCCGCATGGAGCTGCCCGTCGTCGTCGTCGACGCATTCACCGACACGCCGTTCACCGGGAATCCGGCGGCGGTCTGCGTGACCGCCGAGCCCCTGCCCGACGACCTGATGCAGCGCGTCGCCGCCGAGATGCGCCATTCGGAGACCGCGTTCCTGGTGCCCCGGCCCGACGGCGAGTGGTCGCTCCGCTGGTTCACCCCGGCGGTGGAGGTGGACCTGTGCGGGCACGCGACGCTGGCGTCCGCCCACGCCCTGTGGGAGGGCGGCATGCACCCGGCGTGCATGCTCACCCGGTTCCACACGCGCAGCGGGCTGCTCAGCGCGAGGGGCTCTGGCGGCGTCGTGTGGATCGACCTGCCGGCGTCGCCGCCCGTCCCGGCGGCCGCCCCGGAGGGCCTGGCGCGGTGGCTCGGCGCCGAGCCCGACTGGGTGGGCAGCTGCGGCATCGGCCTGTTCGCGGCCGTCGCCGACCCCGCGACGGTGCGCCGCCTGCGGCCGGACGATCCGGCGGTGGCCGGGTTCAGCGAGCATGGCGTCATCGTGTCCGCGCCCGGCGAGCCCGGGTCCGGGTACGACGCGGTGTCCCGCTACTTCGCCCCCGGGTTCGGCATCGCCGAGGACCCGGTGACCGGGGCGGCGCACTGCACCGTGGGGCCGTACTGGGCGGCGCTCCTGGGGCGCGAGGAGCTGCGCTGCCGGCAGGCCTCACCGCGCGGCGGCGACCTCATCGTGCGGCTGCGCGGCGACCGCGTCGAGATCGGTGGACGGGCCGTCACGGTGCTGCGCGGCGAGCTCGTGGTGCCATAGCCGGAAACGTCCGCCGGGCGGGTCGATCCCGGGGGCCGGGGCACCGTGCAGGGAAAGCCGTCCCGTCCATCCCGGGACACTGTTCACGGGGCGTTGTCCATGCGGTTGTCGGGGTTGCGGGAATCCCGCGCGGGGACCCCGAGGTTCCCCCTGTTTTCCGTGGTGTCGCTTCGGATGCCGCCTCTCCCGCGTTGCGCGTGAATCCGGCGTATGAACGGGACCCAAATCGTGATCACGGTGCTCTACAGCGCCGTGACCCTCATCGGCATCGTGGGCCTGATCGCCGTGCTGCGCACCACGAGTCGCAGCTCGCGCGCGAAGGGCCGCGAGGCCAACATCGAGAAGTTGCACAAGGGCGAGAACTGGTGGGCGCTCATGTCGCTCGCCATCGTCGTCGTCCTCTTCGTCGCCACGTTCTTCGGCATCCCCTGGATGAACCGTGCCCAGGCGGACTCCACGGCGACCGTGCGCGCACTGCAGTTCGCGTTCATCATCCAGCCGGCGCAGATCCCGGCGGGTACGGTGGACTTCAAGGTCAAGTCCGATGACGTGAGTCACGGATTCGGGCTGTACGCCCCTGACGGCAAGCTGGTGAAGCAGATCCAGATCATCCCCGATGTCGAGTCGACCATGACGGTCAAGCTCGACACGCCCGGCACCTACAAGATCCTGTGTCTGGAGTTCTGCGGAGTCGGCCACCACAACATGGTCGGACAGTTCGAGGTGACCAAATGAGCACTGACGCCGCCTCGGTTCGCACGGCCGCGCCGGGCACCCTGCCCTACGACGACTCCCCGACGCTCGATGCGACGAACATCGCGCGCACGGAGTCGCTCGTGAAGCGCTACATGTGGACCTCCACGCTGTTCCTCGTCATCGCCGGCGCCCTCGGCCTCGTGCTGCGGCAGAGCCAGGCGGACATCGTCCGCGTCGATGACAACCTCTGGTACGCGCTCATGACGGCGCACGGCCTCGGTGCTTTCGTGGCCTGGGCCGGGTTCTTCCTCATGGGGGCCATGTACTGGATCCTCATGCGGCTCGGCATCCCCCTCCGCACGTACATCCTCGCGGAGATCGCCTACTGGACCATGGTCCTGGGCACGCTGGGCATCGTCTGGACCACCCTCATCTCCGGTTTCGGGGCTTCATGGGTGGCCCTCTACCCGCTGCCGTTCCATTCGGCGGGGGAGTGGAGCGACACCGCGACGGGGTTGTTCTCCTTCGCCGTGCTGCTCGCCGGCGTGTCGATCATCACCTGGTCGCTCGCCCTGCTCGTCGCGGTCACCGGCCCGGCCATCGGGTCCGCCAGCAACAACATCTTCTACAGGCTGTTGATCGCGCTGGGCTTCTCGAAGCTGTGGCCGTCGAAGTTCAAGCACACCAACGGCCGGATGACCCCCTACCCGGTCATCCCGATCACCGTCGTCGCGGTCAACATGCTCACGATGACGCTGCCGTTCGCCGTGCTCCTGGTCTTCATGATCATCGAGTCCATCGACGGGTCGTTCACGACCGACCCCCAGCTGGCCAAGAACCTGCTGTGGGCGTTCGGGCACCCCGTCGTCTACCTGCTGCTGTTCCCGTGTGTCGCGGCCCTCTACTACTTCATCCCGCGCTTCGCGCGGCGTGAGCTGGTGTCGGGGCGCATCGTGGTGGTCGTGTGGGCCATCGCGTTGGTGTCCAACTCGTTCCTGTGGGCACACCACATGTACCTGGACTACCCGGACTCGGGCCCGCAGCAGATCCTGAACTTCGTCCACGAGCCGGTGACCTTCGCGATCGTGCTCGCGTCGGCGGTCAGCATCTACGCGCTGTCCGCGACGATCCTGCGGTCCGACTTCCACTGGACCGCGGCCTCGAAGTTCCTGATCGCCGGTATGGCGGGCTGGCTGACCGCCGGTTTCCAGGGCGTCATCAACGCGGACATCCAGTTCGACGAGATGCTGCACAACACCCTGTGGATCGTCGGTCACTTCCACCACATGGCGCTGCTCGGCCTCGGCATGATCCTCATGGGCGTCTTCTACGCCGTCCTCCCGATGATCAGCCACCGGCCGCTCTACAGCGAGAAGCTGGCGGACATCCACCTGTGGGGGATGCTCATCGGCGGCTACGGGTGGGTCATCGCATGGCTCATCCCGGGCCTCGAGGGCGCTCCGCGCCGCTTCGCCATCCTGCCGGAGGAGTGGGACTTCTGGACCCAGGTGTCCATCCCATTCATCATCGTCATGACCGTGGCGATCCTCGTCGGCCTCTACAACTACGTCCGCACCGCGACGAACTCGCCGTGGGCCCCGGACGCGGAGCCGCAGATCAGCTAGTCGCTGATGAACTTCTTCCTCACCCACCTCCCCCACCTCGCCCTCGGCATCCTCACGGTCGTGTTGTTCGTGTGGATGGAGCGGGCGGACCGGCACGCCAGGACGGCGACCGCCGGGGGGGAGGCGGGGGAGGCGGACACCGGTCCCCGAGGGGGGACCGTCGCGGGGCTGGTCATCGGCATCGGGTTGTCCCTGTCGGTGCTGAGCCTCGTGGTCCTGGACCTGCGCAACGACCCTCCGGGTGGGAGCCTGGTCCTCACGTACCTCATCACCGGGGTCGTCGCGGCGGCATGGGCCGGCTGGTCCACCCCACAACGCCTCCCGTCGGCCGTCCGCGCGCGCCTCGGCGTGACGGGCCGCGTGCTGGTGGGCGGGGTCATCGGCATGGTGCTCCTGTGGGGCATCGTGTTCGGCGGCCTGGTCCTGGCGCAGGGCGTGGTGCTGCCCTCCGCCGGGCTCGCCTGAGCTCCGCGGCACCCGGGGCGGTTGCCGCCCCCTGAGGGCCGTGCGTAGGGTCGCCGGGCGCCATGCCCAGCGCACCCGCAACCCCACGCATCCGCGCGGCCGTCCTGGCCTGCGCGCTCGCCGGCCTGGCGGCCGGCGCGGCGCCGGCCGCCGCGGTCCAGGTGCTCGCCCCGGCGGGCCGGGCCTACGACCCGTTCGCGCTGGACGCGGCGGCCGCCCCGGGCGGGGCCGCCGTGGCGGCGTGGACGGTGCGCGGTTCGCGGAACACCGTGGAGGCCGCGGTGCGGCCCGCGGGGGCGTCCCGGTTCGGCGCGCGCGTGGCGCTGGGCCCGGGCCGGGTCGCCCGGGCCGCCGTCGCACCGGACGGCGCAGCGACGGTGACATGGCTCGACGGCGCCGCCCTGCGGGCCGCCCGCGTCGCCCGGGGCGGGTGGCGGGCCGACCGCCTGCCGGACGCCCTGCCGACGCGCGGCCTGCGCGTCGCGGGCCTCACCGCCCTGCCGGGCGGCCGGGCGGTGCTCGCGCTGGAGTCCCGGTCGGCCGAGGGGTGGACCGTGGTGGTCCTGCGCAGGGGCCCGGGCGGCCGGTGGCGGCGGTCCGCCGCGGACCTGTCGGTGCCGGACACCTCCGCCGGGCGGGCGGCGGTCGACGGGTCCGGGAGGGTCACCGCGGCGTGGCTCGCCACGCGACGGGGCAAGCCGCAGTCGGCGCTGCTGGTGGCCGACCTGGGCGCCGGCGGCGGCGGGTGGTCGGCGGGGGCCGTGGTGGCGACGGCCGGCGACGGCGAGCTGTTCGCCGAGCCGGAGCTGGCGGTGGACACGCGGGGCGGGACCGCCGTGCTGGTGGGTGCCCTGGACGCGGCCGGGGGACCGGCCGGCGGGCGCGTCGCGGTGCGCCCGGCCGGCGGCGCGTCCTGGCGACTCTCGGCGCCCACCCGGGCGGCGTCCATCACCCTCACCCCCGGCGGGGTGGTGTGGGGGGCGTGGCTCGCCGGCGCCGGCGACCGGACGCGCCCGATGGTGGCGCGCCTGGCGGACGACGGCTGGGACGGGCCGGTGGCCGCGGGTCCCGCGGGGCCGGTCATCGGCGGTCCCGCCGCCGCGTCGGACACCGCGGGCCGGCCCGTGGTGTGGTGGCTGCTGCGCGGTGGCCGGGCGGGCGACCGCTGGCGGACCTCGGGGCGCGGCGGTCACGGCTGGTCGTCACCGGCGTCGCTGGGCCGGACCTCCGGGGCCATCGCCGTGAGCACCGCGGACGGCCGCGGGCTGGCGGTGTGGGTGGACGCCGGCGCCGACGGCCGCGTCACCGCCGGGCGGCTCCGCTAGTCGAAGAACACGGACACCACGTGCGCCGGGTTCAGCGCCCGGGTGCCGTCGGGGCCGGTGAGCACGTAGTAGCTGTGGTCGGGACTCCAGGCCACGCGGAGGTCGCCGCCCACGTGGATGTCCTCGCCCAGCGAGGTCACGACGCGCCGCACGCGGCACAGCAGATCGGTGTGGATGTTCATGGGAGGCGTCTTCCTCGGTGTCGGCACGGGCCGGGCTCGGCGAGGGGTGCGGGGAACGCCGCATTCGGTCCGGCGACTGCGGAGCCCCCCGCCCCTCATGCATCGGCGGGGAACGCCGGGTTGATCACCCCGGCGAGGAGATCCCCAGGGTGCGGTGCAGGCGCTCGGCGAAGCGGATGCCGTCCACCACGGCGGTGAGCCCCTCGGCGGGGCTGCGCCGGGCCGCGGCGGTCCACCCGCGCAGCCAGCGGGCCGCGTGCTCCGGGTCGGCGGCCGCGCCCCCCACCCGGGCCGCGTACACGTAGGTGACGGCCATGGCGGCGGCCTCCGGCCCCGCCGCGGCGGCGGCGATGCGGCCGGGCACCTCGGCGGCCGGCGTACCCGGCGCGAGGCCGCGGGCGGCGGCTCGCAGGGCCTCCAGCGCACCGCGGTGCACCGCGGCCGGGTCAGCGCCCATCGCCCACCAGGTAGCGCAGGAACAGCGCGCCGTCCTCCTCGGCTGCGGCGGCGAGCCGGAGGGGACGCGGGGGATCCAGGGCGTCGCCGCGCAGCACCCGGGCGGCGTCGCCGGCCACCAGCAGCGGGGAGACGGTGAGGAACAGCTCGTCCAGGCAGCTCGCCGCGGCGAGCTGGGCGATGAGCCCCGGGCCGCCCTCGCACAGCACGGTGCGGGCGCCGTCCCGGCCGAGCTCCCGCAGCACGGCGGGCAGGTCCACGCCGCCGGTTCCCGCCGTGACCAGCCGGCCGGCCGCGCGGGCGCGGTCCAGGCGCCCCGGGTCGGCGTCCCGCGGTGCCGCGACCACGGTGGGGACCTCGGCCCCGGTGAACAGCGGGGCGTCCCAGTCCAGGTCCACGCTCCGGGTGACGACCGCCACGAGCGGCACCTCCGCCTGACCCCGGGCGGCCCGCGCCGCCCGCACCGCGGGCGACGGCCGCGCCGGTCCGTACCGGTCGGCGCGCACCGTGCCGGCGGCGGCCATCACGACGTCCGCCAGCCCCCGGAGGTGGTGGAAGACCCGCCGGTCCGCGGGCCCGGACAGCCCCCTGCTCTCGCCGTCCACGGCCGTCGCCCCGTCGGCGCTCGCCACCATGTTCGCCAGCACCCAGGGGCGGTCGCCCACCGGCTCGCGGTGCCCCGCCGTGAGGGTGGCGACGGCGTCGCCGTCCGCGGTGCCTCCCAGCAGTGCGCGCATCAGCGCACCCGCCGCGGTCCCACGCGGTTCAGGACCACGGCGATCACCGCGCCGGCGCCGGCGCCGGCGGCGCTCCACACCGGGTCGCCGGTCGCGACCTGCACGACGGTGCCCGCCACCAGGCCACCCGTGGTGAACAGCGCGACCCGCGTGAGGCGCCGGATCGCGAGCTGGCGCGGCGAGCCGCCGCTACTCGGCCCGCGCCCCATCGCCCCGCATCTCCCGCGCGAACA
>JADLHW010000089.1 GCA_020848615.1 Thermoleophilia bacterium
AGAACGCGGGCGGGGCGCCGGCGACCCGCACCAGCACCGGCACCGGCGGCCCGTGCACCACCGCCCGCCGCAGGTCACCCGCGAGGGGCGTCGGGGAGCCGATCGTGATCGACAGCCGCCCCGTGGGGCGCGCCGCCTCCCGGTCGCGTTCACGGCGGGCGAGGTCGTCACGGGCGGCCTGCACCGCGGCGTCCGCCCGCGTGCGCTCGGCGAGGGCGCGCTCGTGCGCCTGGCCGGTGGCGATCGCCGCGTCCAGGAACCCCAGCAGCAGCCCGGTGGGCAGCGCGTCGGCGATCGCGTCGGCGACATCGGCGGCCGACAGCTCGGAGGGCAGGGGGACACCGAGGTCCCGGATCCCGCCGAGCACCGCGCCGACCGCGGCATCCCAGATCGCCGCGACGATGGCGTCCATCGCGGTCTGGGCGCCGAGCATGCCGCCGATGATGTCGGCGAGGTCGTCGGCGACGGTCTCGGCGGCGTCGAACGCCAGGGTGATGAGCGGCCCGGCGAGCGTGAACGCCGCGTCGAACAGGCCGACGGCGATCGCCACCGCGTCGTCACCCAGGCCGCGGGCGGCGTCCGCGGCGGCGTCGGCACCCGCCGCGCGCAGCGCGTTGCGGATCGCGGCGCGCCGATCGTTCGCCCGCAGGATCCGGGCGATCTCGCGCAGCGCGTCCTCGAACGCCGCGGCCGCGGCGGTCACGGCGTCCAGCGCGGCGCGGGCCGCGTCGACCAGCAGGGCGATCTCCCGGCCCAGGCGGTCGATCAACTCGGCGAGGACGCGCAGGGCCTCACGGGCCAGGCGGTCCATCTCCTCGACCACGGAGCGTGTGATGCGCAGCATGAACGTCGACCAGGCCGCCACCCCTCGGGGGACCACGAGGGCCGCGGTGTCGGTGAGGATCTCCCCCAGCAGGGCCGCCAGCTCCTCGAGGGCCGGCTGGTTGGGGACGTGGTCGCACATCACCAGCCCGGCGGCGAGCGCCTCAACGCCCGCCGGGTCGGTGAACGCCGCCGGGTCCTCGAACCCGATGAGCACGTCGGCCTTGAGCTGCCGCAGCCGGTCACGTCGCCGCCGGCTCCACACCGCCGGGCCGGTGGCGTCCCGGCCGACGGTGGCCATGGCGGCCGCCAGCTCCAGCACCGCGTCGGCGCCGGAGGCGGCCACCGCCGGGTTCGCCGGATACAGCACCGGCAGGAGCGTGCGCAGCGTCGCGGTGATGACGTGGTCGGGGTCGGAGCGCAGGTCGCGCTCCAGGTCGGTGAACGCGTCCTGCAGCCCGTCCAGGACGATGTCCGTGAGGACGTGGTCGAAGAACACGGCGTTGCGGACCGCGACCCGGTAGGCGAGCGTGCTGCAGGCGGCGCTGAGCTTCTGGGTGAACGCGCCTCGCCCGTCCGCGGGAAGGCCGCCGACCAGCGCGTCGAGCCGGTCGAGCACCAGGCTCGCGACGGCCTCCAGCGCGGGCGCCGCGACCTGGGTGACGTACTCGGAGGTCGCGCCGCCGCCGGCGCGCAGCGCCGGGACCAGGTGGGTGGCGATGACCGAGTCCATCCAGTCGGCGAGCAGCTCGCGCACCCGCCCGTAGGCGGCGGTCACGGTGAGGTCCCGGCCCACCGCCAGGCCCAGCCCGGCCTCGGCCAGCTGCCCGGCGCTGAGTCCGAACCGCTCCGCCAGATCATCGAGCACCACCCCGGCCGACGGCACCGCATCCCCGAGGGTGTCGGCGAGGGCATCGACCAGGAACGCGATGGCCTCGGGGAGGCCGACCTGCGCCACGTCCGATCCCAGGCGGGCACGGTAGGCGCTCAGCACGACCACCGGGGCCTGCGGGAGCTCGATGACCGGGCCGCCGCCGCCCGGCCGTCCGAGCCCCACCACGCTCGCCGACCAGGACCCCTGGGCCACCGGCCGGGCCAGGGCGGCGACGACCGCGAGCCCCGTCCACAGCACGGCGATCGCGTCGCGCCAGCCGGCGGTGAGCTCCGGCGCGACGGCGTCCGCCACGTCCACCAGCAGCCCGCCGAGCACCGGAAGGTCGTCGACGGTGACCTCGCGCCCCAGGTTCGCCCGGACGTGCGCGTCCAGCGCGTCGAGCCGCCGGTGCAGCTCCTGGGTGCCGGCGACGTGGGTCCCCGCCGCGACGAGCTCGGCCAGCACCGCCCCGGCGTCGCCCAGCACCTGCGGCACGGCCCGCAGGGCCACGTCGAGCAGGTGGGTGCGCAATGACACCGCGAGGCTCGACAGCAGCGGCTGCAGCAGGTCCTCCGGTGGCCCGAGGGCACCGAGCGTCGAGGTCTGGCCGAGCTCGAACGCGGTGAGCAGCGCCGTCGGCAGGGCGATCTCCAGCACGTCGGCGGCCCAGGCCAGCTCCGCGGGCAGGGCGTCGCGGGCGACGGCGGCGGCCTCCGCGGTGAGGGCGCGCACCGCCCTGCCGTAGAACCGCCGCACATCGACGAACCTCGCGCCGCCGTACAGGTCGTACCCGGCGCCGGCACCGAGCCCCGCCGCGGCGCCGGCCTCCACGATCACACCCGCCGTATCGCCGTCGCGCAGGCTCACCGTCACATCGACGTGGGCCTGCGCCATCGCCGCCGCCGAAACGCGCCCCCAAACCCCCGCCTCGATGGCGACCTCCTCGAGGAACGCCATGAACACCGTGAGGGCGACCCCGTCGAGGTGCTCCCGTCCCCAGCGCGCGAACGGCGCGACGTCCCCGGTGACGGCCAGGCGCCCCCCGGCCGACGCCTCCGCGTAGGCGGCGATGTCGGCGATCACGCCCATCCGGTCGAAGATGTCCGGGCGCATCTGGGCGCGTGCGGTCACCCCCGCCGCCGCGGTGGCGACCCCGGTGGCACGCACCCCCAGGATCATGTTGAGGACGCCGGTGACCTCTGCCAGGGCGCGGGCGCCGGCCTCCAGGCTCAGGCCGTGGCAGGCCTGCGCCTCCAGCGCGACGCTCAGCCGGCCGCCGGCACCGGCCCGGGCCGTGACGATGCCCTCATAGCGCGCGTCACCGCTGAGGCTGAAGACCTCACCGGAGGCGTCGACGGTGGGCATGGCTCACGTTATCCCGCACGATCGGCCGCGCGATAGCCCCACCGCGCGCTCAGTGACCGGCGGCCGTAAGCGACCGCTCGAGCTCCAGGATGTGGACGCGCTCCGAGGGCGTCGGCGTCAGCGGGTCGTCGAGGGCGGCGCGCGCCCGGTCGAGGGCCGCGCGGGCGTCCTGATGGCGCCCTTCGGCAAGCAGCACGGCCGCGGTCGCCCGTTCACGCACCGCCGGCCTCAGCCACGCGCTCTGCGCCGGGAGGGCATCCAGGTCCTCCCGTGCCTCGACCGCCCGTCCGGCACGTGCCCGGAGGTACGCACGCTCCGCACGGAAGCCGCAGAGCTGGGCCGGGTGGAGGGGAAGGTCGAGCCCCTGGTCCAGGCAGCGCTCGGCGCCCTCCGGGTTCCCCGCGGCGTCGGCGACGGCCGCCCGCACCGAGAGGACCGCCGCATCCATGATCGGGTCGCCGGTGAGCGACAGGGTCTCCTCGACCAGCTCCGGCGGCCATTCGTCGGGCGGGCGGGAGAAGGCGGCGCCCATGATGGCGAGTGCCGCCGCGTCTGAGCGCGCGCTGGGCCTCCCCCACCGCAGGCGCCGGAACCGCGCGGCGTCCGACACCGTGGTCCGGCTTGAGACCGGGAGCAGGGACGCGATGTTGATGAGCCCCATGAGGGCCGCGAACACCAGCATTCCGCGGGTGGATCCGGTCGTGGCGGCACCGGCGAGCGCAAGTCCGGCGGAGGCGGCGATGCCGGCGGGCGCTCCGGCGAGGCTGATGCGGCGGAACCGGCGCGCGATCTCCGGCAGCGGCGTCTCGGGGTCCGGCAGCACCATCACGTACCCGGCGGCGAAGGACCGCCGCAGCCGGATCCGCCGGCCGCGCTCCAGATGCACCGGGCCGATTCCGATCATCAGCGGCGGCGTCCCGACCGCCCACGCCGCGACCGCGTGCCCCGCCTCGTGCGCCGTGACCGTCACCAGCACACCGACCACGGCGCCGGCGACCGAGGCCAGGAGACCGGTCTCGGGGGGCACCCACAGGATCCCGCCCACCCCGATGAGCACCCCGATCACGATCCCGACAAGGAGCATCCCTCGTCCGGGCGCTCGATGGGAACCATGGGGCATGGCACCGAATCTATGTTGAGCGTCCCGCTGAACGCCACCCAAACGCGGGGACCCGCTCGGGAGCCGGGCGAGGCCCCGCCGGGCTCCACCGGATCACCCCTCGCGTCGCGGTCGAGGCGCCCGACGAGCCACCGCAGAACGCCATGCGGTGACCCACAGCCGGGTGGCGGTCGCCACCGCGGACCCGTCGACCCGTCGGGCCATCGCCACCGTGCTCCCCCAGGCGGGTCCCGGCCGCCTGCTCGCCGGGAATGGCCGAACGGTCATTCGCCCATGGCGACCGAGTCGCTTCGGACCGTGCGCGACAGGTTCTGCGAGTACATCGACCGCGTCGAGCGCGAGCACGAACGGGTCGTGATCACCCGCAACGGCCGGCCGGCCGCGGTGCTGGTCCCCAGAGGACCTGCAGGGCCTCGAGGGCCGTCAGGCCGTGCGGCCCAGCAGCGCGTCGAGCTCGCCGGCGCGGTCCAGGGCGCTGATCTCGTCGAAGCCGCCCACGGGCGTGTCGTCGATGAGGATCTGCGGGACGGTCATGCGGCCGGTGAGGTCCACCAGCATCTGGCGGCTCTCGGAGGACAGGTCGAGCATCCGCTCCTCATAGGTGACGCCCTTGGCGTCGAGCAGCCGCTTGGCGCGGATGCAGAAGGGGCAGACGGGGGAGGTGTACATCACGACGGTGGGCATACCCCGCAAGGTATCAGGGGTCCCCCGGAGGACGCCTCCGCGGTGCGCGCCGTCCCCGCGGGATGCGACGATGGGGGCATGGCCGCCTACGAGAGCGACGGGGTCGTGCTGCGCACCATCCGCTACGGGGAGGCCGACGCGGTGCTGTCGGTCTACACCCGGGAACGCGGCCGGGTGTCGGCGATCGCCAAGGGCGCCCGCAAGCCCACCAGCAAGCTCGGCGGGCGGCTGCAGCCCGGGGTGCTGGTGCACCTCATGCTCCACGAGGGGCGCGGCGACATGGCCACGGTGCGGGGCGCGTCGGTGGTGCGCACCCACGCGGGGCTGTGGGTGGAGGGCTACCGGCTGCGCGCCGCGGGCTGCGTGCTGGAGACCGCGTTGCGCGGCCTGCCGGAGCACGAACCCAGCGAACCGACCTTCAATCTGCTGGTGCGGACCCTGGACCTGCTCAGCGAGGCGCCGCCGCGGGAGACGCCGCCGCGCGTGGACCCCCTGGTGCTGGGCTTCGCGGTGAAGCTGCTGGTGGTGGGCGGCCTGCTGCCGCGCCTGGGCGAATGCGCGACGTGCGGTGCCGGGCCGCCGCTGGTGGGCTTCAGCGCCCACGCCGGCGGGGCGCTGTGCCCGTCGTGCGCACGCGCCGGGGAGCCGCTGGAACCCGGGGCCCGCGAGGCGTTCGCGGCCCTGGTGGGACGCCCTCTCAGCGAGGCCGCCCAGGCGTGCCCGCCGCACGCCGCCCTGGGCGTTGAGCGCCTGGTGGGCCTGGTGCTGCGCGAGCACCTGGGCGTGACGCTGAAGTCCGCGACGCCGGTGTGAGCGGGTGCTGATCCTGCGAGGCACCGCGCGGCTGCGTGAACGCCGCATCGGACGTGACGCCGAGGCGGGCGAGGCCTCGACCACCCTGCTCGGCGACTGGTTCGCCACCGCGCTGTTCTTCTGGCGGCCGCGGATGGTGCTGCTGGTCAACACCCGCACCCTCCTGCCCGTGGCGCTCCCCATGGCACCGGCACGCACCCTCGCCGACCGCGTCCCCGTGGCGATCGAGACGGTGCTGCGGCTGCACGGCGTGGACGAGGAGACCCTCACCGCGGAACGCGACGCGATGCGGGAGGTCCGGGTGGCGCCCACCGACAACCGCAGCGTCGTGGGGGTCATGAACGAACTCACCCGCTTCGCCCGGTGGGAGTGGGATCACGACCGGCCGGACGCCGTGTCCCTGTCGATGCGCCTGTCGGGCGTGATCCTGGGGCCGCTGAGCCGGCGGGCGGGGTCGCCCGACCGGGAGCTCGCCGCGGTGCTCGGCATCCGCGGGCCCCGGGACGTACCGGACAACGTCATCCCGTTCCCCGGCATCGCGGGCCATGGTGAGCCGGTGACGGCCCCGCCGCGGGGTCCGGTGTACCGCCTCGCCGTGACGCTCCAGGACACCGACCCCCCGATCTGGCGACGCGTGCTCGTCGACGGTGCCCGCACCCTCGACCACCTCCACGAGGTGCTGCAGGCCGCGTTCGGGTGGTGGAACTGCCACCTGTACGAGTTCGAGACGGCGTCCGCCCGGTACGGCATCCCCAACCCGGACTGGGACATCGGCCCCCCGACACGCGACGCACGCACGACCCGCATCGACGCGGCCGTGGGAGCGGGCGCGGTGTTCCTGTACCGCTACGACTTCGGCGACGGGTGGGTGCACATGGTGCGGGTGGAGGAGGCCCTCCCGGCCGGGTCGGTGGCGCGCGTCCCCGCGTGCCTCGACGGGGCTCGCGCGTGCCCGCCGGAGGACTGCGGCGGGCCGTGGGGCTACGGCGAGCTGCTGGAGATCCTCGCCGATCCCGCCCACCCCGAGCATGCGGAGCGCGTCGCGTGGCTCGACCGGCCGTTCGACCCCGAGGCGTTCGACCCCACCGGCTTCGAGGACGATCTGCGCCTGGGGCGCCTGGCCGCCTTCGACGACGACTGAGGGCGTCCCGAGCGGGGGAAACGCGGCCCCTCGGCCGGGATCGCGGGGCATCCGGCCCAGGGGGCGGCCGGTATGCTCACCGCGCTTTTCGGAACCCGAAGGAGACCGCATGCGCACCCGCGAGGCGAGCCCGTGGCGCTGAGCTTCCAGGAGGTCATCCTCCGCCTTCACGCCTACTGGGGCGAGAAGGGCTGCATCGTCATGAACCCGTACCACACCGAGGTGGGGGCGGGCACGTTCAACCCCGCCACGCTGCTGCGCAGCCTCGGGCCCCAGGAGTGGCGCACCGCGTACGTGGAGCCGTCCATCCGGCCCACCGACGGCCGGTACGGGGAGAACCCGTTCCGCCTGCAGCACTACTTCCAGTACCAGGTGCTGCTCAAGCCGTCCCCGCCGGACGTGCAGGACCTGTACCTGGGGTCGCTGGTGGCCCTCGGCATCCGGCCCGAGGAGCACGACGTGCGGTTCGTGGAGGACGACTGGGAGGGACCGACCCTCGGGGCGTGGGGCCTGGGCTGGGAGGTGTGGATGGACGGGATGGAGATCACCCAGTTCACCTACTTCCAGCAGGCCGGCGGCATCGACCTGAAGCCCATCTCGGTGGAGCTCACCTACGGGCTGGAGCGCATCGCCATGTACCTGCAGGGCGTCCGGTCGGTGTACGACCTGGAGTGGGCGCACGGCGTGAGCTACGGCGACGTGTACCGGGAGAACGAGCGGCAGTGGAGCCGGTACAACTTCGAGGTCGCCGACACCGCCGCCCTGTTCGAGCAGTTCGCCCAGCACGAGGCGGAGTGCGGGCGGTGCCTGGAGGAGGGGCTGGTGCTGCCGGCCTACGACCAGGTGCTCAAGTGCAGCCACAGCTTCAACCTGCTGGACGCCCGCGGCGTGATCAGCGTGACCGAGCGCGGCGCCTACATCTGGCGGGTCCGGGCCCTCGCGGCCAGGGTCGCCCAGGCGTACCTCGCCCAGCAGACCGCGGAGGTGGCCGGTGCCTGACCTGCTCATCGAGATCGGCTGCGAGGAGCTGCCCGCGTCGGCGTGCCGCGAGGCGATCGCCCAGGTCCCCGGGCTCATGGCCCAGGCCCTGGCCGCCGCACGGCTGCCCGAGCGCGAGGCGACCGTGATGGTCGCGCCCCGGCGCATCGCCGTGCACGTCTCCGGTCTGCCGGAGGCCCGCGAGGGGCGCACCGCCCAGGTGCGGGGCCCCGCCCAGCAGGCGGCGTTCGACGCCGACGGCACGCCCACGAAGGCCGCCGAGGGCTTCGCCCGCGGCCAGGGCGTCGCTGCGAGCGACCTGGTGGTCAAGGAGGACGGCGGCCGGGCGTTCGTCTACGCCCTGCGGGAGGAGCCCGCCGCGGACACCGCGGACCTGGTGCCCGAGCTGGCCCGCGCCGTGCTGGAGGGCCTGCGCTTCGGGAAGAACATGCGGTGGGGCAGCGGCGACGGCCTGCGGTTCTCCCGGCCCGTGCGGTGGCTGGTGGCCAAGCTCGGCGACCGCACCGTGGCGTTCGACCTCCAGGGGCTGGTCGCCGGCGGTGTGAGCCGCGGCCACCGGTTCCTGGGCGGGGACGCCGAGATCCCCGACCCCGCGGGATACCGCGAGGCGCTGCGCGGGCAGGGCGTGGTGGCCGACCACGTGGAACGCCGCGCCGAGATCGTGGCGGCCCTCGACGCCGCTGCGGCCGACACCGGATGCGCCTGGCGCGACCCGGGCGGGAAGCTCGAGGAGGTGCTGTTCCTCGTCGAGCGCCCGAGCGTGCTGGTGGGGGACATCGACCCGCAGCACCTGCGCCTGCCCGAGAAGGTCCTCGTCACCGCGATGCAGAGCCACCAGCGCTACTTCCCGCTCCGGCGTCCCGAAGGCTCCCTGGAGCCCCGGTTCCTGAGCGTG
>JADLHW010000090.1 GCA_020848615.1 Thermoleophilia bacterium
GGTCACGCTGCCGTACGGCCAGCGCGTGACCGTGCGCTCGGTGCCGGTGGACTCCGCCGGCTGCTACGTCCCCGGCGGCCGGGCGGCGTACCCGTCCAGCCTCGTGATGGCGGCCGTGCCGGCGCAGGTCGCGGGGGTGGGGCGCATCGCCGCGGTGAGCCCGCCCGGGCCGGATGGCCGCCCGAACGCGGTGATCCTGGCCACGGCGTCCCTGCTGGGCATCCCGGAGGTGTACGCCGCGGGAGGCGCCGCGGCGATCGCCGCGCTCGCGCACGGGACCGCGACCATCCGGCCGGTGGCCGTGATCACGGGACCCGGCAGCTCCTGGGTGCAGGAGGCCAAGCGCCAGGTGACCGGCGTCGCCGGCATCGACGGCTTCGCCGGCCCCAGCGAGGTGATGGTGATCGCCGACGACACCGCCGACCCGCGCGCCATGGCCCTGGACCTGCTCGCCCAGGCCGAGCACGGCCCGGACTCGGTCGCCGTCCTCGCGGCCGTCGAGCCCGCGGTGATCGCCGCGGTGGAGGCCGCGATGGACGCCGAGGGCGTCCCCGTGGGCGCCGTCGTGTTCGTGGAATGCGCCAGCCTGCCGCTGGCCGTCGAGCTCGCGGAGGCCGTGGCCCCGGAGCACCTGGAGATCTGCACCCGTGACGCCGCCGCCCTGGCCTCGCGGATCCGCCATTCGGGGGCGGTGTTCGTTGGCCCCCATTGCGCAACCGCGTATGGTGACTACGTCGCGGGCTCGAACCACGTGCTCCCCACCGGGGGGGCCGCGCGGTTCGCGTCCGCGCTGGGTCCGGCCACCTACCTGCGCCGGATGTCGGTGGTTGAGATGACCGACCCCGCGGTCCGCGAGCTCACGCCCCACCTCGAGGCGCTCGCGGAAGCCGAGGGGTTCACCATGCACGCGCGATCGGCGACGGCACGGCTGCGGGCGATCGAGGAGGGCGGGGGATGAGGACGGCGGAGATCCAGCGGACCACGGGGGAGACCGACATCCGCGTGCGCATCGGGCTCGACGGGTCCGGTACGTGCGACGCGGCGACCGGCGTGGGCTTCTTCGACCACATGCTCACGCTGCTGGCCCGGCACGCGCTCGTGGACCTGGAGGTCCGCGCCTCCGGCGACCTGGAGACCGGCAGCCACCACACCGTGGAGGACACCGGCATCACCATCGGCCAGGCCCTGGACGCCGCGCTGGGCGACCGCGCGGGGATCACGCGGTACGGGTCGGCGCTGGTCCCGATGGACGAATGCCTGGTGCAGGCCGCCGTGGACGTCTCGGGCCGGCCGTTCCTGGCCTTCGACGCCCCGCTGCCGTTCGGGACGGTTGGCGGGTTCGAGACCGACCTGCTGGAGGAGTTCCTGCGCGGCCTGGTGAACCACGCGCGGCTCACCCTGCACATGCGGCTGCTGGCCGGCGCGAACCCGCACCACGTGATCGAGTGCTGCTTCAAGGCGGTGGCCCGCGCGCTGCGCGAGGCCGTGGCGCCCGACCCGCGCGCGACCGGCGTGCCCTCCACCAAGGGATCGCTGTGAGCGGCGGGCCGCGCATCGCGGTGCTCGACTACAAGATGTCCAACCTGCGCTCCGCGGTGAAGGCGCTGGAGCTGCTGGGCGCCCGCGTGCAGGTCGCCGAGGCCCCCGGGCAGGCCGACGGCGCCGACGCGATCGTGCTGCCCGGCGTGGGGGCGTTCGGCGAGGCGATGCGCCGCATCCGGGCGCAGGGCCTGGACCGCGTGGCGGGGACGGTGCGCGAGCGCGGCGTGCCGCTGCTGGGGATCTGCCTGGGGCTGCAGCTGCTGTTCGACGAGAGCGAGGAGAGCCCCGGCGCCCGCGGCCTGGGGCTGCTGCCCGGACCCGTGCGGCGCCTGGGGACCGCGCGAAAGCTTCCGCAGATCGGGTGGAACGTGGTGGACTGGGCCAATGGCGGGCACCTCGCGCCGAAGGACGCGGCGCCGTCGTCGGCGACCTACTACTTCGTGCACACCTACGCCGCGCGGCCCGACGACGCCGCGCACGTCCTCGGCACGGCCGACTACGGCGGCACGTTCACGGCCGCCGCGGGCGACGGCACCGTGACCGGGTTCCAGTTCCACCCCGAGAAGTCCAGCCGCGCCGGGCTGGCGCTGCTGGGACGCTGGCTCAGCGGCGTGCGCCGCGGGAGCGAGGTGGCCGCGTGATCCTGTACCCGGCGATCGACCTGCAGGGGGGCCACGCGGTGCGGCTGGTGCAGGGCGACTTCGACCAGAGCACCGTGTTCAACGAGGACCCCGTGGCCCAGGCCAGGACGTTCGGCGAGCACGGGGCGACGCACCTGCACGTGGTGGATCTGGACGGCGCCAGGGAGGGCACCCCGGTGCACTCCGCCCAGGTCGCCGCGATCGCGGCGGCGTTCGACGGCATCGTCCAGTTCGGCGGCGGCATGCGGTCGCGCGCGGCGATCGAGACGGCCCTGGCCACCGGCGTCGACCGCGTGGTGGTGGGCACCGCGGTGCTGCAGGACACCGAGCTGCTGCGGTGGGCCAGCGACCGGCTGGGCGACCGCCTGGTGGTCGCCCTCGACGCGAAGGACGGCAAGGTCGCCACCCACGGGTGGACCGTGGTGACCGACCGGGACGCCGAGGAGGTCGCCCAGGAGCTGGTGAACACCGGGGTCCGGCACCTGCTCTACACCGACATCGGCCGGGACGGGATGCTCGAGGGCCCGAACCTGCCGGCGCTGCGGCGCCTGGCGGTGTCGGTGCCGCCCATCGGCATCCTGGCCTCCGGCGGCATCAGCTCCCTCGATGACCTGCGGCGGCTGCGGGCCCTGGGCCAGGGCAACCTGGAGGGCGCCATCGTGGGCCGTGCCCTGTACGAGGGACGGTTCAGCGTGCCCGACGCGATCGCGGTGCTGGGCGCCGAGCCGGCGAACC
>JADLHW010000091.1 GCA_020848615.1 Thermoleophilia bacterium
ACCCCCTCCGTCGTCGCGTTGACACATGCCGCGTCGCGCGGGTGAATGAGCCACGGGGCGCCCGCTCGTACGGTCGGGATGCACACCGGACCCGATGACTGGAGCCCACCATGCGCCGCCGAACGGCCCTCGTGTTCGCCGCCCTCCTCGCCGCCGGGACCGCCACCGGCGTGGCGGCCACGGGTGAGGTGACCCGCGTGAGCGTCTCCGACATCGGTGCCGAGGCGAACGCCGCCGCCGAGGGCGCCGCGGTGTCCGCCGACGGCCGCTTCGTCGCGTTCGTGAGCACCGCCGAGCTCACGTCCGCCGAGACCGGCGGCAAGAAGCAGCTGTACGTGCGCGACCGGCAGACCGGGCGCACAATCCTGGCGTCGGCGAGCGCCACGGGCGCCGCGGACGACGGGAACGTGAATCCCGGGGACCAGTTCAACCCGGGCTTCGACGTCACCGGGGACGGCCGGTACGCGGTGTTCGCCAGCACCGCCACCAACCTCGGCGGGGGCGACGCGAACGCGAACGCCGACGTGTTCCGCAAGGACCTCCGGACCGGCGCCGTCACCCTGGTGTCGGTGAACGCCGCGGGCCAGCAGGCCGACGCGGGCGTGCTCGGCGACCCGAGCATCTCCGCCGACGGCACCCGCGTGGCGTTCACCACGGGCACCGCCACCAACCTGGTCCCCGGCGACTCCGGGACGCGGTCGGACGTCGTCCTGCGCGACATCGCCGCCGGCACCACCGAGCTGGTGAGCCGCAACTCCCAGGGCCAGCAGTCCAACGGCACCAGCGAGCGGCCGTCGATCAGCGCCGACGGCCGGGTGGTGGCGTTCGAGGCGGTGCTCGACACCACCAACCTGTTCCCGGGCGACGCCAACAACGCCAACGACATCATCGTGCGGGACCTCGCCGCGGGCACCGCGGTGCCCGCCGACGTCGCCACCGACGGCACCGTGAAGGGCGCCAACATCCCGGACATCTCCGGCGACGGCCGGTACGTGGTGTTCCAGACCGGCGAGTCCCTGGACCCGGCGAACGACCCGAACGGCCTCGACGTGTACCGCCGCGACCTCCGGTCCGGCGTCACGACGCTGGTGTCGGCGCGCACCGGCGCGGACGGCCGCGGCAACGGCGGCTCCCGGGTCGCCACGATCTCCGCGGACGGCACCCGCGTGGCGTTCGAGTCCGACGCCACCGACCTCACGGCCACCGACACGAACGCGAACACCGATGTCTACGTGCGCGACATCCCTGCCCGCACGACGGTGCGGGCCAGCGCCCGCGCCGACGGCGGCCAGGCCGACAACGCCTCGTCCCTCGGCATCGTGGCGCCCGGCGGCGGACCCGTGGCGTTCGTCTACGACGACGCCGTCGGCAAGCCGCTCGTCACCGGCGACGCCAACGCCCTGCCCGACGTGTTCCTGAAGGAGCTCGCGCCGTCGGACACCACCGGCCCCGCGATCACGGTGACCGGCCCCTCCGCGCCGGTCGCGGGCGACTCCGCCGTCCTGACCGGCACCGTCACCGACCCCTCCGGGGTGGGGGCCCTCTCCCTGGACGGCACCGCCGTCCCCGTCGCCGCCGACGGCACGTTCCGGGCGACGGTGCGCCTGGGCGCGCCCGGCACCACCACGACCGCCACGTTCACGGCGCGCGACGGGGCCGGGGCCGCCTCGACCGCCGCGCAGCGCATCGCCCGGGCGCCCGCCGCCGTGACGGCGGCCCCCAGGGCGACGGCCCTCCGGGTCACGCGCCGCGGCACCCGCGTGACGCTGCGCTTCAGGCTCACCGCCGCGGCCACCGTGACCGTGCGGGTGCTGCGCGCCGGCCGGCCGGCCGGCCCCAGGGTGACCCGGCGCATGGCGGCCGGCACCCGCACCCTCACGGTCCGGCTGCCGCGCGTCCGCCCCGGCGCCCACCGCGTCGTGGTCACGGTGCGGGCCGGCGGCCGCACCACCACCGCCGCCGCCCGGTTCACCGTCCGCCGGTGACGCCTGAGTCCCGGGGCGGCCCGGGCGTCACAGCACGCTCGCGCGCACGGGGTCGCCCGAGGCGACCCGCACGCCCGCCGGGATCCAGGCCAGCGCATCACAGTCGCCCATGGCGTGCACCGAGGCGGGCCGCTGGTCGTCCAGCGGCACCAGCCCGTCCGGCGTGAGATGGCACCGGGACAGCCGGTCGTCGTCGTCGCGGGGCGGGAGGTCCCGGAGGAACGGCATGGGCGTCCACGGGGCCCCGGCACCCAGCAGCGGCCGCCCGAGGGTGTGGAACAGCGCCATCGCCGCGCCCGGATTGCCGGGCAGGCACAGCACGGGGGTGGGATCCGCGACGCCGAGCCACACCGGGTGCCCGGGGCGCACCGGCAGGCCGTCGGCGACGGCCCGGGCGCCCAGGCGCCGCAACGCCGGGCGGATGTGGTCGTGACGGCCCACCGACGCCCCGCCGACCGTGATCACCACGTCCGCCCCGCTCCCCAGGGCGGCGCCGAGACCGGCGTCCAGCCCCCCGGCGGTGTCGTTCACCCGGCGGACGTGCACGACGTCGCCGCCCGCGGCGGCCACCATCGCGCGCAGCATCGGGATGTTCGAGTCGATCACGGCCCACGCGGGGATCTCCGGCGTGCCCGCCTCCACCAGCTCGTCACCGCTGCCCAGGATCGCCACCCGCACGGGCCGGCTGCACATGACCTCGGCGTGCCCCAGGGCGGCGACCACCCCCACGTCATGGGGACGCAGCACATGGCCGGCGGGGAACACCACGGTCCCGGCCCGAACCTCCGAGCCGCGCGGTCGCACGTCGCCGCCCGCGGCGAGGGGGACCGGCACCAGCACCCGGTCGCCCCGGTCCTCGCCGTCCTCCAGGCGCAGCACCACGTCGGTGCCGGGGGGGAGCAGGGCCCCCGTCGCGATCCGGCAGGCGCCGCCGGCCGGCACCTCGCCGTGGAACGGCCGGCCCGCGGCGGACTCGCCCACCACGACCAGCTCACCGGGGGCGGCACCGGCCCGCAGGGCCCAGCCGTCCATCGCCGCGGCGTCGCCCGCCGGCAGGTCGCGCACCGCGGCCACCGCGTCCGCCAGCCGCCGGCCGGCACTCGCGGCGAGGGCGACGGGCGCTCGCGGCGACGGCGGCGCCATGCGCGCCGCCGCCTCGATGGCCTCCCCCAGGCCGATGCGCCGGGCCGGCGCGGAGGTCATCCCGGGTCGCCGGGGATGGCCCGGGCGAGGCGCAGCGCGTCGTCCGGCGCCAGCCCGCACCGGGCGGCCATCCAGCAGGCCACCGGCGCCGCGCGCCGCTCCGACGCGTGCGCCGCCACGCCGGCGAGCTGCAGCAACAGGTCGAACTCCTCGTCGTCGGGGGCCGGGATGCCGAGCAGCGCGGCGTACGCCTCGAGCCATTCACGATCCGTCATGTGTCCTCCAGTGGTCCTGAGCGGATATGTTCACATGTGCTCATGCAGCGCACCCCCTCCGCCGTCCCCCCGCCCGGCGTCGCCGCCGCGGCGGCGCTCGCCCACCGCTCGCGGCGCGCGATCGCGCGGCACCTGGGCGAGCACCCGCGGGGGCTGTCCGTCGCGGAGCTCACCGAGCGGATGGGGCTGCACGCGAACGCCGTCCGCGCGCACCTCAAGGTGATGGCCGCCGCGGGGGTGGTGAGCGCCGCCCTCGACCCGCCGAAGGGGCGGGGACGGCCCGGCACCCGGTACCACCTCGCCGACGGGGAGGTGATCCGCACCGCCGGGCACCAGGAGCTCGTGCGCATGCTGGTGACCGCGCTGGTGGCGGTGGGCGCCGAGGAGGCCACCCTGGAGCGCATCGGCCGCGAGCACGGCGCGACGCTGCTCGACCGCCCCGGCAGGGAGGGCATCGCGTCGGCCCTCGCGGGCCTGGGCTTCGCGCCGCACGAGACCACCTCGGCGTCGGACGCCGCCGCCGGGCGCCTGGACCTGCGGCTCGACAGCTGCCCGTTCCGCGACGCGGTGATGAGCCCCGGCGGGATGGCGGTGTGCACGCTGCACCGCGGGATCATGGCCGGCATGGCCGCGGCGGCGGGCGACGGCGGTGAGCTCACGCAGTTCACGCCGCGGGACCCGGTGAAGGCCGGCTGCACGGCCCGGTTCGCGGGGCTGCCGCCCGCTCCTGGCTGACCGGCGCCGCCCTCCGGCGTCCGAGCGGTCCGCAAGCGGTCCGTCACCGCATCCCCTGCATGGTTCCCATCGTCGCGTCCCGCGCGGCGCCCGGGCAGACGACGGACGTCCTGACGTCCGGGACAATTTGCACTATGAACAGTGTGAGAACTCCGGGCCGCGGGGCGACACGGGAGCGGCCGGGGCTACGCCTGGGCGCCCGGGTCCACGAGGCCGCGCCGCCGGGCCTCCGCCACGGCGGCCAGCTGCGAGGTGCAGCCCAGCGCCCGCAGGATCCCCCGGATGTGGTTTCGCACGGTCATCTCGGACAGGTGGAGCTCGGCCGCGATGGACTTCGCCTGCCTGCCGTGGGACAGCATGTTGAGCACCGTGCGCTGCCGCGGGGTCAGCGACGCGTCCTCGGCGTGTTGCGGCGGGCCGCCCGCGCCCGGCATCCGCTCAAGGTCGAGCAGGACCGCCGCGAAGAGCGTCGAGCCCTTCAGGGTCACCATCGCGACGTGGACCCGCCGGACCCCGTCCTTGGTCGGGATGACCATCGGCGTCGGCGCGACCGGCCACCTCGCCCGGAGCATCCTGTGATGGGGGCATGAGGGATGGCAGATCGGCGCCCCCCGGTCATCGGTCCCGCAGAGCACCGCCCAGCAGTGCCGGCCCACCACGGCCTCCGACGCGATGCCCGTCAGCTCCTCGGCGGCACGGTTCCACGAGCGGATGCGCTGGGCCTCGTCGAAGGTGAACAGCGGCGCCCCCGATTCGGGCTGCGGGGTGACGGCCTCGGGCCGCGCCGTCATGACGCACCCGGGCGGTGGCCCGCGACCCCGCGCGACCCGCCGGAGGGACCGCCGCGGAATGGCACGTTTTTGTCATGTCCCCGGGGGCGTCGTGCATCATCGTTGTGCATGTTGTGGGTGATCCGCTCGACCTCTCGCGGCGGTACCGGACTCCGGTCCCGGCCGGGCCGGGATCCGTCGGTCGGGCGAACCTGAGCCGGCGTCAGCACGAGGTGCTGGCGCTGCTGGCCGAGGGCGTCACGGCGCGTGGCATCGCCGCGCTGCTCGACCTCGCCGAGCCGACCGTGCGGAACCACATCCGGGCGGTCCTGCGCAAGCTCGACTGCCACTCGCAGCTGGAGGCCGTGGCCGTCGCGGTCCGGTTGGACCTCGTGCAGGTGCGGGGGCCCGCCGGCGACGGCCCCGAGCGGGCGCACCGGCCCGCGAGCCCCGCCCAGCAGCAGCACGGCGGGCAGCGCGCGTCCCGGCGGGGTCGCGCCCGGCCGGGCTGAAGGTGCGGCGAATGCCCGGGTTGTCGGCCTTGGAGCCCTCATGGCACCCCGATGGTATTTCACACAACTCGCTTGAGAAAAGCCCCACGGCGCCGGAACCGCCGGTACGCGCGGGGCGATCGCCGCCGGGGGGGCCGTTCCGGGTCGTCCGCGGGCGGCGCGGCGGGCGGCCCGCGTCAGACCGGCCGGGCGACGGCCGTCGCCGCGAGCCGGCGCTCCAGCGCCGCGGTGTCGAGGTTCCGGCCGAGGCCGATGAAGACCAGCTCGCTCAGGGGGTCGCCGTCCCATCGCCCCTGCCGGCGCACGTCGAGGCGGCGCCCCACGACGTTCGCCACCATGCGCGTGCCGGGCATCCCCACCAGGTTCAGGAACCCCTTGGCCCGGTAGACCTCGCGCGGCAGCGAGGTGAGCACGTCCCGGATCCGCCGGTCGTCGAGCGGATGCTCCGACACCCAGGCCCACGTCGTGAACCCCTCGGTGTGCGACTCCGGCGCGGACGGCGACGGCCGCACACGCCGCTCGTCCCCCACGCCCAGCAGCGCGTCGAACGGCACGTTTGCGAACACGGCGTCGACCGTGCGCGCGGACGGGTAGGTGAGCCGCTCGCGCAGCGCCCCGAGCTCCTCCGCGGTGACCAGGTCGGCCTTGTTGAAGACGATGATGTCCGCCGAGGCCAGCTGGCGCCGCGCCAGCTCCAGGTACGCCGGCGGGATGTCCCCGGCCTGGGCCGCGTCGACGAGGGTGACCACGCCGTCCACGCGGGCCATCGACCGGAGGTGGCCCTGCGCGAAGGAGATCAGCATGCGTCCGGGGTCCGACACGCCGCTCGTCTCGACGACCACGTGCTCCGGGCGGGCGGGCCCCTCGATGAGCCGCATGAGCTGGGTGGTCAGGTCACCCGCCACCGAGCAGCACACGCACCCGTTGTCCAGGGTGATCATGGTGGCGTCGCGGTGCGTCACGAGCCTGGCGTCGATGTTGATCGAGCCGAAGTCGTTCACGACCACCGCGATCCGCCGCCCGTGCGCCCCGGACAGGATCCGGTTGAGGAGCGTCGTCTTGCCCGACCCGAGGAACCCCGCGAGCACGGTCACGGGGACCGGCGGGCGCATGGGCTCGCCGGTCCCCGTCCGCGCGGACCCCTCGGTCCGCGGCGCGGCGGCTACTGCGCCGCCCGCCGGTTCCACACGACCAGCTGGTAGGACCGCCACAGGTACGTGACCGGCGCGGAGACGATGTGCACCAGCCGGGTGAACGGGAACAGGGCGATCAGCCCGAACCCCAGGACCGCGTGGGCCTTCACGATCCACGGCAGGTTCACCATGAACTCCGGCTTCGGGTTGAGCTTCACCAGCGAGTGCAGCCACGGCACGGAGGTGTGGACGTACCACTCGGACCCCCACCGGTACACGAGGCTCATCCAGATGCCGAGGATCACCTGGACCGCGAGCACCACCATCAGCACCCAGTCCATGGGCGAGGTGACCGAACGGACCCTCGGCACGCTCAGGCGCCGGGCGGCGAGCACCGCGAGCCCCGCGAGGGACAGCAGCGACACCGCGAGGCCGATGACCTCGAGGACCAGGAGCCTGCCCTGGTCGTTGACGAGCGCCCCCCACACGGTCCACAGCACCACCGCGATCACGTGCGCGCCCAGGATCAGCAGGATCCCGTAGTGCCACGACACCGACCCCCAGAACAGCGCTCTGCTCTCGAGGAACTGCGACGACTGGCTGGAGTACGAGAAGCGGTCGGTCCGGTACCGCCAGATCCCGCCGACGACGGCCAGGGCGACGGCGACATAGGGAATGACCGAGAAGAGCACCGTGTTCCACATCAGATCGCTCCCATGTCAGCGACCGCACCGGTCGCGGCTGATGCCGAGGCTGTCCCCGTCGCGGAGCCACTCCCGCTCGAGCTCGCGCTCCTCGGGGGTGACCATCGTGACCTCACGCCCCCTGCCGAGCACGAGCTCGAGCGCCCGCAACACGCCCAGGTGGGCGTCGCGCAGGGCGTTCCCGGCGTCCGCGTCGCCCTGGGCGGCGACGCCCATGAGCCGCAGCGCGGGGAGGATGGCGTCGGTGATGAGGTCCTCCGCCGTCGCGTCGTCCTCGCACACCGCGAGGAAGCGCAGCAGCACCAGCAGGTGGTCGGCGACGTCGCTGTCGTCCTCGAAGCCGTGCTGCCGGTACCGCTTGCGCAGCCCCAGGATGAAGGCGCCGCGGGTGTGGTTCTCCTCGAACAGGTAGTGGCCGACGTACGGGTAGCAGGTCGGCTCGGCCCGGGTCATCGTGTCCAGGTCGAACACCCGCGTGTACGCCTCCTGCAGCACCCCGAGGGGCGTGGACGCGACGATCTCGCCGAAGGCCTCGAGCAGCGCCCGGGCCTCCTGGTCCCCTCCCCCGAAGGTCTCGGCGACGGACCGGGCGGCGTCGCCGCCGGGCACGTGCGGGTAGTCGAGCAGCCCCGCGAAGGCCCCGGCCAGCGCACGGCGCTCCGCGCCCCGCACCGCGGTCGCGGTCACCACCGGCGCTCCCCCTGCTTCCGCGACCCGAACCCGGCCTCCTGCTTGTGCTGGAACGGGTTGACGGTCGCCTCGATCTGCTGCTCCCGCGCCAGCGGCGGCAGCACGAAGCGCTCCTGGAAGGTCGGCATCGAGGTGAGCCGGAAGATCGCCTCCGCCTCGTCGGCGGTGGTCGCGCCGGCCGCGAGGGCCTCCGCGACCTCCCCGTCCGCCGCGTCGCCGACGCTCTTGGCGCGCATCAGGATCCGGACGGCCAGGAGCTTCCGGTACACCTCCCTGATGATCTCCTCGTTCCCCGCGGAGAACAGGTTCGCCATGAAGCGGATCGGGGCGCGGGCCTGGTCGAGACCCGTGAACGTCGGCATGGCGGAGCCGTCGCCGTTCCCGGCGTCCTCCACGTCGTACGTGCCGTTCTCGACCTTGGCCATGACCGGCAGCATCGGCGGGACGTAGAACAGCATCGGCAGGGTGCGGAACTCGGCGTGCAGCGGCAGCGCCAGCTTCCACTCCTTGACGAACTTGTAGACCGGCGACCGCTGGGCCGCGGTGATGAGCGCCTCGGAGACGCCGTTCGCCCGGGCCGATGCGATGACCTCGGGTGCGTTCGGGTCGGCGATCATGGCCCGCTGGGCCTCGACGAGGTCCTCGTCGGCGGAGCCCGCCACGCGCTCGAGCTGCGAGGCGTCGTAGAGCAGGACCCCCAGGTAGCGGATGCGGCCCACGCACGAGTGGAAGCAGGCCGGCGCGTGCCCGGACTCCAGCCGCGGGAAGCACAGGATGCACTTCTCGGACTTCCCGCTGGACCAGTTGTAGTAGGTCTTCTTGTAGGGGCAGCCGGAGATGCACATGCGCCACGCCCGGCACTTGTCCTGGGAGAGCAGGACGATGCCGTCCTCGCCGCGCTTGTACAGCGCCCCGGCGGGGCAGGCCGCCACGCAGCTCGGGTTGACGCAGTGGTTGCAGATGCGCGGGAGGTAGAAGAACACCATCCGCTCGAGCTCGTGCATCTGGGCGCGCTCGTCCTCGGTGAGGCCCTCCAGGTTGGGGTCGTTCGCCGCGTAGACCGGCGACCCCCCGAGGTCGTCGTCCCAGTTGGGACCGGCCTCGACGTCCATCGGCTGCCCGCTGATCATCGAGACGGTGCGCGCCGTGGGCTGGTCGTCGCCCTCGGGGGCGTCGAACAGGTGCTCGTAGTCGTACGTCCACGGCTCGTAGTAGTCGTCGACCGTCGGCAGCGCGGGGTTGGCGAAGATGTTGCCGAGCGTGGAGGTCTTGCCCTGGAGGCGGAGCTTCACCCCGTCGCCGTCGCGTTCCCATCCGCCCCGGTACTTCTCCTGGTCCTCCCACTTCGTGGGGAAGCCCGTCCCGGGCTTGGTCTCGACGTTGTTCCACCACATGTACTCCGCGCCCTTGCGGTCCGTCCAGATGTTCTTGCAGGCGATGGAGCACGTGTGACAACCGATGCACTTGTCGAGGTGGAACACCATCGACACCTGCGCGCGGATGTCCATTCCGGTCATCTCCTTCCCGGCCGGGGTCATTCCCACTCCAGCCTGTCGAGCTTCTTGACGACCGCGTAGGTGTCGCGGGTGAAGACCCCGATGGGGCCCCAGTAGTTGAAGCCGTAGGTGAACTGCGCATACCCGCCGGCCAGCTCGACGGGGTTGATGCGCGTGCGGGTCAGCGAGTTGTGCGCACCGCCGCGCTTGGACCCGCGGACCTGCGATTTGGGCATCGTCAGGGTCCGCTCCGGTGCGTGGTAGATCATGCAGGTGCCGCGCTGGACACGGGCGGACACCGCGGCGCGCGTCACCATCACGCCGTTGTCGTTGTAGACCTCGACCCAGTCGTTGTCGAAGATGCCCGCCTTGGCCGCGTCCTTGTCGTTGATCCAGCACGGCTCGATGCCGCGCGAGAGGGTCATCATGCGGTGCGTGTCGCCGTAGGTGGAGTGCATGTGCCACTTGCCGTGCGGCGTGATGTAGTTCAGCACCAGGGCGTCGCCGCCCACCGGCGAGTTGACGATGTCACCGGTGAGGCGCGGGTCGAGCTTGGGCTTGTACGTCGGCAGGTGCTCACCGAAGTCGATGTAGTACGGGTGGTCGACGTAGAAGTGCTGGCGGCCCCCGAGCGTGCGCCACGGGACGAGCCGCTCCACGTTGATGGTCCAGGCCGCGTAGGCCCGTCCGTCGTTGACGATCCCCGTCCAACAGGGGCTGGTGAGGGTGCGCCGCGGCTGGGCGCCGAGATCGCCGAAGGTGGTGCGCGACCCGCGGGTGCCGTCGGCGAGGTCCGTGAGCACCACGCCGGTCTTGACCTCCTCGGCACGGAAGGCCTGCCAGGCCACCTCCCCGTTGGTCTCCGGCGCGAGGTGGAGCAGCGTGTTCGCCGCGTCCAGGGCGTCCTCGAGGCACGGGTAGCGCTCGCCGTCCCACTCGACGCAGCGCATGTGGCGCACGTCCGGCGTCCCGCCGACCGGGTTCTGGAGCAACTCGTCGTACGCCTCGGCGACCGAGAACGCCATGCCGTGGGCCGACAGCCCGTTGTCGCGGATCCCGCGGCCCAGGGACGTGAACTTCCTGTGGATCTGGCTGTAGTCGCGCTCGACGACCCGCACGTGCGGCATCGTCTTGCCGGGGATCGCCTCGCACTCCCCGGCCCGCCAGTCCTGCACGGCGGGCTGGGCCAGCTCGTCGGGGGTGTCGTGCGCCAGCGGCGACCACACCACGTCCCGCACCGGGCCGTCGAAGGTGCCGGGCGCCATCTCGCTGACCTTCGCGGCGAGCGCCTTGAAGATGTCCCAGTCGGACTTCGACTCCCACACCGGCGGCACCGCCGCCTGCAGCGGGTGGATGTACGAGTGCAGGTCGGTCGTGTTGAGGTCGTTCTTCTCGTACCAGCTCGCCGTCGGCAGGACGATGTCCGAGTACAGGGCGGACGTGTCCATGCGGAAGTTGA
>JADLHW010000092.1 GCA_020848615.1 Thermoleophilia bacterium
AGCGGCTGCTTCAACAGCTGTGGCCAGCACCACGTCGCCGACATCGGGTTCTTCGGCAACAACCGCAAGATCGACGGCTTCAGCGTCCCGCACTTCCAGGTCGTGCTGGGCGGGAAGTGGCAGGACAACGCCGGGGCGTACGGCGTCGCCGTGGGGGCCATCCCGAGCAAGCGGATCCCCGACGTCGTCCAGATGATCACCACGCGGTTCGCCGCGGACCGCGCCGCGGACGAGTCCTTCCAGGACTGGATCGCGCGCCTGGGCAAGAAGGAGATCGCCGCCCTGCTGGCCGAGTACAAGCCGGTGCCCTCGCACGAGGAGGACCCGAGCTTCTACGTCGACTGGGGCGACGCGCGGGAGTACTCGGTGGGCGACATCGGCATCGGGGAGTGCGCCGGCGAGGTCATCTCCAGCACCGTGCTGGAGCTCAACGCCGCGGAGGCCGAGGTGTTCGAGGCCCATGTCGCGCTCGAGGACGGCGACGCGGGCCGCGCGGACGAGCTGGCGTACCGCTCGATGGTGCTGGCGGCGTGGGCGCTGGTGCGCACCGAGTGGTGGGACTGCCCGCAGGACCCGGACGTGGTGGTCAGGGAGTTCACGGAGCGGTTCCTGGACACCGACCGCTTCTTCTCGGGGCAGCGGGCGGGCTTCGCCCGGCCGTTCGTGGAACGGCACGCCGAGGGCGCCCCGGCCGAGCCCAACGCGGAGCTCGCCCGCATCCTGGCCAGCGAGGCGCAGCTGTTCATCGACGCCGTGCACCAATTCGAGATCCGCGAGGCCGGCGCGACCGGCGCCGTCGTCTAGGAGACCCCATGCCCGAGATCGCCGACGACGTGCACCGCATCGCGGTGAGGCTTCCGCTCGCCAACCCGGACGCGTTCGACGTGGACGCCCTCACCCCGGTGTTCCACGACTGGATCCGCAGGGGCGATGTCGCCGAGGGCCTCCTCATCGACGTCGCCGACTACAAACATGTGCCGGACGGGCCGGGGATCATCCTCATCGGCCATGAATGGGACCGCTCCGTGGACTACGGGAACGGCGCCGCCGGGGTGATGTCGGTCGCCAAGCGCGGCCTCGAGGGCGACCTGGCGACCCGCATCCGGGCGGTCGCCCGGGACGCGTACCGCACCGCCGCCGCCCTCGCCCGGGCGGAGGCGGTGGGCCCGTCCGCGGAGGTCCGCACCGACGAGATCGAGATCCTGCTGCTGGACCGGCTGAACGCCCCGAACACGCCGGAGACGCTCGCCGCCGCGGCCCCGGCGATCACCGAGGCCCTCGCGCCGGTGGGCGGGGTGGGCGCCCCCGAGCGGCTGGGCGACGAGCGCCGCCCGTTCCGCGTGCGCGTCACCCTCGGCTCCCGCGCGTCCGCGTCGGAGCGCGCCGCCGCCCTCTCCTGACGGCACGCCGGCGTTCCGGCCGTGGCGGGCGCCCGCCGCAGCGGTCGGGACCGTGGACCCGCCCACCCGGTGCGATGCGGCATGCCGGGTGACGGTCCCCGCCGGGGCCGCCAGGACGGTGCGCCGGACCCCGCCGGCCGGGCGCTGGGTGTGGGTGACCATGCCGGTGTCCCGCCGCACCGCGGCCGCCCGGGTGGGCGGCACCGTGCGCGTGCGGCTGACCGCCACCGCCACGGCGGGCAACCGCTCGCAGGTGACGCGGACCATCCGGACGGTGCGGCCCGCCGGCCGGGAGACGCCCGGCGGCGACCCCCGGACGGCACTGGGGTCGCCGCCGCGGGCGGATCAGGCGGCGACGGCCTCGCTGCGGTGGGCCGCGGACACCAGGTGCTTGACGGCGGCGAGCAGGATGCCGGGCCGCTCGGCCGCGACGTCGTGGCCCGTGGGCACGGCCTGGAACCCGGCGTTGCGCAGCCACACCGCGAGCTCACGCTGCACCTCGGGCGGCGTCGCCCGGTCACGCTCGCCGGCGATGACCACGGACCGCACGTCGAGCTGCGCGAGGGCGCCCCGCCAGTCGGGCCGGTTGGCCATCGCCTCCGCGGCGCGGGACGCGCCGTGCTGGCCGCGCTCCTCGAACGCCCGGGACACCTTCATCCAGCGCTCCTGACCCGGCTGGTCCTCGCCCCGCGGCCCGACGCCGGACAGGACGAGTCCACTCACCAGGCCCGGGTGACCGAGCGCGAGCGCGAGCGCCGCCGCCGCGCCGAGCCCCTGCCCCACCACGATCGCCGGGCCGCCCCGGGACGCGACGATGCGGGCCACGTCGGAGGCGAAGTCATCGATGCTCCACGGCCCGTCCGGGCACGGCGAGGCGCCGTGGCCGCGCAGGTCGGGCGCCACCACGCGGAAACCCGTGCCCGTGAGCGGCGTGAGCGCCCGCATGATCCCGGCGCCGTCGGCCAGGAGATCGTGGATTCCCACGACGAGCTGACCTTCGCCGCGCGAGCGGACATGGAGGTCGATGGCCGGAGGAAGCGACGGCATTCGTGCCATACCTCACAAATAGCAGGGGGATTCAGGAATGCTTCACCGGTGAATGTATGCCCGGCGGGGCGGGCTGTCAAACGTCCCCCGGGTCCCGGCCGGTCGGCGCGAGGTGCTCCTCCAGCAGCGCGGCGAACCGCTCCGGCCGCTCCAGCGCGGTCATGTGTCCCGCCGCCGGGATGATCTCCAGACGGGCGTCCGGGATGCCGTCCGCGATGACGCGCGCGGCCGCCGGCGGCGTCGCGGCGTCGTCCTCGCCCACGATCACCAGGGCGGGGCACGCCACGGCCGGGAGGTCCGGCCGGCGGTCCACGCGGCCCGCGAGCGCGCGCAGCGCGTCGCAGAGCGCCCCGGCGGGCTGCCGGCCGGCGAGCGCGGCCAGCGCGGCCCGCGCCTCCGGCGCGGCGGCCGGCGACACCGCCCGGGGCAGGAAGTCCCGGAGGTACCCGACGGTGCCCTCCATCTCGATGCGGGCGATGCCGTCGGCGCGTGCCGCCAGCGCGGCGTCGTCGTCGGGTTCCGCGCGGGTGTCGGCCAGCACCAGGGCCGAGAGCCGCTCCGGGTGCCTGGCGGCGATCGCCAGGGCCACGTAGCCGCCCAGTGACAGCCCGCACACGGCGGCCCGGCCCCCCGGCGCCCAGTCCGCGATCCGCGCCGCCACGGCGTCCGCGTACCCGGTCACGGTCCAGCCCGGTTCGGCGGGGGCCGCCCCGAACCCCGGGGCCTCGGGCGCGAGCACCGGCCGTCCCGGGCGCAGCAGCGCCCGCACCGGGTCCCAGAACCCGGCGTCCACCGGGTACGGGTGCAGCAGCACCAGCGGTGTGGCGGCCATGGCGGGAAGCGTACCCCGGGGGCTGTGCCCGGCGGAGGCGGGGACGGTACGGTTCGGGGTGATGAGCGGCACGACGGTCGTGGAGCCTCCCAGCAGGGGGCAGGTGGGGTTCGGGGGACTGGTCCCCTGCACCGCGGTCGCCCACGGCGAGTCGGCGATGGTCGCCGTGCTGGCGGTGGAGCACCACGCCGAGGGCCTGGCGGTGCCGCTGCTGGTGCTCTCGCAGGCGCCCGGCATGCTGGCGTGGGAGGTCGAGGGCGGCCTGGAGGCCGGGGACGACGTCGGCACGCAGTACTTCGTGCGCGGCCTGTCCCGCCAGGCGGGCCTGGGGAGCCTGCAGGTCACGGCCTGGCTGGAGCCCGCCGTGCCGCCGGAGGCCCGGCGGCTGGAGATCATCGCGAGCGGCATCCAGCGCGTGTCGTCCCCGCGGGCCGGCATCGGCATCGAGCGGCCCCTCCCGGACGGCACCTGGGAGCTGTCGGTCGAGCTGGTGCCCGACCGCACCGCCATGCCCGTCCCTGACGAGCCGGGCACCGCGTCGCTGGGGCCCGCCGCCCCGCGCGTGCCGGCCCGCGGCATGGCCGGCTTCCGGGGGCTCGTGCCCGTGGGCCAGGCCCGCGTGCAGTCCGGCGGCGCCGTGTGCATCTGGGCGGTCGAGCGCTACCAGGACCGCGCGGTGATGACCGTCGCCGTCCTGCGCGGCGAGGAGGGCGCGGGCCTGGGCGGCACCGTCGAGGTGTGGGACGACCGGGGCGGCCGGTACCACGTCGCGCTGCTTCACGAGACCTCCCGGGACGGGTGGACGGAGGGCAGCCTGGAGCTGGTGCCCGCCCTCGACCCGCGGGCCCGGGTGCTGGGCGTGCGCCTGGCCGGCCTGGAGCCCCCGGGGGTCATGGACGGTCCCTTCCGGTTCGGGGTGGCGCTCCCGGAGCTGCCCGAGTGACGACACCGCCGACGTGGGTGGTGCTGCCCACGTACGACGAGGCGGAGAACGTCGAGCGCATGCTGGCCGCCCTGATGGCCGTGTTCGACGCGAACGGCATCGACGGGCACGTGCTGGTGGTGGACGACGGCTCGCCGGACGGCACCGCGGACCTCGCGGCGGCCGTCGCCGCGGCCGAGCCGCGCGTGCGGGTGCTGCGCCGCAATGCCAAGGAGGGCATCGGGCCGGCGTACCGCGCCGGGTTCCGGGTCGCGCTCGACGCCGGCGCGCAACGGATCGCCGAGATGGACTGCGACTTCTCGCACGACCCCGCGGCGCTGCCGTCGCTGCTGGCCGCGGCCGGTGACGCCGACCTGGTGCTGGGCAGCCGGTACGTGCCGGGCGGGGGCGTCACCCGCTGGGGCCTGGTGCGCCGGGCCGTCAGCCGGGGCGGCTGCATCTACGCCCGCGTGGTGCTGGGCATCCCCGTGAACGACCTCACCGGCGGCTTCAAGGTGTTCCGCCGGGAGGTGCTGGAGGCGATCCCGCTCGACGACGTCGCGGCCGCAGGCTACGGCTTCCAGGTGGAGATGACCTACCGGGCGCTGCTGCTGGGCTTCCGCGTGGTCGAGGTGCCCATCACGTTCTCCGAGCGCGAGCTCGGGCGTTCCAAGATGAGCCGCCGCATCGTCCTGGAGGCCGCGACGCTGGTGCCGCGGCTGCGCCGCACCCTCGGCCGCGCGCGGTCAGGCGCGCCGGAGCCGGCCGCCGCCGCGGGCGATCCCGGGCGGGGCGTCGTCGGGGATCAGTAGGGCCGCCCGCGCGTCCGAGGCGTAGGGGTCCAGGAGATGGACCCGCACCCACGCGCCCCGCGCCGCCTCCCCGGTCCCCATGAACCGCGCGAGGGCACGCCACGCCATGGGGTTGTCGGGCTGCAGGCGGGTCGCCTCGCGCAGCGCCGCCTCCGCGCCCGCCCGGTCGCCGCCGCGCGCGAGCGCGAGGGCCCGCAGCCGCAGCGGATCGATGGACAGCGGGTTGCGGGACCGCGCCTCGCGCGCCCGGGACAGCGCCTGCCCCAGGTCGCCGCGCGCGAGGGCGTCCTGAGAGGACCGCACCAGGTGGCCGGACCACCACGGCAGGCCGGCCGCGACGGGCGCCGCGATGGCCGCCGCGGCCAGCGCCGCCACCAGCGCCGCCTCGCCGCCGCCGGACAGGGCGCGCGGCCCCGGCCCGCGGACCGCGGACGCCGCCAGCAGCCCCAGCGCGGCGGCCACCGGCAGCCCGGACGCCGGCCACGTGAGGGTCCAGTCGGTGAGCGACTGGACCCCGGCGGCCGCGAGGATCGCCACGAGCCCGGCGGGCGCGGCGCGGCGCAGGCGCAGCAGGGCCAGGCCGCCCGCGGCCCACAGGCCGAGCATGAGTGCCAGGCCCAGGGACCCCAGGTCCGACGCCGGCGCCAGGAACACCTGATGCGGGTCGAGCGTGAGGACGCGATCGTTGCCGTTCTCCCGCTCACGGCGCTGCACCAGGGGGAACGACCCCGCCCCGTTGCCGCGCAGCGGATGGGCCTCCCACCCCCGCGCGGCCTGGCACCACCACGCCCCGCGCTGGTTCGCGCCGGCGTTGGTGAGGCGGTCCGCCGAGTTGCTCACCGCGCCGCCGCCGCACCCGGTGATCGCCCCGTGGTCGGCCGCAACCACCGCGAGCGGCGCCAGCGCCAGCACGGCGGCCACCACGCCCAGCACGAGCCGCGGGCGCGGGACCCGCAGGGACCGGGCGGCCCGTTGCGCCGGGCGCGCCAGCACGGCGGCCGCTCCGGCGCCGCCGATCAAGACCAGCCCGAACACCGCCCCGGCGCCGGCGCGGTCGTCGGCGGCCAGGCCGTCTGCGGACAGGTCGTGGGTGAGGAGGCCCACCAGCACCGCCGGCGCCGCGCCCAGCGCCCCGGCCGCCGCCGCCCCGGCGCCCGCCCGGGCGCGCGGCCCCAGCGCCAGCGACAGGCACAGCGCCACGCCGGTCACCGCGATGCCGGACCGGGAGAGGGTGAGCACGGCGGCGGCCGCGAGGCACGTCATCCAGGCGGCGGACGCGGGTGCCGCCCACCGCCGGGGCGACCCCGCCACGGCGACGGCCCCCGGGACCGCGGCCGCGGCGATCAGCGCGAGGGCGTTGGGGTAGTCCACGGGGGCGGCGAGCCGGGCCCCCGCCCCGTCCTGGCCCAGGAGCCCGGGCAGCGCCTCGGTGAGCAGCGCCAGCCCCACCGGCACGACGGCCGCGGCGGACAGCAGCACGGGGAAGCGCGCGGCCGCCCCGGGGACCGCCGCCCCCGCCGCGAGGCCCAGCACCAGCCCGCACCCCAGCAGGGCCATGCGGTTGCCGGCGATCCACGCCGCCGAGGGGTCCACCGCCCACGCGATCGACAGGAACCCGAGCGCCACGAGGCCGAGCCCGCACCACAGGGCGAGTCCCGCCGCGCCGCCCCTCCCGATGACGTGGCGGGCGCGCCACAGGGCGACGGCCGCCAGCGGCGCGGCGACCGCCAGGCCCAGGAAGGCCGCGAGCGGTCCGGCGCCGCCGGCGCCGTTGGCGTAGTCCATGCCGCCGCCCGCCGCGGCGAGCACCGCCCAGCCCGCCAGCGCGGCGAGCAGCACGACCCCCAGCGGTTGTGAGGCCCATGGGGCCGGGCTACGATCCGCGGCGCTCCGGGGATCCCGGGGCTCCTCCGTCGTCGTCACCTGGTGGTGATCCTGCTGCGTCGCCTCACCGGCCTGGTCATGGCCGTCCTCCTGCTTGGCCTGGCCGTCTCGGCCACCGCGCTGGCCGATGGGCGGGCGGTGATCGCCGACTACGACGATAACGGAGTCATCGACGCGTGTTACTCCGACGCGGACTTCGCGGCCGGGCTCAGGATCGCCAACGCCGAGCAGCAGCAGTACGGGGCGGCGGTCGACGTGATCGAGCAGAAGCAGCTCGAGTGCGGCGGCACCGCCGCCAGCACGGTGCCGCTCACCGACGACGGGGACTCCGGGGGCGGGTCGGGGCTCACGATCGTGGTGATCATCGCGGCGGTCGCGGGGGCCGCGGCCTTCGCGTACATCGCGTGGACACGGCGCCGTCCGGGCGCCGGCGGGGACTGACGGTGCGCCGGTTCATCCGCGACGCGGTGATCCCCGCGGCGGTGGCCATCTCGATGGCCTTCGTCATCCAGGCGGCCGTCGCCAAGCCCTACGAGATCCCGACGGGCTCGATGATCCCCACGATCAAGGAGCACGACCGGATCATCGCCAACCGGCTCATCTACCGGTTCCGGGACATCGAGCGCGGCGACGTGATCGTGTTCGACCCGCCGCGGGCGGCGGTGGAGGCCTGCGATCCCCCCAAGGGCGTGCCGTTCGTGAAGCGCGTCATCGGGATCCCCGGCGACGTCGTCGAGATCCGCCCGGACCGCGTGCTGGTGAACGGCGTGCCGTTCGTGGTGGACGCCGCCGTGCCGCCGAACGCGGTGCAGGACGGCCTGCCGCGCCAGCGGTTCCCGCGGGTCCCGGCGGGGCACCTGCTGGTGCTGGGCGACAACCGCCCGGCCTCCTGCGACTCCCACCAGTGGCGCGGCGACGACCCCGACCCGGCGACCGACCCGTTCGTCCCGGTCGGCAACGTCATCGGGCAGGCCGAGGTCGTGTACTGGCCCCTCACCCACGTGGGCTTCCTGTCGTGACCGGCGGCGCGCGATGAGGCGCGTCATGCGCGACGCCGTCATCCCCGGCGCCGTCGCCATCGGGATGGCCTTCGTGATCCAGGCGTCGGTCGCCAAGCCGTACGAGATCCCGACGGGGTCGATGATCCCCACGATCAAGGAGCACGACCGCATCATCGCGAACCGCCTGGTGTACCGGTTCCGGGACATCAGGCGCGGCGACATCGTGGTGTTCACGCCGCCCGCCGCCGCCATCCGCGCATGCGACCCCCCCAACGGCGTACCGTTCGTGAAGCGCGTCATCGGGGTCCCGGGGGACCGCGTGGAGGTGCGCGACCACAAGACCTTCGTGAACGGCCGGGAGTTCGTGGTGAAGAGCGCCCGGGTGCCCGGGTACGAGATGAACTTCTCCGTGGTCCCCGAGGGCAAGCTGCTGCTGTTGGGCGACAACCGGAACAACTCCTGTGACTCCCACCAGTGGGCGCAGGGCGGCGAGGGGCCCGACACCGACCAGGACGCGGCGTTCGCCCCCATCGACAATGTCATCGGGCAGGCGGAGGTCGTGTATTGGCCGCTCTCGAGGGTGCGTTTCCTGGACTGACGCCGCCCGAGCCGCCCCTCGCGGACGGCGGGCTGGTGCTGCGGGTCCCGCGGGAGGAGGACGTCCCGTGGATCGTGCGGGGCTGCCGGGACCCGGAGGTGCCGCGCTGGACCACGATCCCCGCGGACTACACCGAGGCCCTCGGGCGGGAGTTCGTGGACGAGACCGCCGTCGACTGGGCACAGGGCACCAACGCCCGGTTCGCGATCGTCCTGGACGGCGCGGGCGCGGGCATGGTGGGGCTCCACCGGCTCGCCGCCGGGCAGGTCCCGGACGTGGGGTACTGGGTGGGTCACTGGGCCCGCCGCCGCGGCGTCGCGACCCTGGCGGCGCGGCTGGTGGTGGACTGGGCGTTCCGCGACCTCGGCCTCGACGCGCTCGCGTTGCGGACCATGGTCGGCAATGCCGGATCCGAGGGCGTGGCGGCGGCCCTGGGGTTCACCAGGGGCCCCGTGCGGAGGACCGGTGCGGGCGACCGGTGCGGGGACGTGGACCTGCACTTCTGGACGCTTTCGCGGGAGTCCTGGGCCGGCGGCTGATTCCTCCGCTCAGAGCGGAAAACGCTCGCGAGGACTCCCCCGCGAGGGTTTGATTCGCACCGCGCTTTGATGGAAGGATGCCGCCCCGGCACGCTGAATGTAGCGTGTGTGTCGTACGTCCCACCCCACATCTAGTTGCTGCGGATGATCTGCCCCTTCTGCGAACACACCGAACACCGCGTGGTCGAGTCCCGCGTCCCGGACAGCAAGGACGCGATCCGGAGGCGCCGCGAATGCCTGGGCTGCGGCCGCCGCTTCACCACCTACGAGCGCGTCGAGGAGATGCCGGTCGTGGTGATCAAGAGCAGCGGTGAGCGGGAGGCGTTCGACCGCGCGAAGCTCGTCGCCGGGCTGCAGCGGGCCTGCCACAAGCGGCCTGTCGCGACCGGCCTGCTCGAGGTCGCGGTGCGCGACATCGAGACCGAGCTCCGCAACCGGCTGCGCCAGGAGGTGCGCAGCTCGATGATCGGCGAGCTCGCGCTGCGCCGGCTGAAGGAGATCGACCAGGTCGCGTACGTGCGCTTCGCGTCGGTCTACCGCCAGTTCGCGGACATCGAGGAGTTCGAGGAGGAGCTCGCGCGGCTGGAGCGCGAGCCTCCGCTCCCGCGGGGCCAGGTCTCGCTCGACGAACAGATGTTCGATACGATCGGGGACCAGTCCCGGGGTCCTGGCCGGGCGCGCCTGCGGGCGCTGCGCGGCGGACGCGACACGTCGGGAGCCGACGCTCCCGAGCCCACCACCGTCTCCACCACAACCACTCGGGAGGTCCCAGATGGCGATTGAGGCTGTCGAGCACCACGCCTCCGCCGTCGAGCGGCCGGCTGCCCCCCGCCTCGGCATCAAGCGGTACTTCACCAACCCGGGCACCCATCCGTACGACGAGATCGCCTGGGAGCGGCGGAGCGCCGGGATCACCGGCGAGGGCGGTCAGAGCTACTTCGAGCAGGACGACATCGAGGTGCCGAAGGCGTGGAGCCAGCTGGCCACCAACGTCGTCGCGTCGAAGTACTTCCGCGGCGCCCTCGGCTCCCCGGAGCGCGAGCACAGCGTCCGGCAGATCATCGACCGCGTGGTCCTCACCATCCGGAAGTGGGGTGAGGACGAGGGCTACTTCACCGACAGCAACGAGGCGGACTCCTTCGAGGCCGAGCTCATGCACCTGCTGGTGAACCAGAAGGTCGCGTTCAACTCCCCGGTGTGGTTCAACGTGGGCACGCGGGACGAGCCGCAGTGCTCCGCCTGCTTCATCCTGTCGGTCGAGGACACCATGGACTCGATCCTGGCGTGGATCTCGAAGGAGGGGCGCATCTTCAAGGGCGGGTCCGGCTCGGGCCTCAACCTGTCGAACCTGCGCTCGTCCAAGGAGCTGCTGTCCGGCGGCGGCACGGCCTCCGGACCGGTCAGCTTCATGCGCGGCGCCGACGCCTGCGCGGGCGCCATCAAGAGCGGGGGCACCACCCGCCGCGCCGCGAAGATGGTCGTGCTGAACTGCGACCACCCGGACATCGTCGAGTTCGTCAACTGCAAGGCCGAGGAGGAGAAGAAGGCCTGGGCGCTCGGCGAGATGGGCTACGACATGGGCATCAACGGCGAGGCCTGGCAGTCCATCCAGTTCCAGAACGCGAACAACTCCGTCCGCGTCACCGACGAGTTCATGTACGCGTCCGAGGCGAACGGCGACTGGCACCTGCGCGCCGTGACCACCGGCGAGACGCTGGAGACGGTGAAGGCCCGGGACATGCTGCGGGACATCGCGGAGGCCGCCTGGGTCTGCGGCGACCCGGGCATGCAGTACGACACCACCATCAACCGGTGGCACACCTGCCCCAACACGGGCCGCATCAACGCGTCGAACCCGTGCTCGGAGTACATGCACATCGACGATTCGGCGTGCAACCTCGCCTCGTTCAACCTCATGAAGTTCGTCGCCGACGACGGCGAGTTCCGGGTGGACGACTTCCGCCAGGCCGTCGACGTGACCATCACCGCGATGGACATCATCGTCGCCCGGTCCGGGTACCCCACCGAGGGCATCGCCGCGAACGCCCGCGCCTTCCGGCAGCTGGGCATCGGCTACGCGAACCTCGGGGCGCTCATCATGAGCAAGGGCCTCCCGTACGACTCGGACGCCGGGCGCTCCTACGCGGCCGCGATCACGGCGCTCATGACGGGCCGAGCCTACGAGCAGTCCACCCGCCTCGCCGAGCGGATGGGCCCGTTCGACGGCTACGAGAAGAACGCGCAGCCCATGCAGGGCGTGCTGCGGATGCACCAGCGGGCCGTGGAGGACGTGCGCGGCGACCTGGTGTCCGACGAGCCGCTGCTCGCCGCCGCGCGTGACGCGTGGACCACCGCGGTCGACCGCGCCGCGCTGCACGGCGTCCGCAACGCGCAGGCGTCGGTGCTGGCGCCCACCGGCACCATCGGCTTCATGATGGACTGCGACACGACGGGCGTGGAGCCCGACATCGCGCTGGTGAAGTACAAGAAGCTCGTCGGCGGCGGCGTCATGAAGATCGTGAACAACACGGTCCCCAGCGCCCTCGCGAAGCTCGGGTACGACGCGTCCCAGATCGACGCGATCGTGAGCTTCATCGACGAGCACGAGACGATCGAGGGCGCGCCCGGGCTCGAGGACGAGCACCTGGCGGTGTTCGACTGCGCCTTCACGCCGCTCAACGGCACGCGGTCGATCCACTACCGCGGCCACATCCTCATGATGGGCGCGGTGCAGCCGTTCATCTCCGGCGCGATCTCCAAGACGGTGAACATGCCGAACGAGGCGACGCCCGAAGAGATCATGGCGGCGTACATCCTCGCCTGGAAGAGCGGGGTGAAGGCCCTCGCGATATACCGGGACGGCAGCAAGCGCACCCAGCCGCTGTCCACCGGCAAGTCCGAGACCCCGGCGGCGCAGCTGGCCGCCGCGGCGTCCGCGCACCCCGCCCGACGGCGCATGCCGGACACCCGCGAGGCGATCACGCACCACTTCTCCATCGCGGGCCACGACGGCTACATCACGGCCGGCAAGTACGAGGACGGCAGCCCGGGCGAGGTCTTCATCAAGATGGCCAAGCAGGGCTCCACCGTCGCGGGCCTGGTGGACTCCCTGGCGATCTGCGTGTCCATGGCGCTCCAGCACGGCGTGCCGCTGGAGATCCTCGTGGACAAGCTCAGCCACACCCGGTTCGAGCCGGCGGGCTTCACGCCCAACCCGGAGATCCCGATGGCGAAGTCCATCGTGGACTACGTGGTGCGGTGGCTCGGCTCCAAGTTCCTCACCGAGGAGCAGAAGCGCGAGGTGGGCATCCTCACCCCGGGCGCCCGGGCGGAGGCCGCCGGCCTCACGGTGGTCAAGGACGAGGTCGACGAGGGCCCGACCGCGCAGGTCATCGAGCTGCCGGTCCCGCAGACCTCCGGCCAGACCTCGCTGGAGCTGCCCCCCACCCGCGGCGGGAAGTACACGTTCAAGCAGACCGACGGCGCCATCTGCGGCAGCTGCGGCTGGACGATGATCCGCTCGGGCACCTGCTACAAGTGCGAGAACTGCGGCAGCACCAGCGGCTGCTCGTAGGTCCTCCGCACCATCCGCAGGACTCCGCGGGGCCCGGCATCACGCCGGGCCCCGCGTCGTTCCGGCGCTCCTATCCGTCCCAGGCCATGGTGCCCAGCACGCGGCTGATGCGGCCGTCCTCGACGTCGAAGATGTAGGTCACCTCGACCTTGTCGCCGCTCGGGTACGCGCACTCGACGTGGCAGGCGATGCCGTCCTCGCCCGTCATCGCGCGGACGATGCGGTGGGTCATGCCCGGCGAGAGCCCCTTCGCGAGCAGGGTGGCCACCTCCGCGTGGCCGTGCGCCCGCAGCGGGTCGGCGGGCCGGTTGGCGATGTCGTACTGCAGCCACTCCACATCGGGGGAGAACGACCCGAGCGCGGCCGTCACCCCCTCCTCGTCCTTCGCCGAGAAGATGCCGTCGAGGAGTGCCCTCGCATCGGCCGCCGTGTACGTGCTCATCGGTCCTCCTGGGTGTGTCCGCAGATCCCGGGGGTCACGAGCACCGTCCGGCGTGGCTCACGCCGGACGGGAGCCGATTGGACCACCGTCGCGTCGCCCGCCTCAACGACGCGCGCGGCCCGCGGGTCCGGGGACGGGCCCGTGCCCGCCGCGCCGTCCGGGGCGCGGGACGGACGTCCCGCGGGGGCGGAGCCGGCGTGCGGCCCCGCCCCCGGCGCGGGATCAGGCCAGGTCGAACCGGTCGAGGTTCATGACCTTGGTCCAGGCGGCGGCGAAGTCGCGGGCGAACTTCTCGCCGGCGTCGTCGCTGGCGTACACCTCGGCGAGGGCGCGCAGCTGGGAGTTCGAGCCGAACACCAGGTCCACGCGGCTGCCGGCCCAGCGGGCCTTTCCGGTGGCGCGGTCGCGTCCCTCGAAGGCCTCCTCGGCCTCGGATGTGGGCACCCACTGCGTGCCGGCGTCCAGGATGTTCACGAAGAAGTCGTTCGTGAGGATGCCGGGCCGGTCGGTGAGCACGCCGGTCGCCGACCCGTCGTGGTTCGCCCCCAGCGCGCGCAGGCCGCCGACGAGCACGGTCATCTCAGGCGCGGTGAGGGTGAGCATCTGCGCCCGCTCGACCAGGAGGCGCTCCGCCGGCCGGTCGTGGCCGGCCCCGAGGTAGTTGCGGAAGCCGTCCGCCGTGGGCTCCAGGACCTCGAACGACTCCACGTCGGTCTGGTCCTCGGTGGCGTCGGTGCGGCCGGGCGCGAACGCGACCTCGATGTCGAACCCGGCGTCGCGGGCGGCCTTCTCCACCGCGGCGGTGCCGGCGAGCACGATGAGGTCGGCCAGCGACACGGGGGTCCCCGGGTTCGTGCGGTTGAAGTCCGCGCGGATCGTCTCGAGGGCCTGCAGCACGGCGGCCAGCGCCGGCGGGTTGTTCGCCTCCCAGTCCCGCTGCGGGGCCAGGCGGATGCGGGCGCCGTTGGCGCCGCCCCGCTTGTCGGTCCCGCGGAACGTGGCCGCGGACGCCCAGGCGGTCGTGACGAGCTGGGACACGCCGAGGCCGGACGCGAGCACCGCCTCCTTCAGGGCGGCGATCTGCGCGGGCCCGATGGGCTCGCCCTCGGCCGTGGGGACCGGGTCCTGCCAGATCTGCGGTTCGGCGGGGACCTCGGGGCCCAGGTACCGGGAGATGGGGCCCATGTCGCGGTGGGTGAGCTTGAACCACGCCCGGGCGAACGCCTCGGCGAACTCCCGCGGGTGCTCGAGGAACCGGCGGGAGATGGGCTCGTACACGGGGTCGAAACGCAGGGACAGGTCGGTGGTGAGCATCACGGGCGTGTGCCGCGTGTACGGGTCGTGGGCGTCGGGCACCGTGCCCTCGGCCGCGGCGTCCGTGGGTATCCATTGCTGGGCGCCGGCCGGGCTCTTGGACAGCGTCCACTCGTACTTGAACAGGGTCTCGAAGAAGCTGTTGTCCCAGGACGTGGGCCACGGCGTCCACGCGCCCTCGAGGCCGCTGGTGATGGTGTCGCCGGCCCGGCCGCTGCCGTACGAGCTGGTCCAGCCCAGGCCCATCTCCTGCAGCGTCCCGGCCTCCGGCTCGGCGCCCACCAGGGCGGCGTCGCCGGCGCCGTGGGTCTTGCCGAAGGTGTGGCCGCCGGCGATGAGCGCCACGGTCTCGACGTCGTCCATCGCCATGCGCCGGAACGTCTCGCGGATGTCATGGGCGGCCGCCAGGGGGTCCGGGTTGCCGTTGGGACCCTCCGGGTTCACGTAGATGAGGCCCATCTGCACGGCCGCGAGCGGGTTGTCGAGCTGACGCTCGCCCCGGTACCGGGCGTCGCCGAGCCACGAGTCCTCCGTGCCCCAGTTCACCTCACCCGGCTCCCACACGTCGGCGCGGCCCCCGCCGAACCCGAACGTCTCGAAGCCCATGCTCTCGAGCGCCACGTTGCCGGCGAGCACCAGCAGGTCTGCCCACGAGAGGGCCCGGCCGTACTTCCGCTTGACCGGCCACAGCAGGCGGCGGGCCTTGTCGAGGTTCGCGTTGTCCGGCCAGCTGTTCAGCGGGGCGAAGCGCTGCTCGCCCGAGCCGGCGCCGCCGCGGCCGTCATGGATGCGGTAGGTGCCGGCGGCGTGCCAGGCCATCCGGATGAACAGCGGCCCGTAGTGCCCGAAGTCCGCCGGCCACCAGTCCTGCGAGTCGGTCATGAGGGCGGCGAGGTCGCGCTTCACCGCGGGGAGGTCGAGCGCGGCGAACTCCTTCGCGTAGTCGAAGTCCTCGCCCATGGGGTTCCCGGCCGGCGGGTCGCGGTGCAGCACCGACAGGTCCAGCCGGTTGGGCCACCAGTCGCGGTTGGTGCGTCCGTCTCCGCCCGTGAACGGGCACTTGCTCGTGTTCTCCACGGTGTTCTCGCCTTCGGTTGCAGCGGGGTTTCCGGTCATGGGGCGTCGGGCCGGGCCGCCGAGCAGCCCGGGCACAGGCCCCAGTGGATGACCTCGGTCTCGTCGATCGCGTAGCCGTGGTCACCCGGGGCGGTCATGCAGGGGGCATCACCGACGGCGCACTCGATGTCGGCGATGGCACCGCATGACCGGCACACGATGTGATGGTGGTTGTCGCCCACCCGGGACTCGTAGCGCGGCACGGAGCCGGCCGGCTCGATGCGCCGCACCAGCCCCGCGGCGGTGAGCGCCCGCAGGACGTCGTAGACCGCCTGGGTGGACACCTCCCCGAGCCTCCCGCGCACGGCGCCGATGATCGTGTCCGTGTCGGCGTGGGGATGCCGGTGCACCGCGTCGAGCACCGCCATGCGGGGGCGGGTCACGCGCAGGCTGGCACCGCGCAGGCGGCGCTCGGCATCGGGGGACGGGGCCACGGGGCACAGTCTACGCGCCAGTCTGGAATGAATCCAGATTCCCTTCCACATCTTTACGGTGGTGGAGTTGCATTCGGTGCGCCGGGGCGGGAACATACCCCCGTGGGTATATGACGACGGTGAGGTGGAGATGCGGCGAGGGTGGGATCTGGAGCGGGTGCTGTTCGCGATGGCCGGGAGCGTGACGCTCCTCTCGGCGCTGCTCGCATGGGCGGTGTCCCCGTGGTTCCTGCTGCTCACGGCCTTCACGGGCGTGAGCCAGTGGATGTTCGTGCTCACCGGGAACTGCCCGGCGTCGCTGCTGCTGCGCCGCGTCTGCGGGCTGCGTCCCGCGGCGGGCACCTGATCCCCCGGGAAACGCGGCGCCGCGGAGCACGCGGCGCCGCGGGGGATCCCATCCGCCTCCGAACCGGATCGCAACGCATGGGTGGTGACGCGGGGCCGGGCGGACGCTACCCTCGGCGAGGCCACACCACCGGAGGTCACGTGAGCACCAACAACCCGTACGAGGGCCCCGCCACCCATCTGCGCGAGCAGGCGGGCCCGGTCGTCCGCGCCGACGCGCGCGCGGTGTTCGGCCAGACGATGTTCCTGGTGGCCGTCACCACCGCATTCACCGCCGGCGGCGCCTACATCGGCCGGAACCTCTCGGGTGGCGCGGCGCTCGCGGTCTGGGCGGTGGCGTTCGTGGCGATCATGGGGATGTCCTTCGCCCGCAGGGCCCAGAACGGCGCCCTGGGCATGGCCCTGCTCTTCGGCGTGGGCCTGCTGCTGGGCATGGCGATCGGCCCGACCATGTCGGCCTACGCCTCGGTCGACGGCGGCCCCACGATCATCTGGCAGGCGGCGGGCCTCACCGCCCTGTTCATCGGCGGCTTCGGCGCCGCCGGCTGGGCGACCCGCAGGGATCTGGCGCCCGCCGCGAGGATGGCGTTCTGGGCGCTGCTCGCGCTCATCGTCGTCTCGGTCGTGGCCATCTTCGTGTCGATCCCGGGCTTCAACCTGCTGTGGTCGATCATCGGCCTGGCGATCTTCTCGGTCTTCACGATGTACGACTTCCAGCGGCTCCGCGCCGCCGGCGAGGACGACGTGGTGATGATCGCCCTGTCGATCTTCCTGGACGTGTTCAACGTCTTCCTGTTCATCCTCAACCTGCTGGGGATGAGCAGGGACTGACCGCCCACCGGGGTGCGGGCGGCCGCCCGCCGCTCCGCACCCCGGATGTGGCATCCTCGTCGGGCCATGCTCGGCGCGGATCCCGTCAGCTATGCGGTCGCCGTCACGGCCGGCTTCGTGTCGTTCGCGTCGCCCTGCGTCCTGCCGCTGGTGCCGGCCTACCTGGGGTTCATCTCCGGGGTGGGCTTCGAGGAGGGCGCCGACCGCCGGTGGGCGGTGTTCGTGCCCACCGCGGCCTTCGTCGCCGGCTTCTCGATCGCGTTCACGATCCTGGGCGCCGGCGTCGGCCTCTTCGGCACGCTGCTGCTGCAGCACCGGGGCACCCTCGAGACCGTCGGCGGGGCGCTGCTCATCGTGATGGGGTTGCTGCTGCTGGGTCAGCGCCTGCCCATGTTCCTCATGCGCGACCGCCGCTTCCACGTGCGCAACCGGCCGGCGACGCTGGCGGGGTCGGCCCTCGCGGGCGTCGCGTTCGGCGTGGGCTGGACGCCGTGCATCGGCCCGGCCCTCGGCGCGGCCCTGGGCCTCGCGGCGAGCTCCGCCAGCTGGGCGCTCGGCGGGTCGCTGCTCCTGGTCTACGCCCTGGGGATGGGCATCCCGTTCCTGCTCGCAGGCCTGTTCCTGCACCGGGCCACCGCGGCGCTGGGGCTGCTGAAGCGCCACCTGCGGGCCATCACCTCCACGGGCGCCGTGCTGCTCATCGTCACCGGCGTGCTGATGATGACGGGCACCATGACCCGCATCAGCATCGAGCTGCAGGGCTTCGGCCCCGGCCTGCTGTAGCCGTCAGCGCAGGCTGCGCAGGACCCGGTCCCAGCCCGGGTGGTGCGTCTCGGCGCCGCCCACGCACGTGGACAGCGACCCGGCGGTGGCCGTGAGCGCTCCCTCGGCGGGCAGGGTGGCGCCGAACGCGGGGTTGGGGTTGGGCAGCTCGTCCCGGGGGTTCAGCCGCACCATCTGGGCGAGCTGCCGGGCCCCCTCGATCGTGTCGGCGCTGGGCGGCTGGGTCACGTCGGGGCAGCTCTCCGGCTCCCCGTCGGCGCCCAGCAGGGCGTAGATCCCCAGCACGTCGAGGCGGCTGTTCTCGCGGGTCGCCGACAGGACCGCCGTGAGCCACAGGCCCACGGCGAGGGCGACGCATGCGAACACGATGACGGGTCGTCTCACCGGGCGTTCCTCCTGCGAGCCACCCTACCCCCGCGCCTGCCGCCGTGGTCAGCCGGTGTTCCGCATGCCGGATGCGATGCCCGAGATGGTGAGCAGCAGCGGGGGCTCCAGCGCCGCCCGGCGCTCCGGGTCGTCCCCGGCGGCCCGCAGCTCGCGCAGCAGCCGGATCTGCACGGCGTGGAGCGGGTCGATGTACGGGTTGCGCAGGCGGATCGAGTTGCGCAGATACGGCTTGTCGTCCAGCAGCTCCCGGGCCTCGACGATCGCCAGGAGCTCCTCGCGCGTCGCCGCGAATTCCGCCTCCACGGCTCCCAGGATGCGGTCGCGCAGGGCGGTGTCGGACACCAGCCCGCCGTAGCCGCGGGCGATGCGCAGGTCCACCTTCCCCACGGTCATCTGGCAGCTGTCGACGAGCGCGCGCCACCACGGCCACTCCGCGTACATCTCGCGCAGCACGTCCAGGCCGCCGCGGTACCGCTCCCGGAACGCCCGCAGCGCGGTGCCCACGCCGTACCAGGACGGCAGCAGGTGCCGGTTCTGGGTCCACGCGAACACCCAGGGGATCGCGCGAAGGTCCTCCACCCGCACCTCACCGTCGCTGCCGGGCCGCCGCGACGGCCGGCTGCCGATGTTCAGCAGCGACAGCTCGGCGATGGGGCTCGCCTCCAGGAAGTAGCGCCCGAAGCCGGGATCCTCGTACACCAGCCCGCGGTAGGCATCCATGGATCGCGCCGCGATCTCACCCATGGCCTCGTCCCACACCCGGCGGCGCTCGGGGAAGCCCATGGCCTCCTCCTCCTGCAGGGTGCGCAGCAGCACCGCGGCCACCACGGAGTCCAGGTTGCGTTCGGCCACGGGCCGCAGGCCGTACTTGAACGTGAGCATCTCGCCCTGCTCGGTGATCCGCAGGCGCCCGTTGAGGGTGCCGATGGGACCACCCATGACCGCCGCGTAGGTCGAGCCGCCGCCGCGGCTGGCCGTGCCGCCGCGGCCGTGGAACAGGGTGAGCTCCACGCCGTTCAGCCGGCAGGCGTCCGCGAGCCGCTCCTGCGCGCCGAACAGCTCCCAGTTGGCGGCCAGGTAGCCGCCGTCCTTGTTGGAGTCCGAGTACCCCACCATCACCGTCTGGCGGTCGCCGCGGGCCTCCACGTTCCGGCGGTACGCGGGCTGGGCGAGCAGGGTCTTCAGAATGTCGGGGGCCCGGCGCAGGTCGTCGATGGTCTCGAACAGCGGCACGAGGTCGACGTCGGAGCGCGGCCCGTCCGGGCGGGCCACGTCCAGCAGGCCCGCGGTGCGGGCCATCACCTGCGCCGCCATCAGGTCGGACGCCCGGTGCGTGAAGCTCACGGTCACGGTGCCCGCGGCGTCGGTGCCGTGCCGGTCCACGGCGAGGCGCAGCTGCCGGAAGGTCTCCGCCACCTCGGCGGGCGCCGGCGGCGCGCCCTCCGGCATGCCCACGGGGGCGTCGCCGGACAGCAGCGCGTCGAGGCGGTGCAGGCGGGCCTGCTCGTCCAGCGCGGCCCACGCGGCCGGGTCCTGCCCGGCCACCGTGGCGACGGCCTCCTGGAACCGCGAGCTGTGCTGCCGCACGTCCAGGCGCGCCAGGTGCAGCACGAACACCTCCGCCTGGCGCAGCAGCGCCTGCATGCGCAGGTTCGCGACGCGCTCCCCGCGGCCGGCCCGCAGCGAGCGCATCATCACCCGGACGTCCTCGACGAGCTGCGCGGCGTCCCGGTACGG
>JADLHW010000093.1 GCA_020848615.1 Thermoleophilia bacterium
CCGGGGGGGCCACCGCCGCGGGCTGATCCCCCAGGGCCGCGCACGCCGCGCCCAGGAGGCGCAGGGCCCGCACGGTCGCCCAGTCGCCGTCGCCGCGCAGCCGGTTCCCCGCGTCCACCGCCTCCTGCAGCACGGTCCGGGCGCCGGCGTGGTCGCCCGTCGCGCTGCGCACCGCGCCCAGGTCCGCGAGCCAGCCGGATGCCAGCAGATCGGCCCGCCCGGCGGCCCGGGCCGCCTCGACCGAACGGGCGAGCAGGGCCTCCGCCTGGTCCCTGTCGCCACGGGCGAGCGCCAGGCGCCCCTGCATGCGGTCGGCCATGGCCGACTCGGCGGGATCGGACGCCACGCGCGCCAGCCGCTCGGCCGTCTGCTCGGCATCCCGCAGCCGTCCCTCGGCCATCGCCCGGTCGAAGGTCGTGCGGATCAGCTCAAGACGGTCGGTCGGCACGGCGATGAGACCTCTGACAAGCAGGGGAGGGGACGACGAGGCGGGCCGAGTCTAGACCGCGGCCTCAGCGGACCCGTGGCGGCACCCGCCGCATCGCGCGCTAGCGTTCGCCCGAGGCGTCGGCCCCGGGGACACACAAGGGGATGGAATGCCGTTCTGGCTGATCGTCGCGCTGGTGATCCTGGGGCTCGTGCTCGCCCTCGTCGTGCACGACCTCACCCAGCGCAAGCACGCCATCCTGCGGAACTTCCCGCTGGTCGGCCACTTCCGGTACTGGCTGGAGGCCATCGGCCCCGAGCTGCGCCAGTACATCGTGACCGGCAACGACGAGGAGCGGCCGTTCAGCCGCAACCAGCGCCGCTGGATCTACGCGTCGGCGAAGCGCCAGAACAACTACTTCGGCTTCGGCACCGACAACGACATCGAGCGCACCCCCGGGTACCCCATCATCAAACACGCGGCGTTCCCGTCCCCGCCGCCGCCGGGCGGCGACCCGCCGGGCCACCCCGTGCCGTGCGCGAAGGTCATGGGCGAGGCCCGCGGCCGCCGCCACGCCTTCCGCCCGCCGTCGATCGTGAACATCTCGGGGATGAGCTTCGGCTCGCTGTCCGGCGCCGCGATCGAGGCGCTGAACGCCGGCGCGCGCCTGGCCGGCTGCCTGCACAACACCGGCGAGGGCGGCCTGTCCCAGCACCACCGCATGGGCGGCGCCCTGATGTTCCAGGTGGGCACCGCGTACTTCGGGTGCCGCGACGAGAACGGCCGGTTCAGCATGGAGCGGCTCGTCGCGCTGTGCGAGGAGCACCCGGTCCGGGCGATCGAGATCAAGCTCAGCCAGGGCGCCAAGCCCGGGGTCGGGGGGCTGCTGCCCGCCGCCAAGGTCACGCCGGGCATCGCGGCCGCCCGCGGCATCCCCGCCGGCGTGGACTGCCAGAGCCCGTCGGGACACTCCGAGTTCCGTGACGTCGACTCCATGCTGGACTTCGTGGAGCGCATCGCCGAGGCCACCGGTCTGCCGGTGGGCGTGAAGGCCGCGATCGGCGAGATGGCCTTCTGGGAGGAGCTCGCCGAGCGCATGTCGGCCGAGGACCGCGGCGTGGACTTCATCACCGTGGACGGCGGCGAGGGCGGCACCGGCGCGGCGCCCCTGGTGTTCGCCGACCACGTCGCGCTGCCGTACCTGCAGGCCCACAACCGCGTGTTCCGCACGTTCGCGCTCCGCGGCCTCCAGCACGACGTGGTGTTCATCGGCGGAGGCAAGCTCGGCATGCCGGAGTCCGCGCTGCTGGCGTTCGGGCTGGGCGCCGACATGGTGCACGTCGCCCGCGAGGCCATGATGGCGATCGGCTGCATCCAGGCGCAGCGCTGCCACACCGACCGCTGCCCGACCGGCGTCGCCACCCAGTCGGCGTGGCTGCAGCGCGGCCTCGACCCGGAGCTCAAGTCCGTGCGGCTCGCGAACTACATCACCGTGCTGCGGCGCGAGCTCGTCGCCCTCGCCCGCACGTGCGGGCACCCGCACCCGGCGTTCGTCACGCCCGACCACTTCGAGTTCCTCACCGGCGGCCGGTCCGAGCCCGCGACCGACCGCTTCGACCTGCTCCCCGCGTGGACGACGCCCCGGCGGGACGACCTGCATGCGGTCACCCGGATCATGGCGGGCGGCGAGGAGCCGGCCGCGGCCCCCGGTCACGGGCGGGGTAGCATGGCCGCATGACCGACGCCCGCCCGACCTCCCTCCGCCCGGTGTGGCAGTGGTACGCCATCGCCGGCGTGCTCCTGCTGATCCTCCTCGTCCTGGACGTCGCGGGCGCCCTGGACGTCCTCGGTCCCAGCCTGGACTGATGCGCGCCGTCGTCACCCCCGAGGCGGGGGCGGCGCCCGAGGTGCGTGAGGTCCCCGAGCCGCAGGCCGCCCCCGGCCGGGCGCTGGTGCGCCTGCTGGCCGCCGCCCTGAACCCCGTGGACCTCGCCATCGGCGCCGGCCGCTTCTACATGCCCGTCCCCGAGGCCCCGCGCGTGGCCGGCGTGGAGGCGGTGGGGGAGGTGGTCGCGTCCGCGGTCCACGCGCCCGGCACCCGTGTGTGGAGCCTCGAGGCGACGGGCCGCTTCGCCGAGGTGTTCAGCGCCGCCGACGACGCGCTGGTGCCCGTTCCCGACGGCCTCGACGCCGCGATGGCGGCCGCCATCGGGGTCGCCGGCCTCGCCGGGTGGATGCCCGTGCGCGACCGCGGGGCGCTGGTTCCCGGCGAGACCGTCGCCGTGCTCGGCGCCGGCGGCATCGTGGGCCAGGTGGCGATCCAGGCGGCCCTGCTCGGCGGCGCCGGCCGGGTGGTCGCGCTGGCGCGCAGCGACGAGGGGCTCGCGCGGGCGCGGGTGCTCGGCGCCCACGCCGTGGTGCCCCTCGGCGCCACGGATCCCGGGGCCGCCCTGCGGGCCGCCGCCCCGGACGGGGTGGACCTCATCGTCGACACGCTGTGGGGCGCCCCGCTGGCCGCGTGCCTGCCCGCCCTGCGGCACGGCGGCCGCGTCGTGCAGGTGGGCAGCGCCGCGGGCCAGTCCGCGGAGCTGGTCGCCGGGCCGCTGCGCGGCGGGCGCATCGACATCCGCGGCTTCTCGGTGTTCAGCGAGGCGCACCGCGACATCGCCGCCGCGTACGCCGCGCTGGCCGCCGCCGTGGCGGGCGGGGAGGTGCGGATGGACGTGGAGCGCGTGCCGCTGCGGGATGCCCCCGCCGCATGGGCGCGGCAGGCCTCGGGCACCCGCGGCGCCAAGCTCGTGCTCGTGCCGTGATGTGGGTGCAGGAGCGGGTGCGGCTGGCACCGCGCCCGCGGGGCGTGCACCTGGTGACCCGCGAGGTGGTGTCGGCGGTGCCGGACCTCGCCCGCATCCGGGTGGGCCTCGCGCACGTGTTCATCCGCCACACCAGCGCCTCGCTCACCCTCAACGAGAACGCCAGCCCGGACGTGCGCCGCGACCTCGACCGCTGGCTCGACCGGGCGGTGCCCGACGACACGCCGTGGTTCGAGCACGTCCTGGAGGGCCCGGACGACATGCCGGCGCACGTGAAGTCGGTGCTCGTGGGAGCGGCCGTGAGCTTCCCGTTGCGCGACGGCCGCCCGCTGCTCGGGACGTGGCAGGGTCTCTACCTGTGCGAGCACCGCGACGACGGCGGGCCCCGCGAGCTGGTGGTGACCGCCTGGGGCGAGCCCGCCGGCTGAGGCGGTGCGCGCCCGGCGCGGCCGGGCATACGATCACCCGATGCGGCTGCTCGAACGCGACGACGCCCTCTCCGGGCTCGCCGGGGCCCTGGCGGCCGCCGCCGCCGGCCGGGGCGCCGTGGCGGTGGTGGGCGGGGAGGCCGGCATCGGCAAGACCAGCGTGGTGCGGCGCCTCGCGGCGGACGCCCCCGGCCGCGTGCTGCAGGGCGGCTGCGACGACCTCGCCGTGCCGCGGCCGCTGGGGCCGTTCCTGGACATGGGCGCCGACGCACCGGGGCTCACCGAGCGCCTCAGGGCAACGGACCGCGCGGAGGCCTTCGGCGCGGTGCTCGAGGAGCTGGGCCGGTCGCCGGGCACCCTGTGCGTGGTCGAGGACGTCCACTGGATCGATGAGGCGAGCCTCGACGTGCTCACCTACGTGGGGCGCCGCATCGACCGGCTGCCGGCCCTGCTGGTGCTCACGGTGCGGGACGACGAGCTCGCCCCCGACCACCCGCTGCGCCGCGCCCTGGCGGCCGTGCCCGCCGACCGGCTGCTGCGCGTCGCCCTGGAGCCGCTCAGCGAGGCCGCGGTGCGGGAGCTCGCCGGCGGCCGCGCCGACGTGCGGGCCCTGCGCGCGGCGACCGGCGGCAACCCGTTCTTCCTGTCCGAGGCCCTCGCGCAGGGCATGGACCCCCTCCCCTGGAGCGTGCGGGACGCCGTGCTCGCCCGGGCCGGGCGGCTGTCGCCGGCGGCGCGGGAGGCGCTCGAGCTGGTGAGCGTGATGCCCGCCCGCGCCGAGCTGGAGGTGGTGGCCTCCTGCCTGCCGGGCGGCGGCCCCGCCATCGCCGAGGCGGAGGAGCGCGGGCTGCTGGAGACCGGTGCCGGGGCGGTGCGCTTCCGGCACGAGCTGGCGCGGCGGGCCGTGGAGGAGACCCTGCCCGGCGCCCGCCGCGCGGAGCTGAACCGCGCGGTCCTGGAGGCCCTCACCGCCGCGGGCGCGGACCCCGCCCGGCTCGCGCACCACGCGGCCCGCGCGAACGACCGGGCGGCGCTCACCCGCCACGGCGTGGAGGCGGCGCGCCGGGCCGCGTCGGCGCACTCCCATCGCGAGGCGTCCGACCTGCTGGCGGCCGTCGCCGAACACGGCGAGGAGCCGCCGCCGGGGGAGCTGGTGGAGGTGCTGGAGCTGCTGTCGGTGGAGGCGTACATGGCCTCGCACGCCGCGCGGGCCGTGTCGGCGCGCGAGCGGGCGCTCGAGCTGCGCCGGGCCGCGGGCGACCCGCGGGCCACGAGCCTGACGCTGCGGTGGCTGTCGCGCCTGCGGTGGTGGACCATGGACCGCGACGGCGCCGAGGCCACCGCCCGCGAGGCCGTCGCGCTGGTGGAGGACCTGCCGCCCAGCCGGGAGCTGGCGTGGGCGCTCAGCAACCTCTCCCAGCTGCACATGCTCACCCAGGAGGACGACCTCGCGATCTCCACCGGGGAGGCGGCGACCACCCTGGCGCGGGAGCTCGGGGAGACCGAGGTGCTGGTGCACGCCCAGACCAACGTCGGCAGCGCCCTGGTGCGGAGCGATCCCGACGCCGGCGTGGCGATCCTGGAGGAGGCGGGGCGCCGGTCGGTGGAGCACGGGTTGTTCGAGCACGCGTGCCGGGCGTGGGGGAACGCCGCGTGGACGCTGGCGGAGCTCGGACGGTACGAGGAGGGCCGGGAGCTGTGCCGCCGCACCGGCGCCCTGGCCGCCGAGCGCGAGCAGCAGCTGTTCATGCGGTACGAGGGCGGCCTCATGGCGAGCATCGACCTGCAGACCGGCCGGTGGGACGAGGCCGAGCGCGGTGCCCGGGAGCTCCTCGCCGACGCCACCCAGCAGGGCGTGGTGGCGCGCATCCCGGCGCTCGCGGTGCTCGCGCGACTGCTCATCCGCCGGGGGGAGCCCGGGTGGGAGCCGTTGCTGCAGGAGGGCTGGGAGCTGGCGACCGGCGCCCGGGAGATCCAGCGGCTGCGGCCCGTCGCATGCGCGCTGGCCGAGGCGGCGTGGCTCGCCGGGGATGTCGCCGGCGTGGACGACGCGACCGCCGAGGTGTACGAGCTCGCGCGGCGGGTGGGGCACGCCTTCGACCTGGGGAAGCTCGCCGTGTGGCGTCACCGCGCGGGACTGGAGGTGCCCGCGGAGGGACTGCAGCCGCAGTTCGCGCTGGAGATCGCCGGCCTGCCCGGCGAGGCCGCCGCCGAATGGCACCGCATCGGCGCCCCGTACGCGGAGGCCCTCGCCCTCCTGGCGTGCGACGACCCCGCCCAGGTGGAGCGGGCCGTGGTGATCCTCGACGGCCTGGGCGCCGAGGCCGTGGCGCGCGTCGCCCGGGCGCGGCTGTGGGCGATGGGCGCCACGCGGGTGCCGCGCGGCCCCAGGGCCGTCACGCGCCGCAACCCCGCCGGGCTGACGGCCCGGCAGCTGGAGGTGGCGCGACTGGTCGCCGAGGGCCGCACCAACGGGGAGATCGCGCGGTCCCTGGTGCTGTCGGAGCGCACCGTGGAGCATCACGTGACGGGTGCCCTGCAGAAGCTCGGGGTCGCCTCGCGGGCATCGGTGGCCGGGGCCCTGGACGCGCTGGAGGGGTGACCCGCGCGCCGGCGGCGGGCCGCCGGCGCGCGTCCGGGGTCGCGGACCTCAGCCGGGCGCCACCAGCCGCAGGCCGGCGCGGGCCTGGCCGGGCGTCGCCGGCGGGCGCATCCGCACGGCCCGCACGATCGCCCGGTCGCGGCTCCACATGCCGGCGCCGCGCACCAGGAACCGGGCGCTGGCGACCATCTGCTCCAGGCAGCCGATGGTGGGGGTCCAGCCGCCGCCGAGGATCGTCCCGGGGCGGAACTCCATGACCGGTGGCCGGTCGGGCCCCGCGGGGCCGTTGCCCACCACCCGGGTCTCCACCAGCAGCATCCCGCCGGGGCGCAGCATCCCGCCCATCACATCGAGCGCCAGCAGGGGATGTCGCAGCCGCTCCAGGACCCCGGCGCACAGCACCAGGTCGAACGGGCCGGCCTCGTGACCGGCCAGCTCGTACACCGGGCCGGTCAGCTCCTCCACCCGCGACCGGCGCAGGCGGTGGGCGGTGAGGAATCCATCGGTGGGCTCGCCCAGCGGGGCGGCGCTCACGCGCGCCCCGCGGCGTTCCATCTCGAACGCGAAGAAGCCGTCGCGGCACCCCACCGCCAGCGCGCGCAGCCCGTCGAGCCGTGGGCTCAGCTCCAGGCGGCGCAGCAGGGGGAGCGGGTCGTCGGTGCCGGGGGTGGTGACCCCGGGGACGACCTCGAATGCCTGGTCCCAGCGCGGCACCTCCGCGACGAGACGTTCGGCCTCCTGGAGGACGACACCGGTCGCGATGCGGGCACTCATCGCAGCCTCCTGTCATTCGGGGCCGCGCGGCCCCATCGGTCCACGTGCCCGCCCCTTCGGCGCCGGGCGCCCAAACTCGAGGGACCGGATGTCACCGATTCATGGTGACGCCCGTCATGCGCACACCGGGGCGGGGGACCGCCGCCGCCGTGCCGCCCCGGGACGGGGGCGGCACGGCGGACCGCCGCTCACGCGTAGCGGCGCTCGAGCCCCTGGTGGTGCGGCAGGTCGGTGACCTGCTCGAAGTCGTGGAACGACACGACCATCTCGCGGTGCTCCCGCAGGGTCCCCTCGCGGCGCAGCGTGCCGAACGCCTCGCGCAGCGCCCGGGTGGCGGCGAACAGCCCGGTGAGGGGCGTCACGATGAGGTCGTACCCCAGGTCGTGCAGCTCCTGCGGGGTGAGCAGCGGCGTGCGGCCGCCCTCGATCATGTTCGCGACGCGCACCACGCCCGGCGTCGCCTCGACGACGGCCTGCAACTCCTCCACCGACCGCGGCGCCTCCACGAAGATCGCGTCGACGCCCACCTCCATGGCCGCCCGGACGCGGGCGATGGCGTCCTCCAGCGACACCGCCGCCCGCGCGTCGGTGCGGGCCACCAGGAACAGGTCGACGCCCTCGCGGCCCAGGTCGCGCACGGCCCGCAGCTTCGCGAGCCACTCGTGGACGGGCACCACGCGCTTGCCCTCGAAGTGGCCGCACTTCTTCGGCCACTCCTGGTCCTCCAGGAAGATGCCCGCGGCGCCGGCGGCGTGGAACTCGCGGGCCGTGCGGATGGCCGACAGGGCGTTGCCGTACCCGGTGTCCGCGTCGACGATCACCGGGCCGCCGGCGACGCGGCACACCTCGCGGGCGGTCTGGGCCATCTCGGTCTGCGTGAGGTACCCGAAGTCCGGGGCGGCCAGGCGCGCGGCCGACACGGAGTACCCGGAGATGAACGACACCTCGAAGCCCGCCTCCGCGGCGAGCCGCGCCGACAGCGCGTCGTACACGCCCGGCATGCTGACGGTGCGGCCCGCGGCGAGCAACTCGCGGATCCGTGCGGCCCCGGTCACGGCGCCACCTCCACGGGGACGCCGATGAGGCTGCCGTACTCGGTCCACGCCCCGTCGTAGTGACGGGCGGGACGCCCCAGCAGCTCGTGGATGGCGAGCCAGGTGTGGGACCCCCGCTCGCCGATGCGGCAATACACGATGCACTCCTTCTCCGGGGGCAGCCCGGCGTGGTCGAGGATGGCGCGGATCTCGTCGTCGGTGCGGTACGCGCCGTCCTCGCGGACGAGGGCGAACCACGGGACGTTCACGGCGCCGGGGATGTGGCCGGGAACCTGGGCCTGCTCCTGCGGCAGATGGGGCGGGGCGAGCATCTCGCCGCGGAACTCGGCGGGGGTGCGCACGTCCACCATCGGCACGCCGCCGGAGCACGCGGCGGCGATGACCGTGTCGCGGTCCACGCGCATCGCGTGGCGCACCGGGGCGAGGGGGCCCGGCTCCGCGTGCGGCACCTCACGGGTCTCACGGGTCAGGCGGCGTCCCTCGATCTCCCACTTGCGGCGGCCGCCGTCCATGAGCCGCACGCGGTCGAAGCCGCTGTACCGCAGCAGCCAGTGGGCGTAGGCGGCGAACCAGTTGCCGTTGCCGCCGTACAGCACGACGGTGGTGGACGACCCCACGCCCGAGCGGCGCAGCAGGTCGGCGACGGCATCCGGGCCGATCACGTCGCGCAGCACCGGGTGGCGCAGGTCGTCCCGCCAGTGCCAGGCGATCGCGCCGGGGATGTGGCCCCGCTCGTGGGCGGTGGTGTCCTCATCGACCTCGACGAGCCGCACGGCGGGATCCCCCAGCGCGTCCTCGACCCACTGGGTGCCGACCAGCACCGTCTCGCGTGACCGGCGGGGCTCCGTCATCGCCTCCAGGCTAGCGGCCGGCGGGCGGTACGATGCGCGCCGGTTTTCCAAGGGGGCGGCATGCGGGTCCTGGTGTGCGGCAGCACGAGCTGGCGCTGGAGCGGGCTGGTCGAGGAGCGCCTCGCGGCGCTGGCGGACGCGGCCGGCCGTGACGGCGGGCGGCTGGAGGTCGTGACCGCCGGCGCGGGCGGCGCCGACCGGTTCGCCGAGGACGCGGCGCGGCGGCTCGGCGTCGACCGGGTGGTCTTCCGCAGCGGGTGGGACGAGGCCGGCCGGCGGTCGTCCCACGACCACGTGCCCCGCATGATCGCCGAGCGGCCCGACCTGGTGCTGGCGTTCCGCGACGCGGGCGACAGCCCGGGGACGGACCGCGTCGTCGCGCTCGCCCGCGACGCGGGCATCCCCGTGGACGAGGTGGCGCCGCCCACCGCCTAGCGGGCGCACCTTAACCCGGGCCTAACGGGCGCGGGACGACCGTCACGGGAGCACCGCGCGGGCCGCGATGTAGCATCGCCCCATGCGTTCACGGATGCGGTTCTCGATCGCCCTCGCCCTCGCGGCCGTCCTCGGCGGATGGCTCATCTGGACCAGCATCGGCGGGTCCCTCGAGACCTACGCGTCCCCGGCCCAGCTCTCCACGGTCGCGCCGGGCGAGACCATCCGCCTCAACGGCCTGGTCTCCGAGGCGCCGGCCGACGCCGCGGAGCGGGCGCAGTCCGCGGAGGGCCTCACGTTCTGGGTGCAGGAGAAGTTCGACGCGTCCAAGAAGGTGAAGGTCCTGTACCGCGGCAGCGTGCCGGACGCCTTCAGGACCCGTCGCGAGGTGGTCATCACGGGCAAGCTCGAGAACGGCGCCTTCGTCGCCAAGCGGAACTCGCTGGTGACCCTGTGCCCGTCCAAGTTCTCGGACCAGCCGGCCGCCGCGAGCCCCGAGAAGGACACGAACTGACCCCGTGAGCCTGCTCGGCCGCGCCCTGCTCCTGCTGGCGCTGCTCGCCGCGGCCTACGCGGTGGGGGCGGCGCTCCTGTCGCGGCAGGGCGGCCGGCGCTCCCTGCAACGCTCCGCCGAGCGCGCGGTCTACGCCGTGTGCGCGCTGGTGAGCGCCTCGGCGCTGCTCATGATCGGCGCCCTCGTCACGGACGACTTCAAGCTGCGCCACGTCGCCGAGTACAGCTCCTCGACGCTGGCCCTGAAGTTCAAGATCAGCGCCCTGTGGGCGAGCCAGGCCGGGTCGCTGTTGCTGTGGGCGTGGATCATGTCCTGCTACGCCGCGCTGGCCGTGTGGCTCAACCGGCGCCGCAGCCGGGAGCTCATGCCCGTGGTCACCGCGGTGCTCATGGTGATCGCCGGGTTCTTCCTGGTGATGCTCAGCTTCCTCAGCTCGCCGTTCGAGACCCTGGCGGTCGCGCCGGCGGAGGGCCGCGGCCTCAACCCGCTGCTGCAGAACGAGTACATGATGGCCCACCCGCCGCTGCTCTACCTGGGGTACGTGGGGCTCGCCATCCCGTTCGCGTTCGCGATCGCGGCGCTGGTCACGCGGCGGCTCGACACCCAGTGGATCGGCTACATCCGGCGCTGGACCGTCGTGTCGTGGCTGTTCCTGGGCGTCGGGATCCTGCTGGGCTCGCGCTGGGCGTACCACGAGCTCGGATGGGGCGGCTACTGGGCGTGGGACCCGGTGGAGAACGCCGCGTTCATGCCGTGGCTGGTGGCCACCGCGTTCCTGCACTCGGTGATGGTGCAGGAGCGCCGCGGGATGCTGAAGGTCTGGAACATGGTGCTGGTGATCCTCACCTTCATCCTGGCGCTGTTCGGCACGTTCCTCACGCGGTCCGGCATCGTCGCCTCGGTCCACGCGTTCGGCGAGAGCACGCTCGGGCCGTTCTTCCTGGGCTTCATCCTCGTCGCGCTCGGCGGGTCGCTGGCGTTGCTGTTCACGCGCCTCCCGGAGCTGCGCAGCCGGCATTCGCTGGAGAGCTACATCAGCCGCGAGGCCATCTTCCTCTACAACAACCTGCTGCTGGTGGGGCTGGCCTTCGCGGTGTTCTGGGGAACGATCTTCCCGGTCATCACCGAGGCCGTGCAGGGCGAGAAGATCACGGTGGGGGTGGGCTTCTACAACCAGGTCGCCATGCCCATCGGCATCGCCCTGCTCATCCTCACCGGCGTGGGGCCGCTCATCCCGTGGCGGAAGGCCTCCGGCCGGCAGCTGCTGCGGCGCTTCGCGGTGTCCGCGGGCATCGCGGTGGCGAGCATCCCGGTGCTCGCGCTGCTCACCGACGCCTGGGACAACGTCTGGGCCGGGGTCGTGTTCACCTCCGCGGTGTTCGTGACGGCCTGCGTGACCGGCGAGTTCCTGCGCGGCACGCGGGTGCGGCACGCCCTGGGCGGGGTGTCGTGGCCCGGCGCGCTGGTGCAGCTGGTGCAGCGCAACCGGCGCCGGTACGGCGGCTACATCGTGCACCTCGGCGTGGTGATCCTGTTCATCGGCCTCGCCGGGTCCAACGCCTTCACCACCGAACGGGACTTCGCGCTCAAGAAGGGCGAGCGCGGGGAGGTTGCCGGGTACACCATCGTCAACGAGGGCTTCACCCGCACGAGGACCGACCACAAGGGCTCGGTCACCGTGCAGCTGGGCGTGTTCGAGGACGGCGAGCGGGTCGCCACGCTGCGGCCGGCCCGGGACTTCTACTTCGCGGACCAGCAGCCGTCCACGGAGGTGGCGCTCGACTCGGGACCCTCGCGGGACCTCTACGCCGTGCTCGGCGGGCTCGACGAACAGGGCCTGGCCCGCGTGTCGATCTTCGTGAACCCCCTGGTGATGTGGCTGTGGATCGCCGGGGTCGTGATCTTCGCCGGCGGCCTGGTGGCCGCGTGGCCCGGACCACGCGTGCGCCGGCAGGAGCAGGAGTCGCCCTCCGCCCTCACCGGCGTGGCCCGCTGACCCAGGAGGCCTGGTGACCCCCGCCGTCGTCGCCGTGGTGGTGATCCTGTGCGCCGCGCTGGCCGTCGTGGTCGCGTGGCCGCTCCTGCACCCGGTGCCGGAGGCGGAGGACCCCGCGGTCACCGACGCGGAGCGCCGCGTGCTGGAGGACGAGCTGCACCAGTCCCTGGCGGCGATCAAAGAGATCGCGTTCGACCGCGACTCCGGTCACCTGTCGGAGGCCGACTTCGCCGCGCTCGACGCCGACGAACGGGCCCGTGCCATCGAGATCATGCGCCGGCGCGACCGGCTGGCCTCCGGGGGGCCGGAGCCCGGGCAGTGAGGTCCCGGGCCACGCGGGCCGCCCTCGCGGCCCTGGTGGCGCTGCTGGTGGCGCTCGTGACGTCCGGGTGCGCGTCCCGGCTGCAGATGACGGTCCAGATGGACCGCGACGGCCGCGGCACGGTCACCCTGACGCTGCGGATGGACCCGGACGCCCTCCAGACGCTCGGGCTGTCCGCCGACGACGCCGACGGGATCGCGGCGCGGCTGGAGCCCATGCTCTCGGACGGCAGCTGGTTCCCGGCGGGGAGCGGCGACCAGGTGCGGAACGTGTTCGCGGTCAGCACCGCCGACGACGGGTCGGTGTCGCTGTCCACCGCCAAGCGCTTCGACAACATCGAGGGGCTGCGGCGCATCGTCGACCAGCGACGGGACCTGCGGGCCGTGGCGGGGGCGGGCACGGGCTTGGAGGCCCTGCTGGCGGGGCTGCCGGACCTGCCGGCCACCGCCCCGCTGCTGAACGAGTTCAGCTTCCGGCTGGGCGACGGCACGGGCGACAACCCGGGCTTCAGGCTCTTCGCCCGCGGCGGGGTGGGTGACATCGGCCAGCAGACCTGCCAGGGGGGACGCGCCACCGGCTACTCCAAGACCCTGCGGGACGCCCTCGAGGTCGAGTACCGCTTCCGGCTCCCGGGCGGGCCGGGCGCCACCAACGCCACGGAGTCCAGCGGCTCCGACAACGTGTGGCGCATCCGCTACGAGGACTGCCCGGCGCTGCAGGCGGAATCCGGCGGCGGGAGCTCCAGCACGCTGGTGAACGGCGTGATCCTGGGGGCGCTTTCGGCGTTTCTGGTCGTGGTGTTCCTCATCCGGGGCCTGCGGCGCCGGCGGAATCGGCGTTCCGTCACCTGATCGGGGCAACCGATCGGCTCAAGATGTGAGACATCGGCGCCGATTGCCTTGACCGACGTCCGCGGCCGCCCGTAGAGTCCGCGCCGATCGTGCCCTCGCCCGATGGCACGCCGGTTCCGGCGGTTCGTCAGGGGCGACTGGAAACGCGCTGACACCGCTGTCAGTGCAGACCGAGGAGCCCGAGTCATCCGGCCGAAACGATTGCGCCATACCCCCGCCGGGACCATGCGAAGTCCCTGGTGGCTCACCCTTCTCGCCGCGGTGATCGCCGCGGTGGCCTCCTCGATGGCCACGGCCGTCGACATCCCGGCGGCATCCCCGTCGCCCGCTCCCGCCCCCGCCGCGCCGGTGCCCGACACCGCGCAGGCACCTCAGCCCAGCGCGAGCACCCCCGCCGCCCAGGCGGCCCCCGTCACCCTGCGGATCGGCGCGTTCGGCGCCGTCGTGCGCGACCTGCAGCGCGAGCTCCGCCGCCGTGGCCAGCGGTACGTGAAGGTGGACGGCGCGTTCGGGCCCGCCACCCGGAAGGCCGTGAAGGCCGTGCAGCGCCGCCTGCGGATGCGGGCCACCGGCGTGGCCACGCCGGCCGTCCTCAAGCGCCTCGGCATCCAGACCACCCGCGCCGCCGGCGGCACGCCGGTCACCGCGGGCCTCACCCAGCCGCTCCCCCTCGGCGCCCGGTACCTGCGCACGTTCCCGGTGCTCGGCAAGTACACGTACACCGACGACTTCGGGGCGGCGCGCCACCAGGGCAGCCACGAGGGCAACGACATCATGGCCGACCGCGGCACGCCCATCGTGGCCGTCGCCGACGGGGCCATCAAGCGGCTCACCCGCAGCGAGACGGGCCTCGGCGGCATCTACGTGTGGCTGAAGGACACCGCCGGCAACGAGTACTACTACGCGCACATGGACACCATCGCCGCCGGCCTGGACGCCGGCACCGCGGTGCGCGCCGGCCAGGTCATCGGGACCGTCGGCAACACCGGCGACGCCCGGTACGGCGCCTGCCACCTGCACTTCGAGCTGCACCCGGGCGGCGGCGGGGCCGTCGACCCGTTCAGCGACCTCTCCGCGGTCGACCCCGCGAAGGCCCGCTGACGACGCCATCGGGGGGCGCCGGGCCAGGAGTCCGGCGCCCCACGGCGAACACCACCCCGTTGCGTCGCAGAACCCGCCAAGCCCGCCTGCGCGTCGCGGTGCTCGCCGCGGCGGTCGCCGGCGCCGCCCTCGCCGGGGGCGGGGCCCACCTCGCCGCGCAGTCCGCCTCCAAGAAGAAGGAGGACGTCGACCGCCGCCTGCAACGGGCGCAGGAGCGGCTGCAGCAGGCCAGGGGCCGCGAATCGGTGCTCACGTCGCAGGTCGCGGTGTACTCGGGCCGCATCCGTGACGTGCAGGCCAGGCTCGCGCCGCTGCAGGCCCGGCTCACGCGCCTGGAGGACGAGGTCGCCCGCCTGGAGGCGCGGCTCGCCGTCCTCAACTCGCGCCTGGAGACGGCCCGGAAGCGCCTCGCGGACGCCGAGACCCGGCTGGTGCGGTCGCAGGCGGCCCTGTCGGACCGGCTCCGGGAGATCTACCGCATCGGGGAGCCCGACCCGATCCTCGCGATGCTGGAGGCCGGGAGCCTCACCGACGCCCTCGAGACCCAGGAGATGCTCAAGCGCATCAGCGACCGCGACGGGTCGCTGGTGAGCTCCGCCCGGGAGTCCGCCACGGAGGCGCAGCTGGCGAGGGACGAGATCCGCGACGCCCGCGACGAGGTGCAGGCCTCCGAGGAACGGGCCACGGCGGCCGCCCAGGAGCTGCGCAGCGCCACCGATGAGCTCGAGGGGCGCGAGGCGGAGCTGGTGGAGGTGAAGGGTCAGCGGTCCGCGCTGCTGTCCCGCGTGAAGGGCGACCGCGAGGACATCGAGGCGGAGGCGAAGGACCTGCAGCGCGAATCCGCGGCGCTCACCGCGAAGATCATCGCGGCGCAGAGCGGCGGCCGGGTGAGCGTGGACACCACGATCTCGTCCCGGGGGATGATCTACCCGGTCAACGGCGCCCTCACCTCCGGCTTCGGGATGCGCTGGGGCCGCATGCACGAGGGCATCGACATCGCCGTCGGGAGCGGCACCCCGGTGGTGGCGGCGGCGTCCGGCACGGTCATCTCCGCGGGCTGGGGCGGCGGGTACGGCAACCTGGTGGTCATCGACCACGGCGGCGGCATCGCCACCGCGTACGCCCACAACACCCGGCTCGTGGTGTCCTCAGGGCAGCAGGTGTCCCAGGGGACGGTGGTCGCGTACTCGGGGAGCACGGGGCACAGCACGGGCCCGCACGTGCACTTCGAGGTGCGGATCGGCGGCCGGGCCGTCGATCCCATCCCGTACCTCTAAGCCGCGAGGGCCTTCGCGCGGGCCAGCACGGCCTCCATCATCGCCGGCGTGAGACGCCCGGTGAACGTGTTCTGCTGGCTGGGGTGGTAGCAGCCCACCAGCGTCACGTCGCCCACCGCGGCCTCCGCGCCGTGCCCGAACCGCGGCTTCGGCCGCACCGTGCGGCCCGTCTGCGCCAGCACCCGGAGCGCGGCATCCCAGGCGATGCCGCCCAGGGCGAGCACCACCCGGGGCGACTGGATGGTGAGCTCCCGCACCAGGAACGGCAGGCAGGTGTCGCGCTCCGCCGGGGTGGGGGCGTTGGCGGGCGGCGCGCACCGCACGGCCGCCGCGAGGCGGCACCCGATGAGCGCGAGGCCGTCGTCGAGCGCGCGGGAGACCGGCTGGTTCGCGAGTCCCACGGCGTGCATCGCGGCGACCAGCACGTCACCGCTGCGGTCCCCGGTGAACACCCGTCCCGTGCGGTTCGCGCCGTGCGCGGCGGGCGCCAGGCCCACGATCAGCAGGGGCGCGCCGGCGGGCCCGAAGCCGGGCACCGGCCGGCCCCAGTACACCTGGTCGGCGAACGCCCGGCGTTTCTCGGCGGCCACGCGTTCCCGCCACTCCACCAGGCGGGGGCACCGCCTGCACGAGGTGATCTCGGCGTCCAGCGCCGCCAAGGCGTCGGCGGTCACGGCGCCAGGTGCTCCGCGAGGAACGCGACGGTCTCGGCTTGGACCGCGGGGTCGTGCTGCAGGCTGCGGTGGTGGCCGCCCAGGATCACGCGCAGGCGCATGGGCTGCGGGGTGTGCTGCGCCAGGCCGAAGGAGTGCGCCCACGGAACCGACTCGTCGCCGGTGGCGTGCCAGTAGCCGCGGGCCACGCCGTCCGGGCGTGAGACGGCGGGGATGAGCGGCAGGGTGAGCGGCCAGCCGTCGCCGACACGCCGGGCCAGCGGCCCGGGCCGCGCCGGGCAGATCGCCGCCACCGCCCGCACACGCGGCTCGCGGGCCGCGGCGAGCAACGCGAGGAAGCCACCCATGGACGAGCCCCGCAGGCCGATCCGGCCGTGACCGCGGTCCGCGAGCCAGGCGGCCGCGGCGAGCACGTCGTCCACGGCGCCGGCATCCAGCGTCCCGCCGGACGCGCCGTGCCCGCGCACGTCGAGGCACACGGCGGCCATCCCGGCGGCGGCGCAGCGCTCCGCGAAGTCCGCGTGGTTCTCCTTGCGGCTCCCGAGCCCGGGCACCACCACCACGCCGGGGGCGCCGGCGGGCCCGTCGACGGCGAGGCCCGCCAGGGGCGTGCCGTCATGTGAGGTGAGGGAGATTGGACTGGCCATGCGGACAGTGGGGGACGATACCGGGCGTCTGGTACCGTCCGATCGCTCTCATGCTGGCGCTCGATCAGGTCCTGCCACCGTCGGCGACGGTCACCTCGCAGGGCCACCTGTCGGTCGGTGGGTGCGACCTCGTCGAGCTGGCCGAGGAGCACGGCACCCCGCTGGTGGTCTACGACGCGGGTGCCCTTCGCGCCATGGCCCGCACGTACCGGGAGGCCGTCGCGCGGCACGCCCCGGGCGGTGAGGTCGTGTACGCCAGCAAGGCGTACTTCGGGCTGGCGATGCTCGGCATCATCCGCGAGGAGGGCCTGTCGGTGGACGTGGCCTCCGGCGGGGAGCTGCACGCGGCCCTGCGGGCGGGCTTCGACCCGGCGCGCATCCACCTGCACGGCAACAACAAGGACGCCCACGAGGTCGCGGCGGCCCTCGACGCCGGGGTCGGGACCGTGGTGGTCGACAACCTCCACGAGATCGCCCTGCTGGAGCGCGAGGCCGCCGCCCGCGGCATCCGCCAGCGCGTGCTGCTGCGCATCACCCCGGGCATCAGCCCGTCCACGCACGCCCACATCGCCACGGGCCAGTCGGACTCGAAGTTCGGGTTCCCGCTCGCCGGGCGAATGGCCCACGCCGGGGTGGAGGCCGTCCGCCGCTCGCCGCACCTGGCGTTCGAGGGCATCCACGCCCACCTCGGCTCCCAGCTGTTCGACCTGTCGGTGTACCGGCCCGCCGCGGACGTGCTCGCCGGGTTCGCGGTGGAGGTGGGCCCCGGGGACATCACCACCGTCGACATCGGCGGCGGCCTCGGCATCGCGTACACCGCGGACGACCGGCCCCCGTCGGTCGACACCTTCGTGGAGACCCTGGCCGAAGCCGTCCACGACGCGTGGCGGGCCCACGGGCTCCCGCTGCCGCGCCTGGTCACCGAGCCCGGCCGGTCCATCGCGGGACGCGCCGGCGTGACCCTGTACCGGGTGGGGGCGATCAAGCCCATCGAGGGCGTCCGCACCTACGCCTCCGTGGACGGCGGCATGAGCGACCTGCTGCGTCCCATGCTGTACGGCGCGGTGTACGAGCCGCTGGTCGCCAACCGGGCGGACGCCGAGCCCACCGAGGTCGTGCGCCTCGTCGGCAAGCACTGCGAGAGCAGCGACGTGCTTGTGGGGGAGGCCCACCTGCCGCCGCTGGAGGTGGGCGACCTGGTGTGCGTGCCCGCCACCGGCGCCTACGGGGTGTCGATGGCCTCGAACTACAACGGGCAGCGCCGCCCCGCCGTGGTGTTCTGCGAGAACGGCGCCTCACGGGTCGTGACCCGCCGCGAGACGTACGACGACATCATCGCCAGGGACGTGCTGTAGATGCCCGAGACGCTCACCGTCAGCGCCCCCGCGACCTCCGCGAACCTGGGCCCCGGGTTCGACGCCCTCGCCGTGGCGCTCGACCTGTCCAACGCCGTCATCATCCGCCGTCGCCCCGGCCCGCTCGCGGTGGCGGTCACCGGCGAGGGCGTGGGGGAGGTGCCCCAGGACGACACGAACCTCGTGTGCCGCGCCCTCGCGATGGGCCTCGGCGATCTCGACGGCCTCGAGATCGAGTGCCGCAACCGCATCCCCTTCGGCCGGGGCCTCGGGTCGTCCGCCGCCACGGTCTGCGCGGGGCTGGTCGCCGCGAACGCCCTCGGGCAGCTGCGCTGGAGCCCCGCCGACATCCTGGAGCGCGCCGCCACGATCGAGGGGCACGCCGACAACGCCGCCGCCTGCCTGCTGGGCGGAATGGTCGCCGTCCCGCCCTCCGGCGCCCCCATGGTGGTCCCCGTGCACCCGGAGCTGGCGTTCGTGGCGGTCATCCCCGCCGAGCGGGTGAGCACCGACGCCGCCCGCCGCGCACTTCCCGCCCAGGTCCCCCTCGCGGACGCCGCGACGACCGTCGCCGGGGCCATCGGCCTCACGCTCGCCCTCGGCTCCCCCCGCCTGGAGGACCTCAGGCCGGTCCTCACCGACCGCCTCCACGAGCCGTACCGGGCCCCCCTCGTCCCCGGCTGGGACGCCCTGAACGCCCTCACCCGCGCCGACGGATGCCTGGGCGTCACCATCTCCGGCTCCGGCCCCACCGCCCTGCTGTGGTGCGACACCGCCGGCGCCGACGCGCTCGCCGCGACCGCCGAGCGCGTCCTCACCGCGTCCGGCACCCCCGCCAGGGCCCGGGTCTGCAGGATCGCCCCGACCGGCGTCCGGGCCCGGTGGACGGGAATCGAGGACACGAAGCTGGAACGGTCGATCGGCTAGGGCCGGTCGCCCCTTCCGGCTTCGCCGTTCTCATGGCCGGCCGGGATGAGCAGCCTCACTTGACCACGTCGTGCCATTCGCGGGGTTCGCCCGCGAGCATCGCCTCGGTCATGGTGAGGACGTCGCGCATGAACGCCACGTCGTGGACCCGGAACAGGGACGCCCCCCTCAGGCGGCACCAGGTGATGCCCGCCGCGGTGGGGGCGAGGCGGTCCTTCGCGTCCAGGCCCGTGACGGCGCCCAGGACCTTCTTGTTGCTGATGGGGACGAACACGGGCCTGCCCAGCCGGAGGACCTCGTCGATGCGGTGCAGGAGCTGCAGGTCCTGGGCCGGGGACTTGCCGAGCCCCACGCCCGGGTCGATCACGATCCGCTCCGCCGGGATGCCGGCCGAAGCCGCCGTGCCGAGGGCCCCGCGGCCCCATTCCGCGACGGCGTCGGGGACGTCGACGGCGGGGAAGTCCCGGGGCCGGACCTTGGGGATCCCGAAGAAGTGGGTGAGGACCACCCCGACGCCGCCGCGCGCCGCGACGCGGGCCATCTCGGGGTCCCGCAGGCCGGTGGGGTCGTTCAGGATCGACGCGCCCGCCGCGATCGCGGCCGCCGCGACCTGGCCCTTGAACGTGTCGACGGCGACGGGGACGTCCACGAGCCGGACGAGGCGTTCGATCACCGGTGCCACGCGCTCGGCCTCCACCTCGGGATCCGTGCGCTCGGAGAACCGCAGGGACTCGCCGCCCACCTCCACCACGTCCGCGCCGGCGGCCGCCAGGCGCTCCCCGTGGGCCACGGAGGCGGCGGTGCCGAAGTGCCGGCCCTCGTCGGTGAACGAATCGGGCGTGGCGTTCACGATCCCCACGAGCCGGCCGCGGGAGCAGTCCAGCGTGCCGGCGGCGTGGCGCCAGGCGTTGGCCGCGGCGGGGCGGCCGGCGAGGGGATCGTCGGGGGCGGGCATCACCGGGGAGCTTCGCACCTGCCGGGGATGGTGGTCACACCCCTTGATCCCGGGTACTGAGGGACCGATGGGCACCTTTGTCCGCCCATGGCGCTGCGCTAGGTTCGGGCCGCCCCCGGACGCGGCGCAGCTCGGGCCGCGCACACCGGCGCGGCGGCCGGTCCACCCCAAGAAGGGAGCCCCCCTGCCGTGAAGCTGTTCATCGACACCGCCGACCTGACGGAGATCGAGCGGATCGCCTCATGGGGCGTCCTCGCGGGCGTCACCACAAACCCCAGCCTCCTCGCCGCCGTCGACGGGGACGAGGTCGGCATCTACACGCGCATCACGGAGCTGGTCGACGGTCCCATCTCCGCCGAGGTCGTCGCCGACAACCGTGACGACATGGTGAGCGAGGGCCGGCGCCTCGCCGGGCTGCACCCGAACATCGTGGTGAAGCTGCCCACCAGCGAACCCGGCCTGCAGGCCACCAGCGTGCTCGCCCGCGAGGGCATCCGCGTGAACATGACGCTGTGCTTCACCGCGACGCAGGCGCTGCTCGCCGCCGCGGCGGGCGCGCGGTTCGTGTCGCCGTTCGTCGGCCGGTACGACGACATCGGCAACGACGGCATCGAGGCCCTGCGCGAGGTGGTGGACGCCCTCATGGGGTCCGCCTACGAGGTGGAGGTGCTCGCCGCGTCGATCCGCAGCCCCATTCATGTGATCGAGGCTGCGAAGATGGGTGCCGACATCGCCACCATCCCACCGAAGGTGTTCCACCAGATGCTGAAGCACCCCCTCACCGACGCGGGGAACCTGAAGTTCAACGAGGACGCCGCCGCCAGACGCGCGCGTCAGGGAGGCTGACGCCCATGGTTGCAGCGAGGCCCGCAGAGCCCACCGTCCCGGCGGTCGACTTCCTGAAGGTCACCGAACAGGCCGCGATCGCGTCCGCCCGGTGGCTCGGGCGGGGCGACAACAACGCCGCCGACCAGGCCGCCGTCGACGCGATGCGCACCGAGTTCGGGAAGCTCCCGATCGCCGGGACCGTCGTGATCGGGGAGGGGCAGAAGGACGAGGCCCCCGAGCTGTACGTGGGTGAGCTGCTGGGCCAGGGCGGCATGCCGTGCGAGATCGCCGTGGACCCGCTGGAGGGCACGGACCTGGTCGCCCGCGGCGACAGCGGCGCCATCTCGGTCGCCGTGATCGGCGCGCCCGGCGGGATCATGTCCGCACCGGACATGTACATGGCGAAGCTCTGCGTCGGCGCGACCGCGAAGGGGCGCGTGGACATCGACGCCCCGCTCGCGGACACCCTCGAGGTGCTGGCCCGCTGCTACCAGCGGCGCATCCGGGACCTCACCGTGGTGGTCCTCGACCGGCCGCGGCACCAGGAGATCATCGAGGAGGTCCGGGCCGCCGGCGCCCGCATCCGGCTCATCTCCGACGGTGACATCACCGCCTCCATGTCCGTCGGCGTCCGCGGCACCGGCGACCACCTGTACGTCGGCATGGGCGGCAGCACCGAGGGCGTCATCACGGCCGCCGCGCTGGAGTGCCTCGGCGGCGAGATCCAGGGCAAGATGTGGCCCCGCACCGACGAGGAGCGGTCCAAGCTCGCGGACTTCGGCATCGACGACGTCGACCGGATCTTCACGATGGCCGACATGGCCCCGCAGCCGTACTACGTCATCGCGACCGGGGTGACGGAGGGAAACCTGCTGAGGGGCGTACGCTACTTCGCGGACGGTGCGCGGACCCACAGCATCGTGATGGACATGTTCGGCAACACCGTGCAGTTCATCGACACGATCCACCTGTTCACGCGCACGATCATCCGGGAGATCCGTCTCTAGAAGGAGATCATGAGCGACGACGATTTCGGCCCGTTCAACTTCGCCTTCGGCGAGGGCGCGGCAGACGAGTTCAAGGAACGCCTCAAGGAGCTCATGCGGGCTCAGAAGGAGGCGTTCGAGGAGATCCAGCACGAGGCCGGCGGCCAGGTGGCCGCGGTCGAGCGCTGGCAGGTGATCATGAAGGCCGTCGACCTCGCGACCGCCGGGCTCTCCGCCCTGGAGGCGCGCGCGACCCCGGACGAGGCCGCCGACGCGATGGGGATGCTGTTCGCCCGGGCCCTCACGGCCCTTCAGGGCGCGCTCACCCCGACGCCGTAGCGGGCCAGGTGGGCCGGGCCTGCGGCGACTCGCCGTTGGCCCGGTGACCGGCCCCCGCGAACCGCACCTCGACGGTCGCACCCTCCATGGCGCCGCGCAGCGCCGACAGCTCGGCGCGCGTGACGGCGAGCTCCTGCCGCATGGCGTCCAGCTGCGCGCGGGTGCTGCGCCACGAGTCGCCCACCAGCGCCAGGACGGTGTCGAGGTCCTCGACCATCCGCCGCCGCTCCGTGGCGGCGTCCTCGGCGAGGGCCTCCCGCAGGCGGTCGATCTCACCGGCCAGGGGGTGGACGGCGCGGGCACGCACCCCGGCGAGCTCGGCCTCGAGCCGCCGGACGGCCTCCAGCACCTCGTGCGGATCCCGCGCGTCGCTCATGACGATGAGGGTACGCGGCGGGTCGGACAGCGTCGTCGGTGCCTGCCAGCATTGGGCGCGTGGGCATCCTGCGCATCGACCGGCTCACCGGGCCGCCGGCACCGCTCACCGTGGAGGGCGGGCCGGTGCTGGCATCCCGCTGCCACCTGGCGGACCGGCCGCTGGCGCGCGCGGTGGGCCTGCTCGGCACGCCCGATCCCGCGCCCGGCGAGGCGCTGTGGATCACCCGGTGCGGCGCCGTGCACGCCTGGTTCCTGCGCGCCCGCATCGGCGTGGCGTTCCTCGACGGCCACGGCCGGGTGCTGCGGGTCGTCGACCCCCTGCCACGCTGGCACGCGGCCCGCTGCCCGGGCGCGCACCACACGGTGGAGGCCCCGCGGGGGGTCCTCGCGGGCCTGCGGCCCGGCGAGGTGCTCACCCTCGGTTAGCGGACCCCCACCCGCACCCGCACCGTCGTGCAGGTGCGGACGCTGCGCTTCACGAACACCCTGCCCACGCGCACCCGCTTCACGGTCTTCTTGCAGCGCCTGACCAGCCGGTAGACGGGTTTCTTCGCCGGCGCCGGGGCGGGTGCGACCGACGGCGGGTCCGGGACGACCCGGTCCGGGACCGGCTGGGGGAGGATGGTGGCGGTCACCGAGGTCGTGTTGCCGGCGGGGTCGTCGGCGGCGACGGTCACCTCGAAGCCGCCGCCCACCGGCAGGGCGAACGGCAGCCGCGTCGCCGTCGCACCGAGCGTCACCGCCCCGCCGTCCCACCGCACCCGGTACCGCGCGATGCCGTTGTCGTCCGATGACGGGGTCCACGTCACGGTGACCTCGGTGGCGGCGGTGGCGGCCGGCGCGGTCATCGTGAACGCCGCGGGGGGGCGCGTGTCGAGGGTGAAGGGGACCGCCGTGCCGGCGGTGGTGTTGCCCGCCGTGTCGGCGGCGGTGACGGTGACCGAGTGCGGTCCGTCCGCCAGGGGGCCCGGATCCAGGCTGCGCACGCCGGAACCGACGTTCCCCACGACCGTCCCGTCCACGGTCACCCGGTACCCGTCGATGCCGGAGGCGTCCGTGGAGCCGGTCCAGGTGACGGTGGCGTCGTTCACCACCGCCCCGGCGGCCGGTGAGGTGATGACCGGGGCCGTGGGCGGGGTGGTGTCCGGCGCGTCGGCGGCGGACATGGCGGCGGAGGCCGACAGGCGCCGTCCGGAGACCGTGGTGCCGGCGAGCGCCGCGGCGGGGGCCCCGGTGTCCATGAGCAGCGACTTCAGGTCGGCGACGCCGAGCGACGGGTGCCGTCCCAGCAGCATCGCCGCGACGCCGGCGACGTGCGGCGCGGCCATCGAGGTCCCGGACTTCCACGAGTACCCGGACCCCGGGGCGAGCGAGTAGATCGACTCGCCGGGCGCGCCCAGGTCGACCGTCGTCGCGCCCCGGTTGCTGAAGGCCGCCAGGTGGTCCGTGCCGGTGGTGGCCGCTACGGACACGATGCCCGCCGACGGGCATGCCGCCGGGTACGCCACCCCCGCGCCCTCGTCCAGCCCGTCGTTGCCGGCGGCGGCGACGAACAGGACCCCGCGGTTCACCGCGGCCTGGACCGCGTCGCACATCGGCTGCCAGTACGACGACGAGCCCCAGGAGGCGTTGATCACCCTCGCGCCGTGGTCCACGGCGTACTGGATGGCGAGCACCCCGTTCATGAAGGTGCCGCCCGAGGCGTCCTCCATGAACTTCACCGGCATGAGCCGCGCCGTGGACGACAGGCCCGCGATGCCCACCCCGTTGTCACGGGACGCGGCGATGGTGCCGGCCACGTGGGTGCCGTGCGTGTCCACGGCCGCGCCGTCGAAGACGCCGGCGTCGTTGTTCCGGAAGTCCCAGCCGTTCACGTCGTCCACGTACCCGTTGTGGTCGTCGTCGAGGCCGTTCGCGGCGATCTCCCCGGTGTTCACCCACACCCGGCCCGCGAGCTCCGGGTGGGAGATGTCGACGCCGGTGTCGGTGGTCGCGACGATCACCGGGACGCCGGGGGCCAGGTCCCACGCCTCGGGGGCGCCGATCGTCGTCATGTCCCACTGCGAGCCCCACGAGGGGTCGGTGGCGGCCGCCAGCGGCCGCACGGGCCGGTCGATCTGCACGCCGAGATCCGCGGTGGTGCCGGCGAGCGCGGCCTTGGCCTGCGCGAGGGTGACGGGGTCGTCGAGGCGGTAGGCGCGCCAGCCGCCCAGCAGGCCCCGCCCGGACACCGCGTCGAGGGCGCCGGCGACGTCGGCGCGCTCCGCCCGGGTGGCCGCCGGGTCGAACTTCACCAGCACCGTCTCCGAGCTCGGCGCGGCCATCGCGGCGGGTGCGGCGAGGGCGAGCGCGCCTGCGAGCATCGCGGCGGCGGCCGCGGCGCGGCGGGTGTTGCGGGGAGATCCCATCCGGGATGTCCATCGGCATCCGCGACACCGGGCACAACGACCCGGGCCCTGCGGGTTCCTCTATCGGGCGGGGGCGGCGACCGCGCCGGTGAGGTCCGCGCCGTCCAGCACGGCGCCGTCCCACCGGGCCTTCGCGAGGCGTGCGCCCACCAGGCGCGCCCAGGCGAGGCTGGCGCTGCGCAGGTCCGCGCCGCCCATGGCCGCGCGGGAGAGGTCCGCCAGGCGCAGGTCCGCGCCGGCGAGGTCCGCGCCCTCCAGGACGGCCTCGCTGAGGTCCGCGCCCTGGAGGACCGCGCCGCGCATCCGCGCGCCGCGCAGATAGGCGCCCAGCAGGTCCGCCCGGGACAGGACGGCGTCCTCGAGGCTCCCGGACGGCAGCTCGGCGCCCTCCAGGATCGCCTCGGTGAGGTCCGCGCCCGCCAGCACCACCTCGGCGAGCTGGGCGTCCAGGAGGTCCGCGCCACGCAGGTCCGCGCCGTCGCACCTCGCCCCGGTGAGGTCCGCGCCGCGCAGGCGGGAGCCCCCCAGCAGGGCGCCGCGCAGGTCGGTGCCGCGCAGATCGGCCATCGTGAGGTCCGCGCCACGCAGGTCGGCATCCCGCAGGTCCGCGCCGCGCATGCGGCAGCCCGCGGCCCGCGCGCCGGCGATCACCAGCCCCGCGGCGACGGCGTCCCGCAGGTCCGCGCCCTCCAGCACCGCGCCGGTGAGGTCCGCGCCCGCGAGGGTCGCGCGACGCAGCCGTGCCTCCCCGAGCCGGGCGCGATGGCCGCCGGCGCCCGAGAGGTCGGCTTGCGCCATGTCGGCCCGGGTCATGTCCGCGCCGGTGAGCTCGGCGCCGGTGAGGGACACCGCCGCCAGGGCCGCGCCGCGCAGGTCCGCGCCGCTCAGCACCGCGTCGTCCATGCGGGCCAGGTCCAGGCGGACGCCCTCCCCGCGCACCCCGTCCATGCGGGTTGCGGTGAGGTCCGCGCAGTCCATCTGGGCGAAGCGCAGGTCCGCGCCGGTGAAGACCGCCCGGGGGGCGGAGATGCTCGGGGCGTGCACGCCGGACAGGTCCGCGCCGGAGAGGTCCGCGTCGCGCAGCTCCATCTCGGTGAGGTCGGAGCCCATCAGCACGGCCTCGGTGAACCGGGCGCCCACCGCGTGCGCCCATCCCAGCGACGCGCCGGACAGGTGGGCGGCGGTGAGGTCCGCGCCGCGCAGGGTGGCGCGCAGCAGGTCCACGCCGCCCATCCGGGCACCCAGGAGGATCGCCTCCGACAGGTCGCAGCCGGACATCAGTGCCCCGGCGAGCACCGCGTCGGTGAGGTTCGAGCCGCTCATCCGCACGCCGCGCAGGTCGGTGCGGCCCATCTGCGCGCCGGTGAGGTCCTTGCCGCCGAGGTCGCGGGACCGCAGGTCACGGCCGGTGAGGTCGCGCTCCCGGAGGGACTGGCGCTGCTGGGGCTGGTTCCGTCGTCGCGGGCGGTCGAAGGCCGGGCTCATACGCGCCTGTGATCGGCCGCGCGGACGCGCATCTGAGCGATCCGGCGGTGGCCGGGGGGTGATTCGGCCGGCCGCCGCGCCTCTGTGTCTGTGCCGGCCGCGCACGCGGCCGCCGGCACCGCCACACGAAGGAGCACTCAAGATGGCGTCACCGACCCTCGACCGACCGCCCCTGGTCCTGCTCGTGGAGGGCGATCCCGCCCGGCGCAGGGCGCTCGAGCAGGCGCTCCGGGCCGACCGCTTCCACATCCGCGCCGTCCCCGACGCCGACGAGGCGCGCCGCACGCTGCTGTCCATGGCGCCGGAGCTCGCCATCGTCGACGTGGACCTGCCCGAGGCCTCCGGCTTCGAGTTCCTGCACCAGCTGCGCCGCGGCACCCCGGGCGGGCCGTGGGACCCCGGCATCCCGGTGCTCACCGTCTCCCGGGTGCGCGGCGCCCAGGAGGTGGTGCGCGCCATCGAGCAGGGCGCCGACGACCACCTCGTGCGCCCGTACGACTACGCGGAGCTGCTGGCCCGCGCCCGGGGCCTGGTGCGGCGCAGCCGGGGGGAGACGCTCCGCGACGCGGTGTGCGTGGGTCCCCTGGTGGTCGACCGGCGCTCCCGCAGCGCCACCGTCAACGGCCGGCGGGTCGAGCTGTCGGCGAAGGAGTTCGCCCTGCTCGACGCGCTGGCGCGCGACCCGCGCAGGGTCCTCACCAAGCAGGAGCTGCTGCGGGACGTGTGGGGGTACATCGCCACGGGCCGCACCCGCACGGTCGACAGCCACGCCAGCCGGCTCCGGCGCAAGCTGGAGACCTGCGGCGCCGGCCAGCGCTTCGTGAGCAACGTCTGGGGCATCGGGTACCGCCTGCTCCCGGAGGGGGCATGACCCCGGTGCGGGTCGTGGTCCCCGAACCGGGCCTGGCGGCCGGCATCCCGGGGGTCGAGACGGAGCCCGAGCACCCCGAGGACGTCGTGCTGCTGCGGGCCGCCGCGGACGGGGCGGGCGTCCCGGCGGGCGCGGCGGTCGCCCGCGCCCTGGGCGCCGCGACGGTGCTGCTGCCGCCCGGCCGTGTGGAGGCCCGGTGGGTCGCCGCCGTCGCCGGCACGTGGGCCGCGGACACGACACCCGACCTCGGCCGGGCGGTCCAGTCGCTGGTGTCGATGCTGGCGGGCGGCGACCCCGGCGCGCTCATCCGCAGGCCGGATCCGGATGGCACCCCCGCCGCGAGCCTCCCGCTGCCGGTCCTCGCGCGCCTGGCCATCCGCGCGTGGCGGCCGTGCCCGCACTGCGCCGGCGGCGGCGTGGTGCGGGGGACCTGCGGCGGGTGCGGCCGGCCCATGGAGGCGGCGGCATGATCGCCCGGCTCCCGCTGGGGCGGCCCAGGCGTCCCGGCCGCCGGGCGCTGCTGATCGCGGGCGCCGCCGGCGTCGCCGCGGCGCTGCTGATCACCGTCGCCCAGCGCGGCCCGGGCCGCGTCCCCGTGCTCGTCGCGCGGGTGGAGGTGCCGGCCGGCACCGTCCTCGACGAGCCCACCCTCTCGGACGCGTTCACCGCCACGCGGCTCTCCGGGGATGCCCCGCTGGGCGGCCTGCCCGCGGACCCCGCGCAGCTCGTGGGCCGTCGCACCGCCGCGGCCCTCGCCACGGGCGAACCCCTCCCCCTCGCGGCCCTCGGGGGCGGCCGCCCCGCCGTGGCCCCGCTCGCGCCGGGTGAGCGGGCCGTGCCGGTCCCGGCCCAGGCGGCCGGCGCCGCGGCGACCGCGCTGGAACCCGGGACGCGCGTCGACGTCGTCGCCTCCAGCGGCGAGGGACCCGCCGGGCGCACCAGGGTCATCGTCGCCGGCGCCGAGGTGCTCGCCGTCGACCAGGGCGCCGACGGCGGCTTCGGCGAGGCCCCCACGGTGGGCGCCGTGCTGCTGCGCGCCGGAGCCCGCGACGCCCTGCTCATCACCGCGGCCCTCAACTTCGCCCGGGAGGTGCGCCTGCTCGCCCGGCCCGACGACGAGGGACCGGGCACCCCCGTCGCCGAGGTGGCCGTCCCATGACGCGGATCATCGCGGTCGTCGGGGCGTGCGGCGGGGCCGGCGGGACGCTGGTCGCCACGGGGCTGGCCCTCCACATGCAGGCCCACGGGGTGCCGGCCGTCCTGCTCGACCTGGATCCCGAGCGGGGCGACCTCGCCGGCGGCCTCGGCTCCACGGGGCCCCGCACGATCGTGGACCTCCTCGCCGTCGCGGAGGAGCTCACCGGCGAGCATCTGCGGTCCGCATCGGTCGTCCACCCCGGCGGGCTCACGCTGGTGCCCGGCCCCGACGGGGCGGACACCGCCGGCGTGTGCACGGTGCTCGACGCCATCCTCGCGATGGACGACCGCCCGCCCCTGGTGGTGGACGCCGGCTCCGGGGCGACGCCCGTGGCCCGCCGCCTGGCGGGCATCGTGCCGACGCTGCTGGTGGCCCCGGCCGACGTCGCCGGGTGCCGCGTGGCGCGGCGCACGCTCCGGCTGCTCGGCGGCGCCCCCGGGGCGCTGCTGGTCGTCAACCGCGGGTCACGTCCCGACGAGCTGCCCCCGCGCACCGTCGCCCGCGCGCTGGGCCTGCCGCTGGCGTGCGTCGTGCCGCGGGCGCCGGGGGAGGCCACGGACCTCGCGGCCGGGTTGCCGCGCGCGGGCCGGCGGGCCCGGCTCGCCGAGGCGATGCGGGAGCTCGGCGACGCCCTCGCGCAGGAGGCCGCGTCGTGACGGCGCCCCTCCCCGACCCCGCGCTGGTGGAGCGCGTGCGGGCCGCCGCGGTGGGGGCGCTCCGGATGGCCGGGGACGCCGTCGACCGTGACGCCGTCGCCGAGGCCGCCGGACGGGTGCTCGCCCGCGACCGTCACATCCTGGGCGGCGCGGCCCGCGAGCGGCTGCTGGAGGCCGTCGCCGACGCCGCCCTGGGCTTGGGCCCGCTCGAGCGGCTCATGCGCGATCCCGCGGTCACGGAGATCATGGTGTGTCGCCACGACCGGGTCTTCGTGGAACGCGACGGCCGCGTGGAGCCCGCCGAGGCCGGGTTCGCGGACGCCGCCCACGTGCTGCACGTCGTGGACCGCATCCTCGCGCCCCTGGGTCGCAGGGTCGACGAGTCCAGCCCCATGGTGGACGCCCGCCTTCCCGACGGGTCCCGCGTGAACGTCGTCATCCCGCCGCTGGCGGTGGACGGTCCGGCGGTCACCATCCGGCGGTTCGGGGCGCGGCCGCTCACCGCCCGTGACCTGGTGGACCGCGGCACCCTCACCTCGGAGGTCCTCGGCCTGCTGGAGTGCACCGTCGCCGCCCGCAGGAACATCCTGGTCACCGGAGGGACCGGCAGCGGCAAGACCACGACGCTCGCGGCCCTCGCCGGGGCGATCCCGGCCGGGGAACGGGTCGTCACGATCGAGGACGCCGCCGAGCTGCGCCTGCCGCTGCCGCACGTGGTGCGCCTGGAGAGCCGGCCGGCCTCGCTGGAGGGGCGCGGCGCGGTCCCCATCCGGGCGCTCGTGCGGAACGCCCTCCGCATGCGGCCCGACCGCATCGTGGTCGGCGAGGTCCGCGGCGGCGAGGCCCTGGACATGCTCAGCGCGATGACCACCGGCCACGAGGGGTCGCTGTCCACCCTGCATGCCTCCTCGCCGGGCGACGCGCTGCGACGCCTGCAGCTGCTCGCCCTCATGGGGGACCTCGAGCTGCCGTGGCAGGCGGTCGCCGAGCAGGTCGCCGCCGCCATCGACCTCGTCGTGCACCAGGCCCGGCTGCCCGACGGGCGGCGCCGCGTCCTGGAGGTCTGCGCCCTGCGCCGCGGGGCGGGCGGCGGGGAGACGCTCCCCCTCGCACGGCTGCACGACGACCGCCTGGCGCTCACCGGCGCCGCGGAGGCGTGGCGGCGGGACCTCGCCCGGCCCCGGGACGGCGGGGCGTGAACGCGGCGGCGCCGGCGCTGCTCGCCGGGTCGGGCACCGCGCTGATCGTCGCGGCCGTGCTGCGCCGCGACCCGCTGCCGGCGGGCCGCCGGAGGAACGTGCCGGCGTTCCCCGGATCCGGTGCACTCTCCCGGCGGCTGCGCCGCGGCGGGATCCCCGTGCCGGCCGCGGCGGCGGCCGGCGGCGTCGCGGCCGCGACCCTCGCGGCGGCCCTCCTGGCGATCGCGATGGGGTCGTGGGCGGTCGCCGCGCTCGCGCCGGTCGCGGTGCCGGGCGCGGCCCACCTGGTCCTGGCGGCGCGGGAGCGCCGGTACCCGGACCGCGTCGCCGCCCAGCTGCCCGGCGTGCTGCGGGCGACCGCCGACGGCATCGCCGCGGGCCGGTCGCTGCGCCGCGCCCTCGCC
>JADLHW010000094.1 GCA_020848615.1 Thermoleophilia bacterium
CTGGAGGCCGCGGGCCGGCTGGTGTGACCCCGCGCGTGCCACCCGCCTGACGGGAGCTCCGGATGCATCGGGCGAGGACCCCTGTGCGCTCCGCCTCGAACCGCCACCGAAGGGCCGGGGGAGCGTCGTCCGACGGAGGCGACCGCAGCTCACGATCGCGTTGCCGTCTCCGAGACCGACGTGGGCGGCAACCGACCACCGATGTCGAACGGGACGCGTCTCGGATGATCCGACCGAGCGGAACGGCACGGAGGCGGCGGTTGCCGGGTGCGGCGGTCGTGGCGCCGGCCGCCGCCTCCTGTCTCGAGACGCCCCGGGGAGGCAGAGAGGTGACGATCCGCGGACTGCCCGCGAACGAGGAGGCGCCGCAGGACGGACGGGAACGTCACGCGGTCACCGTCGCGCGTGACGATGACCGGGGTCACCCGAGCGTCGCGGCGTCCGCGATCGCCGCGGACCCGCGGCCCGGCCGGTCCCGCGGCCACGCCAGCACGCAGGCGATCACCATCTGCGGGCGGGCGATGGCACGGAACACCAGCCCGGACTCGGGCGCCATCTCCGCCCACGCCTGGGCGACCAGCGCCACCCCGCCGGTGCGCGCGACCATGGCGCCCAGCGCGCCGGGCGTGTCCGGGGCCTCGGCCACCACGGGGGAGAAGCCCTCCTTCTCGCAGTACATGTCGAGCGTGGCGCGCAGCTCCGGCATGGACCGCCGCGACCACGTCACGATCGTCTGCCCGGCGAGGTCCGCGAACACCAGGCGGTCGCGCCCGGCCAGCGGATGGCCGCCGGCCATCGCCATCACCAGCGTGTCGGTGAACGCGGGGACCACCTCCACGCTGTCGTCGTCGACGGGCGCGTACATGTAGGCGGCGTCGACCTCGCCGGCCCGCAGCGCCGCGAGCGCCGGGCCGGCGAGCAGCACCGCGAACTCCACCCGCTCGGCCCCCGCCGCCGCCCGGGCACGTTCCGCCAGCGCGGCGATCGCCGGATGCCCCGTGTACTCCATGCGCGGAACGCCGATCCGCAGGGTCGGGGCGATGCCCTCCGCCTCGCGGATCTCCGCGACCGCTCGGTCGATGGCCTCGAGCGCCGGGCGGGCGGCGTCGGCCAGGCGGGCGCCGGCACCGGTGAGCCGGGTGCCGCGCGGGCCGCGGTCCACGAGCCGGACGCCCACCTCCCGCTCGAGCCGCGCGACCTGCTGGCTGAGGCTCGGCTGGGTGATGTGCAGGCGGGCGGCGGCGCGGCCGAAGTGCAGCTCCTCCGCCAGCACGACCAGCGACCGCAGGCGCTGCGGATCGATCCCCATAGGCGCAGCCTATCGTTCGCGCCGGCAGGTCCTATTGGACGCCGCACCGGGGGCGGCGGCACACTCAGCGCCACCCCGACTCGCGGGACATCCCGGCACACCCAGGAGGAAGTGCATGAGCAGCGTCACCGAGCGGTTCGACCTGAGCGGCAAGACCGCCGTCATCACCGGCGCGTCGGCCGGCCTCGGCATCACGTTCGCCGAGGCGCTCGCCGCCTCGGGGGCGAACGTCGTGCTCGCCGCCCGCCGCGTGGAGAAGCTGCAGGAGGTCGCCGAGACGATCACCGCCGCGGGCGGCACCGCCATGGTGCAGCCGTGCGACGTCACCGACGAGGCCCAGGTGCACGCCCTGGTCGCCGCCGCCGTGGAGCGCTTCGGCCGGCTGGACGTGATGGTCGCGAACGCGGGCCTGGTGCCCGAGGCGGCCGCGGTCCCCGAGAAGATCCCCGGCGACCTGTTCCGGCAGTCCGTCGAGATCAACCTCACCGGCACGTTCCTGACGGTGCAGGCGGCGGCGCAGCACATGCTCGCCGCGGGCGGCGGCTCGATCATCATGATGGCCTCGGTGGGCGGCGCCGGCGGGCACTTCAACATCCCGGTGGCCTACGCGACCTCGAAGGCCGCGACGATCCACCTGGCGAAGTACCTCGCCCTGCAGTGGGCCGACCGCGGCGTGCGCGTGAACGCCATCGGCCCCGGCTGGTTCCCGTCGGAGATGACCAACCAGGTGCTGGCCATCCCGCCGTTCAGGCAGCGCATCGAGGACCAGACGGCCCTGCGCCGCCTGGGCGACCCCGAGGAGCTCGTGGGGGCGCTGCTGCTGCTCGCCTCCGACGCCGGCAGCTACATCACCGGGCAGACGATCATGGTGGACGGCGGCATGTCGGCCTCCATCGGCGCCCACCCGTACCCGCCGGAGCTGTACGCCATGGCGGAGCAGTTCATGCCGCACGGCATCGGCGACCGGATCATGCCGCAGCCCTGACGCCCCGCGCGCATCACGCGCGCATGGGGTGACACCGGCGGGGCGATGCGCGCGCCACCCGCGCGCAGCGCTCCGCCAGGCTGGGACGGTCAGCCCTCACGGGAGGCCGTTCACATGCACCGCATCCCCCGCCGCACGCGGGCCGCGGCGGCCGCCGCCATGGCCGTCGCGGGCCTGGCGTGCATCACCGCCGGCATCGCCCCCGGCACCGTCCTCACCGGCGTCCGCGCCGCGCACGCAACCGCGCAGTGGTCCGCCGGGCCCGCGGCCGTCGCCGCCGGCATCTCGCCGCTGCTGCTCGCGGCGCGCGTCGTCGCACGCACCGCCGGGTGACCCGCACGCGCCAACCACCCTGCCCGGGCGACCGCGAGGCCGCCCGGGCGGGGTGGTCAGGGCAGGATCTCCACGGGGGCGCCGGGCGGCACGAGCTTCGCCACCTTCTTGACGCCGGTGTTCGGCATCCGGACGCAGCCGTGGCTCACCGCGCCGCCCAGCAGGCCGGGCAGGTTGGTGCCGTGGATGGCCACCTGGCCCTGACCGCCGTCGAAGTCCGACAGGTTGTCGGAGTGCGCGGCCAGCGACAGGATGAACGGCCCGTAGAACCCGCGGGGGTTCGACTGCGGCACGATCTCGCTGAGCGCGAAGAGCCCCTGGGGCGTCGGGTTCTGGCGGGTGCCGACGCCGACGGTCCAGCGGTTCATGATCTTTCCCGCCTTCAGCAGCTCCAGCTTGCGGAGGCCCAGGCGCACCCGCACCCGGTAGGGCGTGGCGCGCACCTGCAGGGACACGCCGGACACCCAGGCGGACGTCCCGTTGGGGCGCACCGGCAGCAGCACCCGGTACCACGGGCCGCCGGGACCGGTGGCGGTCTCCAGGACCAGCAGCACCTGCGGGTCGTCGTCGTACGGCGCGTACGGGGAGATGCGCTGCGTCACCCGCGCGCGGCTGCTCGGCGCGGCGCGGCCCACCGTGGGCAGGAGCACGCGCGCCGTGAAGGCCTTCTTGTCGGTGGGGGCGGTTCCGATGGGCTTCAGGGCGGTCGTCGCGGCCGGAGGCGCCGTGGCCCCCGTCGCGGCGACCGTGCCGGTCAGCGCCAGCGCGACCGCGGCGGCGCCCGCCGCCGAGGCATGGAACACGCGGGGGGCCGTCCAGGCCACCCGCGACACCGCTCCCGTCATGGGCACGGTCACCGCCATCAGCCGGTCACGCCGCCGATGCGACGGGTGGGCGGCGGGTTCCTGAGCCGCGTGACCACCGTGTCGCGCTTGGGCGGCAGGCCCGTGGCGGTCACGGTCGCGGTGTTCACCAGGCGCGTCGCCGTGGTGTTGGCGTTCACCCGCACCCGCATGCGCAGCGTCCTGCTGGCGCCGGGGGCGAGGGTCCCGAGGCTCCACGTGACCACGCCGTTGCGGATCGTGGCGCCCGCCGGGATGGCGACCAGGGTGAGGTTGGCCGGCACCAGGTCGGTCACCTGCACGTTGCGCGCGGCGAACGTCGAGTTGTTGCGCACCACGATGACGTAGGTGAACACCTGGCCGCGCAGCGCCGTCGCCGGGCCGCGCTTGTCGATGGTCACGTCCGGGGTCTGCGTGACGACGCCGGAGCCGGACACGAGCCCGAAGTTGTTGTTCGGGTTGCCGACGTTCGAGGTGATGATCCGGCCGTTCCGGACGATCGCCGTGGTCGCGGTGAAGCCCTTCGGGGTGGTCATGCGCACGGAGTAGGTGCCGGGCATGAGGTCCGGGAAGACGTAGGTGCCGTCACCGATGGAGACCGTGGTGTCGGACACGCGGGTGCCCAGGCCGGTCGTGCCGGTGAGCGTGAGGGTCACGCCCGCGCGGCCGTTCTCGCCCACGTCGATGCGCCCGTTGGCGTTCAGGTCGAGCCACACCGTGCCGGACAGCGGGGCCGGGCGGACGTTGCCCGCCGTGAAGGTGCCGGTGCCGCCCGCCGGGACGGCCACCTGGCCGCCGGTGGGGGTCACCGCGACCCAGCCGCCCTGCATGACCTCGTCGACGCGCCACGTGCCGGAGGGCACGTTGCTCACCGTCACCGTGCCGTCCGTGCCCGTGCGGGCGTCGCTGGGGTTCCCCTGCGGGTTGATGAGGTTGAACGTCCAGTTCGGCACGCCGGGTTCGTTGGCGTCACGGCTGCCGTTGCCGTTGAGGTCCTCGTACTTGACGAGGCGGATCGACCCGAGCTGGTCCGCGACGTCGAACGTCACGCGGGCCTCGGCCTCGAAGCCGGTGCTCGAGAAGAAGCGCACCACGGCCTGGTAGCGGCCCGCCTGCGCGCCGGCCGGCGGGCTCCACGTGCGGGTCCCGGTGATCGGGCTGGCCGCGCCGGGGGTCTGCACGACCTCCGTCGCGCTCACGGGGATCCCGTTGGGGTCCAGGACCGTGAACTCGTAGTGGTTCGCGGTGGACGTGAACGTGATGTTGAAGTTGAAGACCTGCGTTCCCGACCCGCGCACCACCGCCTGCGGCGGCGAGATGCTCCGGTCGAGCTGGATGCCCGCGCCCAGCGCCCCTGACGCCGCCGCGAGCATCGCGGCGAGCGCCAGAACCACGGCGACGAGCATTCCACGCAATCGAGGCGCTGCGGACATGTTCGGCTCCAGGTTCGGTTCAGGTCGGGCAACGACGGCGCCGCACCCGTGGGCAACGGACGCCGGGACCCGAAACACGGCTTCTCGGGGTTCGATGGGGCTTCCTACTTCCCTGCACGTACCGATGTCCACACCGAAACTGAGAGGAATTGCGCATTCGGCAACGGCCGTTTCAGCGATTCCGGCGCGCAGCGCCCCCGTCAGCGCGTCGATCCTCCCACCCGGCGTCCCCCGGCGGGGGTACCGTGGGTCCCATGGACCGGCACCCCGAGGGGCCCCCCGCGCTCCCGCCCTTCCCGCACGACCTGGTGGCGGTGCTTGCCACCGTCGCGGCGGACGGGCCGTCGGCGATCCCCGTGAGCGCCGTCCACCGGGCCGGCGACCGGGTGGTGCTGTTCGCCCTCGCGCACCACCGCGGCAGCCTGGGCCGCCTGCGCGGCGACCCGCGCGCGGCGCTCACCCTGGTCGGCACGGGCTTCGCGCTGGTCGCCCGCGGCGAGGCGGTCGTGATCGCCGAACCGCTGCCCGGCGCGGACTTCGTGACGGGTGTGCGGTTCACCGCGCACACCATCAGCGACGCGATCGGCCTCACCACCCTGGTGCACGGCGGCATCACCTGGGGGTGGAAGGACGCCGCCTCGGCGCGAAGGCACCGGCAGGTGCTGGCGGCCCTGCGGGACCTCGCCCGGGACGCGACGCCTTAGAACAGGGCCAGCTGGTGCTGCTCGGAGAGGCCGCTGGCCCCCACCCCGAGCAGGCGCAGGGGCCCGGGGCGGTGCTCGAGCGCGCCCTCCAGGAGGTGCCACGCCTGCCGCCAGATGAGGCCCGCGTCGTCGGTCGCCGCGGCCATGGTGTGGGAGCGGGTGACCGTCGAGAAGTCCCCGTACCGCAGCTTCACCCACACGGTCCTCGCGCACCGGCCGCGGCGGGCCAGGGAGGACGCGACGTCGTGGGCCATCTCCTCGCCGCGCCGGGCGAGCTCGCCGCGGTCGGTCACGTCACGGTCGAACGTGCGCTCGGTGCTGACGGAGATGCGCTCCGCGGGCTCCGCCATGACCGGCCGGGGGTCGACGCCGCGCGCGCGGTCGCGCAGCAACTCGCCCACCCGCCCGGGGATGAGGGCGGCGACGCGTTCGGGTGGCAGGTCCGCCAGATCCCCGATGGTCGCGATGCCGGCCTCCAGCAGGCGGGCCGTGGTGCGCGGCCCGGCGCCGGGCAGCAGCCGCACCGCCAGGGGGGACAGGAACTCCCGCTCACCGCCGGGGGACACGACGGTGAGGCCACCGGGCTTGTCCCGGTCTGACGCGATCTTCGCCACCACCTTGCAGGACGCCACGCCCAGCGACGCGGACAGGCGCACCCGCTCCGCGACGGCCAGCTGCACCGCCCGTGCCAGCCCGACGGGGTCGTCGTCGCCCAGGTCGAGGTACCCCTCGTCGAGCCCGACGGGTTCACACACCGGGACCAGCACGTCCACGGTCGCCCAGACGCGTTCCGACCACGCCCGGTACTCGCGGATGTCGGGCCGCACGAACACCAGGTCCGGGCAGCGGCGGCGCGCCTCCGCGCAGCTCATCGCGGACCGCACGCCGAAGCGCCGGGCCGCGTAGTTCGCGGTCGCGACGACGCCGCGGCCGTCCGGGTCGCCGCCCACCGCCATGGGCCGCCCGCGCAACTCCGGCCGGCGGTGCATCTCGACCGCTGCGAAGAACGCGTCCAGGTCGAGGTGCGCGATCAGCGGCCCCGGCTCCCGGCGAGGATGCCGGAGGCGATGGCCGCGCCGCCGGCCACCAATGTCCACACCGTCGCCCGGAGGTAGCCGGAGGTGAAGCCCTCCACCAGGGCCTGGGCGAGCGGGTCGGCCACGTCGGAATCCACCAGCCCGGCGGCGGCGGCCCCGGCGCCGCCCCGCACCAGCAGCGGCAGGACCGCGGTGACGCACAGCGCGGCGCCGATGGCGACCAGCGCCGCCGGCCTGCGGCGGGACACCGCCACGGCGAGCCCGAACGCGGCCACGGCCACCAGGAGCGCGGTGCCGCGCCCGTCGCGCAGGGTGCCGGCGAGCTCCACGGGCCCGGCGTCGCGCCACGCCACCGGCATGGTGACCACCGGGAAGCCCTGCTCGGGCGGCACCAGCGACACGGCCGCCGGCGCGCGCGCCTCGACGGCCCGCACCACCTGCGGGCGCAGCGGCGCCAGCGAGAACCGGGCGTCGCGCCCGTCGATGAGCGCCCGGTGCGCGGCCCGCACGACCGGGCGCAGCACGTCCACGATGCCGGGCGCGCGCAGCGCCCGGGTGAGCGCCGCCTGCACCTGGGCCCGCGTGTCGGCGGGCACCGCCACGCCCTGCGCGGCCGCGCGGCGGTCCACCACCGCCGTCATCGCCCGGGCAGCCGCGGCGGAGCCGTCCTCCCCCGCCAGCACGTCCAGCGTCGTCTCGGCGAACCTGCCCGAGTCCAGGACGTTCCCGCCCACGTAGGACATGGTCTGGAGGTACACGGCGCAGGCGAGCCCCACCAGCGCGAGCAGGGCGGCGAGGATCCCGCGCATCAGGCGACGGGGCGGCGCGGTCGGGGCGCACGGCGGGCCATCGGGGGGAGGATACGATCCCCGCGCGATGCCGCCGAACCGCGCCCTCCTGATCCCGCCCGCCCTCGGCGCCGCCGTGGTGCTGGCGGCCGGGTGCGGCGGCGGTGACACCGCCCGCACGGTCACCGTGGAGCGCACGGTCACGGTCACGGCCGACGGCCGCCCGCTGGATGCCGGGAACCCCGACGACGGCATCGCCGGCCCGGTCGAGCCGGTCACCTCCGAGACGCCCCTCTCCGGGGACGACGGCGTCCCGGATGCCGCGGCGGGCCCCGCCCCCCTGGAGGCGGGCGGCGCGACCCGCATCCTCGCCGACCTGCGGGCGCGGCTCGGGGGCACGTCGCCCCAGTTCACCAGCCTCGGCCTCTACGACGGCCACGCGGTGCTGTACGTGCGGGATCCGGACCATCCGGCCAACGTGGACCGCTACGTGTGGCGCGACGGCGAGCTGTCGGACCCCGACCCGGTGCGGATCCGCCGTGAGGATGTGGGTCCGGCGGCGTTCCGGGCGCGAGAGGTGAACCTGGGCCGGGTGCCGGCGCTCGTCGCCCGGGCCCGCCGCATCCCCATCGAGTCGCCGGAGGTGTGCTGCGTCCTGGTGTCGCGGCAGATGCCGTTCCGCCGGGCCATCCAGATGACCGTCGCGGTGAGCGGCCCGCGGGAGTCGGCGACCCTCGTCGCCGACGCGGCGGGCACGGTACGGAGGATCACCCGGTGAGCTCCGGACGCGGCATGAAGGCCGTGGTGATGCGGATCTTCGAGAACCTCTTCAACGAGGAGGTCTCCGGCGAACGCGAGCGCATCGTCGACCCCGAGGTGCTGGGCCGGCCCATGGGCGGCAGCGGCCCGCACGAGACGCTGCTGGTCATCGAGTCGCTGCGGCGCTCGTTCCCGGATCTGCGGTTCGCGGTGGACGACATGATCGCCGAGGGCGACCAGGTGTGCGCCCTGTGGACGATGACCGGCACGCACCTGGGGCAGTTCCTGGCCGTGGCGCCCACGGGCCGTGCGATCCGCGTGAGCGGCGTCACGGTGTTCGAGCTGCCCAGGGGCAGGTGGCGCTCCTCCCGCGGCAGCTGGGACCTGCCCCACGCCCTGGCCCAGCTGGGCGCGCCGGTGCCCGGGATGGGCCCCGGGCCGGCGGCGGGCGACCCGGCCTGAGGCGAGCCGGGCGCGCAGGGCGCCCACCCGCGCCGCGGTGACGTGGTGGATTCCCGTCGTGCGCTGCATGGTTGCGTGACCTCCCGTGCCGCGCGCTACAATTGTTGTAACAGCAAGGAGTTGAGTTGCGTACGCAGCCACATGCGAACAGCGGCCCCCTCACCCAGGACGAGCTCGCGGCCTGGCGCGGATTCCTCCGCGTGCATGCCCGCCTGCTGTCCGAGCTCGACGAGGAGCTGCAGCGCACCGAGGACCTGGCGGTGTCCGCCTACGAGGTGCTCATCCTGTTGGCCGACGCCCCCGAGCGGCGCATGCGGATCTCCGAGATCTCGGCCCGCACCGTGCTGTCGCTGTCCGGCGTGAGCCGCCTCGTGGACCGGCTGGTGCGCGACGGGCTGGTGGAGAAGCGGCCCTGCCCGGCGGACCGCCGCGGCGCGAACGCCGTGCTCACCGAGGCGGGGGCCGACCGCCTGCGCACCGCGCGCGACACCCACCGGGCGGGGGTGCGGACGCGCTTCCTGGACCCGCTCAGCGCGGGCGAGATCGCGGTGCTGGGCGAGGTGTGGCGGCGACTGGGGTCCGGCGAGGCCGAGCCCGGGGACGCCACGCCGTAGCGCTCAGGCGCGCCACTCCCGCGAGGCGACGTTCGAGAACCGGTAGGGGCTGGCCATGTCGGCCCGCTCCCCCCGCACCACGCGGCCCATGCGGCGCAGGTTCTCGTGGGCGGCGTCCCAGCCCGCCTCCCGCTCCTGCCGCACCCTGCAGCGCAGCACCTCGTACGCCCGGCGTCCCTCGATGAACCGCCGCGCGGCGTCCGGGTCGCCCGGCCGGGCGTCGGGATGATGCTCGCGGGCGAAGCGCCGCCAGGCCCCCGACAGGTCCTGGTCGGTGAGGCGGGATCCGGTGATCCCGAGCATCCGTGCCGCTCCGGTGACGTCCATGACGACAACCGTACGACCGCACGGGGCCGCCGGTCGCCCCGCGGCGGGGGGGACCGTTCCGACGGGAGGCACCCGCCGGGCCCCCCCCGCGCGAGGGGGTCCGGGTGCGCGTCAGGAGACGGTGCGCATGAGCTCGTCGATGGTCGTCTGACCGGCGAGCACCTTGCGGAGGCCGTCCTCGCGGAGGGTGATCATCCCCTCGCGGCGCGCCTGGCGGCGGATCTCCTCCGACGAGGCGCGCTGGACGGTGAGCGACTCGACCTTCTCGCTGACGGTGAGCATCTCGTACACGCCGAGGCGCCCGGAGTACCCGGACCCGCCGCACTTCTCGCACCCCTCGGCGCGGGGCACCGTGATGGGGTCGGGCAGGTTCTCGGGGATGTCGGAGTCGCCGAGGATGTCGCGCAGCTCGGCGAGGGTCATGGGCTCGCCCACGCGGCAGTGCTGGCACACGCGCCGGGCGAGGCGCTGGGCGAGCACGCCCAGCACGGCGGACGCCGACAGGAACGGCTCGATGCCCATCTCGGTGAGGCGGGTCATCGCGCTGGCCGAGTCGTTGGTGTGGAGGGTGGCGAGCACGAGGTGGCCGGTGAGGGCCGCCTCCATCGCGATCTGGGCGGTCTCCCCGTCGCGGATCTCACCGATCATCACGCAGTCGGGGTCGCATCGCAGGATGGCCCGCAGGCCGGCGGCGAAGCTCACCTTGGCCTTGTGGTTCACCTGCATCTGGTTCACGCCGTTCAGCCGGTACTCGACCGGGTCCTCCACCGTGATGATCTTCCGGTCCGGCGTGTTCAGGACGTTCAGGGTGCCGTACAGGGTGGTGGACTTGCCGGACCCGGTGGGGCCCGTGACCAGCAGGGCGCCGTACGGCTTGCGGTAGCAGCGCTCCCACGCGCCGAGGGTCTCCGGCTGGAACCCCAGGGTCGCCAGGTCCAGCAGCACGTTGGAGCGGTCCAGGATGCGGATGACCACGCTCTCGCCGTGCACGGTGGGCAGCGTGGCGACGCGGAGGTCGAGGTGCTTGCCGTGCAGGATGAGGCCCACCCGGCCGTCCTGCGGGCGGCGGCGCTCGGCGATGTCGATCTCCGCCATGATCTTGATGCGGCTCACCACGCCGCGCGACAGCTTGAGCGGCACGCTCGCGACCTGCCGCAGCACGCCGTCGATGCGGAACCGCACCGCCATGTCGTTCGGCTGCGGCTCGAAGTGGATGTCCGAGGCGCCCGAGTCGATCGCGCGCACGATCACCGAGTTGACCAGCCGCACCACGGGGGCGTCGTCGCCGGCGGCGCGGAGCTCGTTGACGCTGGCGCCACCCTCGCCGTAGCCCTCGTCGTCCGTCGCCTCCTCGATCATCTCGGCGACGAATTCCTCCATCGTCGAGTGCTTGTTGAGGAGGGCGGCGACCTCCTCGGGGAGGGCGAGCACCGGGCGGATCTCACGGCCCGCGATGATCCGCAGGTCGTCGATCGCGACGACGTTCTGCGGGTCGGCCATCGCGACCTCGAGGCGCCCGTCCGCGTCCAGGCGCAGGGGCACCGCCGAGTAGCGGCGCTGGCTGCGCGCGTCGATGAGCTCGATGACCTCGTGGTCCGGGTTGTCGAGGTTCGCCCGTTCCACCCCCAGGCGCTGCGCCAGCGCGAGGGCCATCTGCTCACCGGTGACCTTGCCGTGCGCGAGCAGGATCTCGCCGAGGCGGCGGCCGTCGGCCTTCTGCTCCTGCAGCGCCCACTCCAGGTCGCCCGCGGTGAGCGCGCCCATGCGGACCAGGAGGTCGCCGAGGCGTGGCAGACGGCGGGGGTCTCCCGCCCCGGATGTGTGCTGCGGGGTGGCGCTGGTGGTCACGCGAGGTTCCCGTCGACGAGGGAGCTGCTCCATCACCATCGTCCGCAGGATGCGCGAGTTGAGCGTGCGGCGGCCTGCCGGAGCCGTTACCCTTGGGGGGATGCCGGCGGCGACGCGCCCGATGACGCGTGGCCCGATTCAAGGAGACGTTCCCACGGCGAAGCAGAAGGAAGAGGCGATCGAGGTGGAGGGCGAGGTCACCGAGGCCCTGCCGAACACCATGTTCCGGGTCGTTCTCGACAACGACCATGAGGTGCTGGCCCACATGGCCGGCCGGATGCGCCGCTACCGCATCCGCATCAACCCCGGCGACCGCGTGCGGGTGGAGCTGTCCCCGTACGACCTGTCCCGGGGACGCATCGTCTACCGCGAGAAGTAGCCGGGCCGGCCGCGCGCCGGCCCCGCCGCTCCTGCGATCCCGTCCCTAGTAGAGGGCCTGCGCCAGGCGCTTGCGGAAGCGCACGGTGAGCGGGTGGTGCTCGCCGAGGTCCCCGAACGCGCCGACCATCACCGCGCGCAGGTCGTCGCGCAGCTCCGGCTGCGCGGAGCTCGCGCGCACGGCGTCGAGCAGGTGCGTGAGCGCCTGTTCGGTGCGGCCGCCGTCGAGGGCGTCCAGGCCGGCCACCACGTCCGGCACCTCCACCCCGGCGAGTCGCACGCGCGCGAGCATTCCCGCCGCCGCCGGGTCGTAGGACACGGGCTCGAGCAGCTCCGGGATCTCGTCGGTGCGGCCGTCGGCGAGCAGCAGCCGCGCCAGCGCGAGCCGCGCGGGCGTGTGGCCGGCGTCGAGCACCAGCGCCTCCCGCAGGGAGTCCTCGTCGCCGAGTGCCGCCAGCCGGTCCGCCCTGGTGGGCACCAGCGCGTTCACGAAGGCCTCCACCGACGGCGCGGGCTGCAGGCCCACGAACTCGCCCACCGGCTTGCCGTCCCGGAACGCCGCGACGAACGGGATGCTCTGCACCCGGTACTCGCCGGCGACGGCCGGGTTCTCGTCGATGTTCACCTTCACGAGGACGACCTCGTCGGCGTGGCGGTCGACGGCCGCCTCCAGCACGGGTGCCAGCTGACGGCAGGGGCCGCACCACGGCGCCCAGAAGTCCACCACCACGGGGACCTCGTGCGATCGCTCGATGACGTCCTGCTGGAACGTCGCGTCGGTGCTGTCCATCAGCCCTCCTCCCGCTTCCCGAACCGGCGCTCCACGGTAGCGGAGCGCGTCGGGCCACGCCTGAGGATCCCCGGGGCTACTCGCCCCTCGGGGGCCTGCAGTGCGGACAGGGGTTCCAGTGGTGCGACAGGTACCGCCAGGGTCCCCGCACCACGGCGCGCACGCCGGTGCGTTCCCGCTCCGCATGCGGGCAGCCGATGCGGTGGTAGTTCGTCCAGCCGCCCTCGCTGCGCCGGGCGACCCAGCCCTCGCGGGACCCGTCCCGCGTGCGGGGCTCGTAGCTCATCGTTCCCATGCACCCCTCCTTCAGGGGCTCGCGGCGCGCCTCGGACCGCGGCCGCGTGCTGCTCGGTGTCGTCATCCGTTGGCCTTCGACGGTAGCGCGGCCCGACTTGAGGGGACGCGACACCGGGCCCTCCGTTACCCTGCGGCCCATGAGCGAGCAGCAGTACATCTACGTCATGCACCGGCTCCAGAAGGTGCACCCTCCGGACAAGGTGGTTCTGAAGGACATCTCCTTGTCCTTCCTGCCGGGGGCGAAGATCGGCGTGCTGGGGGCCAACGGCGCCGGCAAGAGCACCCTCCTGCGGATCATGGCCGGGCTCGACACCGCGGTCTCCGGGACCGCCCAGCTGGCGCCCGGCGCCACGGTGGGGCTGCTCGCCCAGGAGCCGGAGCTGGACGCCTCCAAGGACGTGCGCGGGAACATCGAGGAGGGCCTCGCCCACCAGATCGGCCTCACCACGCGCTACGAGCAGATGAGCGCGCAGCTCGCCGAGCCGATGGACGACGACGCCATGGCGGCGCTGCTGGAGGAGTTCCAGCAGGTGCAGGAGGAGATCGACCGGCTGGGCGCGTGGGACACGGGCCGCAAGCTGGACGTGGCGATGGACGCCCTGCGGGTGCCGCCGGGCGACGCCGACGTCACCAGGCTCTCCGGCGGCGAGCGCCGCCGCGTGGCGCTGTGCCGGCTGCTGCTGTCCAGCCCCGACCTGCTGCTGCTCGACGAGCCCACCAACCACCTGGACGCCGAGTCCGTGGCGTGGCTGGAGCGGTTCCTCGACGAGTACCAGGGCACCGTGGTGGCGATCACCCACGACCGGTACTTCCTGGACAACGTCGCCGAGTGGATCCTCGAGCTCGACCGCGGCCGCGGCATCCCCTACCGGGGCAACTACTCCTCCTGGCTGGAGCAGAAGCGCGTGCGCCTGGAGCACGAGGAGAAGAAGGAGAGCTCGCACCAGAAGGCCCTGGCGCGGGAGCTCGAATGGGTCCGCAGCTCGCCGAAGGCCCGCCAGGCCAAGAGCAAGGCCCGCCTCCAGAACTACCAGCGGCTCCTGGAGGAGGAGACCAGCGAGAAGGTGCGCACCGCGGAGATCCGCATCCCCGCCGCGCCGCGGCTGGGCGACCTCGTCCTGCGCGCCGAGCACCTGTCCAAGGGGTACGGCGACCGGCTGCTCATCGAGGACCTCACCTTTGACCTGCCGAAGGGCGGCATCGTCGGCGTGATCGGCCCGAACGGCGCCGGCAAGACCACCCTGTTCCGCATGATCGCCGGGCAGGAGACCCCGGACTCCGGGGAGCTGCGGCTGGGCGACACCGTGCAGGTGTCGTACGTGGACCAGTCCCGCGAGGGCCTCGACGCGTCGAAGACGGTGTGGGAGGAGGCCTCCGGCGGCATGGACCTCATCCGCCTCGGCGGGCGGGAGGAGATGAACTCCCGGGCGTACCTGTCGCAGTTCAACTTCCGCGGCCCCGACCAGCAGAAGCCGGTGGGCCAGCTGTCCGGCGGTGAGCGCAACCGCCTGCACCTGGCGAAGCTCCTGGCCGCCGGCGGGAACCTGCTCCTGCTCGACGAGCCCACCAACGACCTGGACGTCGACACGCTGCGGGCGCTGGAGGAGGCCCTGGAGTCGTTCTCGGGCTGCGTGATGGTGACCTCGCACGACCGGTGGTTCATCGACCGCCTGGCCACGCACATCCTCGCCTTCGAGGGCGACAGCCAGGTGACGTGGTTCGAGGGCAACTTCCAGGAGTACGAGGACCACCGCCGCCGCACGCTCGGCGACGAGGCGGCCCAGCCGCACCGCATCACCTACCGGCGGCTCGCCCACCCGTAGCACCCCGATGGCCATACGGGTTCCGGCACCGCCGGAACCCCTGGGGCCGTCGCCGGCCAGGGCCGGTCCTATACCCGGGTCCAGGGCAGGGCCATCCTCATGCCCGGTCACCGCGGCGCCGCGTTGGCGCACCATCGTTCTTGCCCGACCGGCACGGAAGCCGTCGCCGGAACCGCCTCACCAGGCCGGGCGCACGGACGCAACGACGAAAGGTTCCGGACATGAAGATCTCCCTCCGCTCGCGCCGCTCCCTCGCCGCCGCCGCCATCGCCGCCGGCGCGCTCGCACTGGCCCCCTCGGCCATGGCGACCACGAACACGAACCTGTCGATCGGGGTCACCGGACCCGCGACGATCGCGGCCGGCCAGGACGGCGTGTGGACGATCACCGTCACCAACACCGGCACCGACTGGGTGATGGCGTCGCGGATCATCGTCGACAACCTCAGCCTGGGCCGCTCCGGCCTCACCCCGGACAACCCGCCCGCCGACGGCTGGCTCGCCCCGGGCGCGTCGCTCACCTACACCGACCACGGCCGGTACGGCGCGGAGATCTGCGGGCCCAAGAAGTACGTGGACATGGACGTCACGGTGCGCCTGTCGAAGGGAACCGAGACCGACCTGAGCGACAACGCCGCCACCGCGACCTCGCGTTCGCTGTCCTGCCACCTCGACCTCGGCATCGCGAAGTCCGCCGACCGCGCGAACCTCCTGCCGGGCGAGACGGTCACCTGGACCGTGGTGGTCACCAACAACGGCTCCGTGGGGATGCGCATGGCGGACGTCGCGGTGAGCGACCCGATGCTCGCGGACATGGCCGCCCTGGACGCGCCGGCCAACGGCTGGCTCGAGCCGGGCGCCGCCGTGACCTACCGCGGCACCTCCGTCGCGACCGCCGAGCAGTGCGGGACCGTCACCAACACCGCGTCGGTCACCTCCGGCGGGTTCGACGGGCTGATGGACGAGAACACCACCAACGACCAGGCGTCCGCCTCGGTGTCGGTCGCCGGCGGCGCCTGCGACCCGGTGGTCACCCCGCCGCAGGTCCTGCCCGCCACGCGCCCCGCCACGACCTGCCCGGCGACCCGCCTCGGCGTCGCGATCGCGGCGCCGAAGGCCGCCGTCGCCGGCCAGCTGATGCGCGTGACCGTCACCGGCATCAACAGCGGCCGCAACAGCGCCCGGGGCGCGCGCCTCCAGTACCGCGTGCCCTCCGGCGCCGCGCTCCGCGGCCGCCCGGCCGGCACGACGCTGAGCGGCGGCATGCTCACCGTGAACCTCGGGAACATGTCCTCCGGCACCGTCCGGCGCATGAACGTCACCCTGATGCTCACCCGCACCGCCGGCAGCCGCCTCCACCGCGCCAGCATCAAGGGCGGCTGCGCCGTCGCCGCGTCCCGCGCCGCCGCCACCCGCGTCGCCGCGGTCCAGAACCAGCAGACGCCCGCCGTCACCGGCTGACGCACCGCCACCGTCGTTCCAAGCGGGGCCGGGTCGCATGGCGACCCGGCCCCGTCCGTGCTTCCGCCGTCCGTACGTCCAGGCGCGCGCCATCCTTACGGATACTGGGCAGGAAGCTCATAAAAACGGTAGAAGTCCGCAGACGGCGGGGACCCGTTCGCCCGCCGTCGCCCTCGCAGGCACCCCGATCTGCACGCGGACGAAGGAAGCACGGACAATGCGCGCACCCCTGGCCCGCCGTCTCTGGCCGGTCGTCCCGGCCGCCGCCGGCGCCCTCGCCCTCGCACCCGCCGTGATGGCCGCCCCGGTGGTCCCGGTGGCCGAGTGCGTCCTGCCCTCCGACACCGGCCTGCGGGCCTGGTTCGGCTACGACAACCCCGGGGCCGCCGTCACGGTCCCCGTGGGCCCGTCGAACACGATCACGCCCGTCCCGGAGGACCGCGGCCAGCCCACCACCCTGCTGCCCGGCCGGCAGCGCGGGGTGTTCAGCGCCGTCATCGACCCCGCGGTCGGCACGGCCACGTGGCTGCTGGAGACCGATCCGGCCGCCGCGCCGCGCACGGCCACGGCGCGCGCCGACGGCGCGCGCTGCGTCCCGAACGTCCGCCTGGAGATGACGGGGCCCCCCGCGCTCAGCGGCGGGGAGCTGGTGACGTGGACGATCACCCTCACCAACGAGGGCTACCCCGACATCGCCGACGCCCGGGAGCCGCAGGTCGCGATCCCGGTGAGCGCCATCACGGTGGACGTGCCCGGCTGGAGCCGCTTCGACCTGGATCCGCTGGACGCCCCCGCCGACGACCTGCTCCGCAACGGCCAGAAGCTCACGTACCGCTGGAGCGGGCGCTTCGGCACCGAGATCTGCCGCGACAAGGTGGAGGAGACGGTGGAGGCCGTCGCCCGCGTCGCCGGGGTGCGGCAGTCCAGCACCGACGACGACACGGCCGCCGCCACCAGCCGCGTCGTCGCCTGCCTCACGGACCTCGCGATCACCAAGACCGCGGACGTCGCGGGCGCGGCACCCGGGGACGCCGTCACGTGGACGGTCACCGTCGCGAACGCCGGCTCCACCGGCGTCCGGGTCTCCGACATCCGGGTGGAGGACGCGCAGGTGAGCGATCTGGTGCCCGTCGACCCGCCCGCCGACGGCTGGCTGCAGCCCGGCGCGACCCTGCGCTACCGCGGCACGATGACCGCCGGAGCCTGCGGGACCATGGACAACACCGCGCGGGTGTCGGTGGCGCCGTCCTTCGGTGTGCCGGACACCAACCCCGTGAACGACACCGTCACCGCCGTCGTGCCGGTCGACCGCGGCGCGTGCGCCCCGGTCACGGCCCCCGCCCCGCCGCCGCCGTCCACGCCGGACCCGCCGGTGCGGGGGCTGCAGTGCCCGGCCACCCGCCTGGCCGTCGCGATCGCCACGCCCGCCCGCGGCCGCGCCGGCCGCCGGGTGCCGGTGGCCATCGCCGTCCGGAACGCCGGCGCGAACCGCGCGGGCGCCGGCGTGCTGCGCTACCGCATCCCGTCCGGGGCGTCGCTCACCACGGCGCCCGCCGGCACGGTCGTGCGCCGCGGCGTCGCAACCATCCGCCTCGGCACGCTCACCTCGGGCGCCACGCGCACCGTGCGGCTGGCCGTCGCCCTGGACGCGCGCGCCGGGGCGCGGATCCACCGCGTGTCCGCGACCGCCGGGTGCGCCACCGGCGCGGCCGCGGTGCGCCGCACGGCGGTCGCCCGGCAGGCGCAGGCGGCGGTGCCGCCGGTCACCGGCTGACCGGGCGGAGCCCGCGTCCCCGGCCCCCCGGGGACGCGGGTTCGCCCGCCATCGTCATCTTTCTGTAGATTCCCGGGCTGGCGAGACGCCAGCACCGAGGGAATGCGCTCACGCCTGGACCTTCGGCCAGTTTCCTCCTCCCCCGCCGTCCATATGGGCAACCGTTGGGGCGCGGGCATCATCAGCCCAAATCACTGGGATCGGCGGGCCCGCACCCGCCCGGCGCACCTGGACGAGAAAGGCACAAGCTTCGATGAGCACCCCCTGGTCAACCGCACGGCGCCGGCTTGGATGGGCCATGGCGCCCGCCGCCCTCGCGGCGCTGACCTACGCGGGCTCCGCGGCGGCAACCACGTGCGTCCTCCCGGGCGGCTACGTGGGGTACAACAACAACAACGGCACCCCCCAGTGCCTGCCGAACCTCGAGATCAAGAAGACGGGCCCGGCCACGGTCGGTCCCGGCGTGATCACGTGGACGGTCACGGTGTACCACCGCGGTTACCCGGCCGCCGCCGACCCGTACGGGACGGACGCCGGCATCCCGCTCGACGCCATCCAGGTCGATGACCTGAACGTCGGCCTGTACGACATCACCCCCAACAACCCGCCCGCCGACGGCCACCTCCGTCCCGGGCAGTCGCTCACGTACACGGTCCGCCAGACCTTCGACCCCGAGCGGTGCTTCAAGACGAGCATCCAGAACACCGCCCGGCTCACGCTGAACGGCATCCAGCAGACCACCACCTCGGACGACACGTACACCGCGTGGGCCGACGTGGACTGCACGGCCGACGTCGCGATCGCCAAGACCGCGGACATGGCCACCTACAAGGTCGGCGAGACGGTGAAGTGGACCGTCACCGTCACCAACACCGGCGAGCGCGACGTGCCGCTCAGCCGCGTGAAGGTGGACGACCCGGCCGCGACGCTCACGCCCAACGACACCACGCCGGGTGCGGTCCTCAAGCCCGGGCAGTCCACGACGTTCTCGGGCACCACGGCCGTGACCGTCGAGAACTGCGGCGTCATCTCCAACACGGCGACCGTGTCGCTGGACGGCAACGGCCCCGCGGACGGCAACCCGCAGAACAACACCGCGACCGCGACGGCGACCTGCACCCCGCCCACGCCGAACGAGAACACCGGTGGCAGCACCGGGACGCCCGGCACCGGCAGCGGCGCCCTGCCCGGGGGCTCCAGCGGCACGCCCACGAACGTGTGCCCGAAGGTCACCGTCGGCCTCGCGATCTCGGCCGCCAAGCGGCCGTTCGCCGGGCAGCTGTCCACGGTGGTGCTGCGCGTGAAGGCGCGCAACAACGCCAAGAAGGTGAAGCTCACCTACCGGCTCCCCGCCGGGTTCGCGGCCGTCGCCAAGACGCCGGGGACGACCCTGAGGTCCGGGATCCTGGTGGCGAACCTCGGGACGCTGAAGGCGGGCACCACCCGCAGCGTGCGCGTGTCGGTCCGGATCGTGCGGACCGCCAAGGGCAGCCGGCAGCACACCGCGTCGGTGACGGCGACCTGCGCCTCGACCGCCCGCAGCGCCCTCGCGGCGAACGTGCGGCCGCTGCAGGGCTCCATCAACCCCGCCGTGACGGGCTGATCCGCACCGCAGCGTAATCGGGCTCAGCGAGGGCCGGGTCGTCACCGACGACCCGGCCCTCGGCGTTTCTGGCGCTTTTCTGGGCCCTTCCACTTGGAAGCGGGCGTTCCCCGGGGCAGGGTCGGGGGAATCCGAATTCGGACCCCTGAACCGCGGGGCGAAGCGCGAACGCCCCGTCCCCCCGGCCCACAGGACGACGGAACCCGGGGTGGTGTGCCGCGGCACGGATTGCCTGGCGACGACAAGGAGTGCCCAATGAGCCACCCACCGCGCCGGATCCGCCGGCGTGCCCTCCCGCTGGTCGCGGCCGGAGGCGTCGCGCTGCTGGCGGTCCCGGCGGCGGCGAACGCGACGTCGGTCCAGCCCACCATCGAGTGCGTTGTCCCCGACGGCTCCGGGAACCTGGTGGCCTACTTCGGCTACGACAACCCGTACAGCACCACGAACGTGGCCGTCGGGAGCACGCAGCCGCACAAGAACTACTTCACGCCGGGTCCCGAGGACCGCGGGCAGCCCACGAGGTTCCTCGCGGGGTCGCACCCGAACGTCTTCAAGACCACGTTCCCCGAGAGCCAGAGCATCACGTGGCACCTGGTGAACGTGACGGGCCTGCCGGAGCACACGGCGACGGCCTCGTCGTCGACCAAGCGCTGCCTGCCGAACCTCGTGCTCGACATCACGGGCCCCGCCACCGGGACACCGGGGCAGGAGGGCACGTGGGTGGTCACCGTCACGCACGGCGGATGGCCCGGCTCCGACATCGACCAGGCGATCCCCGTCGCGAAGATCGAGACGCGCCTGGACGGGCGCGGCGTGCTCACCCCCGACGCGTCGTCGGTGCCGGCGGACGGCATGCTGAAGCCCGGCCAGAAGCTCACGTACACCGTGAAGGGCCCGTTCACCTGCGTGAACGGCCAGATGGTCCAGACGGCGACGACCGGTCTCACCGAGGGCCAGGAGACCACCCTCGCCGACAACACGGACTCGACGCCCACCACGGTGAGCGGGTCGTGCAGCGTGGACCTGGGCATCGGGATCACCCCCAGCACGCCCACCGCCGCGCCGGGCGACACGGTCACCTGGACCGTGCCGGTCACGAACGCCGGCCCGACGCCCGTGAACGTCTCGGACATCCGCGTGATCGCCCCGGGCCTGCCGGGCCTCACGCCCGCACCGGGGAGCCCCACGACCCTCGCCCCGGGCCAGAGCATCACGTACGTCGCGACGACGCCCATCACCCCCGCGCAGTGCGGAACCATCACCAACGTGGTGCGCGTGGGCTACGGCACCGACGCGACCCCGGCCGACCAGCGCGACACGAACCCGGCGAACGACGTCGCCACCGGCAGCGTGCAGGTGGTGTGCGGTCCGCCGGTGCCGACCGCCCCCGGCGGCTCCGGCACGGGCGGCGGCGTGAACAACCCCGGCGGCGGCGGCACCCAGTGCGTGGCCCCGCGCCTCGCGGCGGCCGTCAGCGGTCCGCGCGCGGTGGTGGCGGGCCAGCTCACCACGGTCACGCTCGTCGCACGGAACCGCTCGCCGCGCACCGCGGCCGCCGACACCGTGCTGCGCTACACCGTGCCGGCCGGCTTCTCGCTCACCGCCGTGCCGAAGGGCGCGACGCTGCGCCGCGGCATCCTGACCGTCCAGGTCGGGAAGATGGCCGCGGGCGCCAGCCGCACGGTCCGGCTCGTGCTGCGGGTGAACCGGACGGCAACCCGGGACGTGAGCCACCGCGCCCGCGTGTCCGCCGCGTGCCGCGCCACGGCGACCGGCGCCCTCGCGACGCAGGTGAACCCCATCGGCGGGCCGCTGCAGCCGAACGTCACCGGCTGACGCGACTCCGTCAGAACCGCCGGAACGACGGCCGGGCCCGGATGGGCCCGGCCGTCGCGCTTCGGTAGCCTTCGGGGTCGCCCCGTACTTTGCGAAACGACCCTGGGAGACAGCCGGTGACAGCGATCCCCGACCCGTTCACGGCCCGCGACACGATCCAGGCCGGCGGCGCCACCCATGCCGTCTACCGCCTGGACCGGCTCGACACCGACCTGTCGCGCCTGCCGGTGACGGTCAAGATCCTGCTCGAGAACGTCCTGCGCAACTGCGGCCGCGGGTTCGTCACCGAGGACGACGTGAGGGCCCTCGCGACCTGGAAGCCCAACTCGGGCGTCGCGACCGAGGTGCCGTTCATGCCGGGGCGCGTGGTCCTGCAGGACTTCACGGGCGTCCCCTGCGTGGTCGACCTGGCGGCGATGCGCGACGCCATGACCCAGATGGGCGGCGACCCGTCCCGGATCAACCCGCTGGTCCCCGCCGACCTGGTCATCGACCACTCGGTGCAGGTCGACCGCTTCGGCGACCACGCCGCGTTCGCCGACAACGTCGCCATCGAGTACGAGCGCAACGGCGAGCGGTACAAGCTCCTGCGGTGGGGCCAGCAGGCCCTGGCGAACTTCCGCGTGGTGCCACCCGGCACCGGCATCGTGCACCAGGTGAACCTGGAGTACCTCGCCCCGGTGGTCGACGCCCGCGAGTTCGACGGCGAGAGCGTCGCGTTCCCGGACACGCTGGTGGGCACCGACTCGCACACCACGATGATCAACGGCATCGGCGTGCTCGGCTTCGGCGTGGGCGGCATCGAGGCGGAGGCCGTGATGCTCGGCCAGCCGCTGTCGCTGCCCACCCCGGTCGTGATCGGCCTCAAGCTCACCGGTTCGCTGCCGGCGGGCGCCACCGCCACGGACCTGGTGCTCACCGTCACCGAGATGCTCCGCAAGCACGGCGTGGTGGGCAAGTTCGTGGAGGCGTACGGCGCGGGCCTCTCCTCCCTGTCGCTCGCGGACCGCGCGACGATCGCCAACATGTCGCCGGAGTTCGGCGCCACCGCCACGATCTTCCCGGTGGACGCCGAGGCCCTGAAGTACATGCGGGTCACCGGCCGGTCCCCCGAGGTCGTCGCGCGCACCGAGGCGTACTGCAAGCTGCAGGGCCTGTTCCGCACCGATGACACGCCGGACCCCGAGTACGACGAGAAGCTGGAGCTCGACCTCGCCACGATCGTGCCGAGCCTCGCCGGCCCGCGGCGCCCGCAGGACCGGGTGCAGCTCACCGCCGTGGCCTCCGCGTTCCGCGAGACGTACCCGGAGGGCCTGGAGGCGAACGGCGCCGGCCCGCACTACGCGACGGTCCCGGTCACCAACGACGGCGACACGTTCGAGTTCGCCTCGGGGCGGGTCGCGATCGCCGCGATCACCAGCTGCACCAACACCAGCAACCCGTCGGTGATGCTGGGCGCGGGCCTGCTCGCCAAGAAGGCCGTCGCGAAGGGGCTGAAGACCCCGCCGTGGGTGAAGACGTCCCTCGCCCCGGGCTCCCGCGCGGTGAGCGGCTACCTGGAGGCCGCGGGCGTCCAGGACGCCCTCGACGAGCTGGGCTTCGACCTGGTGGGCTACGGCTGCACCACGTGCATCGGGAACTCCGGCCCGCTGGCCGAGCCCATCCAGCAGGCCATCGAGCAGAACGGCCTGGTGGCGGCCGCCGTCCTCTCCGGGAACCGGAACTTCGAGGGCCGCGTGCACGCCAACGTGAAGGCCGCGTACCTGGCGTCCCCGCCCCTGGTGGTGGCGTACGCAATCGCCGGCCGCGTGGACGTGGACCTCGCCACCGAGCCGCTCGGCACGGGCGCCGACGGGCAGCCCGTGTACCTGAAGGACGTCTGGCCGACGAAGGAGGAGGTCGACGCGGCCCTCGCCTCCACGATCACCGGCGAGCTCTTCTCGGAGTCCTACGCATCGGTGTTCGAGGGCGACGAACGCTGGCGGAACCTGCCGGTGCCGGACGGCGACACGTACGAGTGGGACGGCTCGTCCACGTACGTGCAGCTGCCGCCGTTCTTCCAGGACCTCGCCCCGGAGCCCGGCGACCTGTCGGACGTCGCGGGCGCACGGGCCCTCGCGGTCCTCGGCGACTCGATCACCACCGACCACATCTCCCCGGCCGGCTCGATCCCCAGCACGTCCCCCGCGGGCCTGTATCTCCAGGAGCACGGCGTCGCCCCGAAGGACTTCAACAGCTTCGGGTCCCGGCGCGGCAACCACGAGGTGATGATGCGCGGCACCTTCGGGAACATCCGCCTGCGCAACGTCCTCGCGGAGGGCAAGGAGGGCAACTGGACCAAGCACCTCCCCACCGGCGAGATCGTGAGCGTGTACGACGCGTCCATGCGGTACCAGGAGGCCGGCACCCCGCTGGTCATCCTCGCGGGCGCCGAGTACGGCACCGGGTCGTCCCGTGACTGGGCGGCGAAGGGCACGCTGCTGCTGGGCGTGAAGGCGGTCATCGCAAAGTCCTTCGAGCGCATCCACCGCGGCAACCTGGTGGGCATGGGCGTCCTGCCCCTGGAGTTCCTCCCGGGTCAGGGCCACGAGGAGCTGGGCCTCACCGGCACCGAGACGTTCGACATCCCGGGCATCACGACCCTGGAGCCCCGCCAGGTCCTCACGGTGAAGTTCACGCGCGAGGACGGCTCGACCGGCGAGTTCCAGGCGAAGGCCCGCATCGACGGCCCCACGGAGCTGAACTACCTGAAGAACGGCGGCGTCCTGCCGACCGTCCTGCGCCGCCTCTACCGCGAGAGCGCGCAGGCGTAGCCGGCGGTCCGGTGAGGGGCCCGGTCCGAGCGGACCGGCCCCTCACCGGAGTTGTCGCGTCGTTTCGGCTAGCCGAAGCGACCGGTGATGTAGTCCTGGGTCCGCTGATCCTTCGGGGCGCGGAAGATCTGCTCCGTGCGGCCGTACTCGGCGAGGATGCCGTGACGTCCCCGGTCGTCCTGCTCGACGGTGAAGAACGCGGTGCGGTCGGACACGCGGGCGGCCTGCTGCATGTTGTGGGTCACGATCACGATCGTGTACCGCTCGCGGAGGGTCCGCATGAGGTCCTCGATGGCGAGCGTGGAGATCGGGTCGAGGGCGGAGCACGGCTCGTCCATGAGGATGACCTCGGGGTTCACGGCGATCGCGCGGGCGATGCACAGCCGCTGCTGCTGGCCGCCCGACAGGGCGTAGGCGTCCTGGTCGAGCTTGTCCTTCACCTCCTCCCACAGGGCGGCGTGGTGGAGGACCTCCTCGATGCGGTCGTCGTCGACCCTGATGCCGTTCACTTTCATCCCGAAGCTCAGGTTCTCCCGGATCGACTTCGGGAACGGGTTCGGCTTCTGGAACACCATGCCGATGCGACGGCGGAGGTCCACGGGGTCGACGTCCGGGGCGTACATGTCCTCACCGTGGA
>JADLHW010000095.1 GCA_020848615.1 Thermoleophilia bacterium
GCGGCGTCCGCCGACCAGGAGGCGGCCGCCAGCCGCGTGCGCAGCTCCCCGGCGAGGCCGCGGGACGCGGAGATGCCGAGCTTGCAGGTGTCGGTGCCGGGGCAGGAGGTGATGTCCAGGATCGTGCCGGCGCCGCCCTCGCCCAGGCCGATGGCCGTGAGCCCGGCGTACACCGCCGGCAGGTCGCGCTCCGCGACGTACCGCAGCACGATGTTCTGCTCGACGGTGGTGCGGACGTTGTCGCCCACGTACTTCCGGGCGATGTCCGCCAGCAGGCGGGTCTGCTCGGACGTGACGTCACCCAGCGGCAACGCCACGGTGACGATGCTGTAGCCGTCCTGCTTCTGGTCGTACACGTTCGTGCGGCGCCACTCCGCGAAACCCTCCGGGAGCTCCGCGCCGTTCAGCGGGGCGCCCGGCGCCACCGGGGTGTCCGACCACGCCTCGGCGCCCGGCAGGAACGAGGTCCAGCGGTCGTCGTGCGGCAGGATCGCCAGCTCCTGGTCGATGAGCTCCCGGAACTCGTCCACGCCGAGCTTGGCGATGAGGAACTTGATGCGGGCTCGGTTCCGGTTCCGCTTCTCACCGAGGCGGCCGAAGACGCGGCCGATGGCCTGGGAGACCGGCAGGAGCCGCTCCACCGGGATGAACTCGTAGACGCGCTTCGCCTGGTACGGCGTGGTGCCGAGGCCGCCGCCCACCCAGATCGAGAAGCCGCGCCGGCCGTCGCGCACCTCGGCGATGGCCCCGAAGTCGTGCATCATCACCAGCCCGCAGGCCTCGTCCCTGCAGCCCGAGAACGCGATCTTGAACTTGCGACCGAAGTCCTGGCAGTCCGGGTGGCCCAGCAGGAACCGGAACATCGCGTCCGCGTACGGGGTCACGTCGAAGCTCTCGGTCCTGCAGCACCCCGACAGCGGGCAGCCGGTGATGTTCCGCACGCCGTTGCCGCAGGCCTCACGGGTCGTGATGTCCACCGAGGCGAGCCGGCGCATCGTGTGCACCGTGTCCTCCAGGTGGATGAAGTGCAGCTGCACGTCCTGGCGGGTGGTGATGTGGAGGATGCCGTCCGAGTACTCCTCGGCGCACTCGGCGATCACGTCGAGCTGCTCGGGGGTGACGCCGCCGTACGGGAGCTTGATGCGCAGCATCCCGGGGGCGTCGAAGACGGTGTCGGGACCCTTCGTGAGGTCCGACGGGTACGCCAGGCGCTTCTGGGACACGCCGTCGTGGCGCAGGCCGTTGTCGTACCGCTGGCCGTACGCGCCGCGGCGGAGCCGCGTCTCGGCGAAGACCCGCTCCTCGACGCGGCCCTGCCGGCGCAGCTCCAGCTGCGCCTCGAAGACGTCGATCTCCTCGGCGAGATCGGCGGGCGTGCGGTCGATGAGACGCCGCCGCCACTCGATGCCATGGCTCATGTCTGGCTGGCCCTTCCCGTGTGGACTGATCGGAGCCCCGGGATAAATACCAGATCACACCCAGGGTTTGCATGGTTTAGGCGCCGGGGCGCCCGGATCAGTCCGGTGGCGGTGCGCCGTCCGCGAGCTCGAGGGCCCGCGTGAGGTGGCGTTCACCGTCCGCGATGCCCGACAGGGCGGCGAAGAGCACGAACGCCAGGGGCTCCGGATGGGGGCTGCGCGCGGCACCGCCGGGGTGGCTCACGCGCTCCACCAGGTCACCGGCCCGCCGGAGGGCGCGCAGCGCCGCTCGCAGGGCCTCCGCGGCGGCGGGATCGAGGGGCGGCGCGTCCATCGGCGGGAGCGTACGGACGATCCCGCCGGAACCTCCAATAGGGATTGCCGCGCGATCGATTGGCGGCCTGGATCGATCAGCCGGGATCGGCGGCGGGCGACACGTCGCGCAGCCCGGCGAGCAACGGCTCGTACGGCCCCGCGTCCGCACCGCGCGGCGCGGACCAGTACACCGGCAGGGCGAGCGCGGGCCGCAGCGGTACCGCCACGAGGTCCCGCGCGTCCGCCGCAGCCCAGAAGTCCCGGGTGACGAAGGTGAGGCGGCGCGTGCCGCGGACGGCGTCGAGCATGGCCCCCTGCGAAGCGCCGACGGTGACGGCGTCCGTGGCGGCGAGCTCATGCGGCCGGCCGGCGGTGAGCAGGCCCGCGTAGTCCTCCCAGAGCCCCGGCGACTCGTCCCGGTCGAACATCACGAACGGGTGGCCGGCGAGGTCGCGGAGGGTGATCGTGCGGCGCGCCGCCAGCGGGTGGCCGCCGTCCATGGCGATGAGCGCCGGCACCCGTCCCAGGATGCGGCCGGGCAGGCCGGAGCGGGCCGGCGGCGTCCAGTGGACGGCGCCGTCCACCCCGCCCTCGCGCAGCGCCTCCAGCACGTGGGCCTCATGGAGCCGCACCACCCGCACCCGGAACGGCCGCCCGGCGCCGGCGTACGCGCGGATCGCGTCGACCCAGGCCTCGCCCAGGTCGAACTCCACGGCCAGCGTGATGCGCCCGGGCCGCCCGGCGGCCCGCCGGGCCGCGACGATGCCGCTGTCGATGGCGTCCAGGCCGTCGCCGGCGGCCGGCAGCAGCACCAGCCC
>JADLHW010000096.1 GCA_020848615.1 Thermoleophilia bacterium
CGGCAGCCGTACAGGTTGTCGAACTTGCTCTTGGTGACCGAGTCGTTCACGTTGATCGCCGGGAACAGCAGTCCGCCGGCCTCCGCCAGCTGGTACAGCCGGTGCACGCCGGTGGTGGTCTCCTCGGTGACGCCCTGGATGCCCCTGCCGATGTTCGTCCACCGCTGCGGGTCCTCGCGCAACGACCTGCGGAGCAGCTCCAGGACGATCCGGAACTCGTCGCTCTCGGCGGTCGCGGGGTCCGGCACCGACCCGGCGGCCTCGAACTCCGTGCCCTTATGGACCAGCAGCGTCGCGTCCCCGCCGTCGTCGAGGATCATGTTCGGCCCGGCGCCGTCCGGCCACAGCAGGACCTGCTCGGTGCACCACCAGTACTCCTCGAGCGTCTCGCCCTTCCAGGCGTAGACCGGCACGCCCTTCGGCTCCTCGGGGGTCCCGAACGGGCCCACCGCGATCGCCGCCGCCGCGTGGTCCTGGGTGGAGAAGATGTTGCAGGAGGCCCAGCGGACCTGCGCGCCGAGGGCGACGAGGGTCTCGATGAGCACCGCGGTCTGCACCGTCATGTGCAGTGAACCGGTGATGCGCGCGCCCTTCAGCGGCTGCGAGTCCGCGTACTCCGCGCGGATCGCCATGAGGCCGGGCATCTCGTGCTCGGCGAGGCGGATCTCCTTGCGGCCGAACTCGGCGAGCGAGAGGTCCGCGACCTTGAAGTCGGTCGCAGCGAGCGGTGCGGTGGTCAAGTCGGTCTCCGTCAGTTCGTCGGTGATGGTTCCGGGCGGGCCAGCAGGCGCATGTGCTTGGCCTGCTCGAAGCGCAGCCAGTCATCCGCCGGGACCTCGTCGGGGCGCGTCGCGGTGGCGCTCAGCCAGCCGTCGACGTCCCGCGCGAGCCCGGCCTCGGTACGCATCCGCAGGGCGAACCCGATCTCCGCGAGGCCCACGTCGTGGGCGCCGAGCAACTCCCTCAGGGTCCGGAGCCGCTGGAGCTCGGGGGCCCCGTACAGCCGGTACCCGGAGGGGGACCGGGGCGGCACCACGAGCCCGGCGCGCTCGATGTAGCGCAGCATCCGGGGCGACCAGCCGGTGGTGTCGGCGGCCTCCTGCACGGTGAGGGCATCGGTGGTTGCCATGCGCGGCGGGGACCTTAGCACGACCGTGTCAAGGTTCCGAAGGGTTCCCATCGCCTGGTCGACTCGCGTAACCCCGCCGTACGCGCGCCTTCGGGGCCGTCTGCGCCAGGAAGCACGGCTCACGCCTGCCTGGAACCGACCGGTGCCCGCCGGGGTCAGCGTCCTCGCCGGTACCGAGAGGCGTCTCCTGCGGTGTCGACCCGGATGTCGCGGCGGGGAGGCCGGCCAGGACGCCGCCCCAACCGGAAGGAATGCGGCGGCCCTGCCGATGACGGCGGCATGTGCGGGGAACGGCCCACCGGACGTCCGTCCGTATTGCGAATGTCACGTTCGGCACGCGCCGAAGGTACGTCGTCCATGGAGGCGAACCTGAAACCGCCCGAACGGACGGGGTCCAACCCCTTCGCCGTCCACGAAACCAGAGATACGGTGCCCCACATGCGACCCACACGCACGGCAGGGTGGGCGGCGTTCGCCGCCGCGGCCCTCCTCACCATCACCGCCGCCCAGGGGGCGGCCCAGGACCCGGTGGCCACGACACCCGCCACGACACCGGCGACGACGCCCACCGAGCACGTCCACACCGCCACGGTGCTGGGCACGAACGGCGACGGCACCCTCCTGGTGCGACTGAACAACCGGAAGACCACCGTGCGGCTGCTGGGCGTCGGCGACGCCGGAGCGGACGCCGGCGGCCGCGCGCAGTGCCTGCGGCAGGAGGCCGACGACCACCTCGCGGCCCGCCTGCCACGCGGCATGAAGGCCACGCTGGTGACCGGTGCGGACGAACGGGATGCGAAGAAGCGCCTCGTGGCGTGGGCGTACCGCCCCGGCAACGACGGTCCGAACTCCGTCAACCGGGCCCTCGTGCAGGCCGGCCTGAACCCCGTCTCCGACAACGGCGGGTCGCTGCGGTACTCCGCCGAGCTCGCCGCGGCGGAGGCCGCCGCACGGCGCGCCAGGGCGGGTCGCTGGGGCGCGCTGTGCAACCTGGCGACGATCACGGGCATCCAGCGGCGGCTCGCGGAGACGGGGTACCTGCCGTCCGGCGCCGTGAACGGGCAACTGGACTACCGCACCCAGCAGGCCGTGATGGCGTTCCAGGGCTGGAACGGGCTGCCCCGCGTGGGGACCGTCGACGACGCCACCAAGCGGCGCCTGGCCCGTGCGTCACGGCCCGTGCCGTCCGCGGGCTCCAAGAAGGGCAAGCGCATGGAGGTGCACATCGACCGGCAGGTGCTCCTGCTCATCCAGGACGGCAGGGTGGTCCGCGCGATCCACGTGTCCACCGGGGCGGGCGGCCGCACGCCGCGCGGCCGGTTCAGCGTGATCCGCCGCGAGCGGTACTCCTGGTCCCGCCCGTTCAGCGTGACGCTGCCCTACGCCCAGTACTTCCACGCCGGGTTCGCGTTCCACGAGTACCCGAGCGTGCCGGGCTACGCCGCCTCCCATGGCTGCGTGCGGATGCCGTACCCGGAGGCGCCGGTGGTGTGGGACTTCGCCACGTACGGCACCCCGGTGAGCATCGCCTGATGCCGGGCGGGCGGCGGGCACCGGCCCGCCGCCCCCGCATCGCCTACGACAGGCGTTCCATCCGGAGCAGGACCACGGGCCGGAAGTTGCTCTCCAGCGCCTCGATCTTCGCGATCGCCGCCTGGATGGCACGTTCGGTCGTGCGATGCGTGAGCAGCACGATGTCGGCCTGCGCCTCCTCCTCCCCGGGCTCCTGCTGCAGGGCCGCGTCGATGGAGACGTGCTCGTCGGCGAGGATCCGGGTGACGTCGGCGAGCACGCCCGGCTGGTCGGCGAGACGCATGCGCAGGTAGTACCAGGACTTCACGTCCTCGATGGGCAGCACCGGGATGTCGCTCATGCGGTCCGGCTGGAACGCCAGGTGCGGCACCCGCTGGTTCGGATCGGCGGTGATGAGGCGCGCCACGTCCACGAGGTCGGCGATCACCGCGGAGGCGGTGGGCTGGGAGCCGGCGCCGGCGCCGTAGTACAGGGTGGGACCCACCGCGTCCCCCTGCACCAGGACGGCGTTCATCACGCCCTCCACGTTGGCGATGAGGCGGCTGCCGGGCACCAGGCACGGATGCACGCGCAACTCCACGCCGTCGGTGCGCCGGCGGGTCACGCCCAGCAGCTTCAGCCGGTAGCCCAGCCGCTCGGCGTACCGGATGTCGGTCTGCTCGACCTTCGTGATGCCCTCCACGTACGCGTCGTCGAACCGCACCGGGATGCCCCACGCGATGGACGCCATGAGCGTGAGCTTGTGGGCGGCGTCGATGCCCTCGATGTCGAAGGTGGGGTCCGCCTCCGCGTACCCGTTGGCCTGGGCGTCCGCGAGGGCGGCCTCGAAGTCCACGCCGCGGTCGCGCATCTCCGAGAGGATAAAGTTGGTGGTGCCGTTGATGATCCCCGCGATCCACTCGATGCGGTTCGCCACCAGGCCCTCGCGCAGGGCCTTGATGATGGGGATGCCGCCGCCCACCGCCGCCTCGAAGGCCACCACCACGCCCCGGTCGTGGGCCGCGGCGAAGATCTCGTTGCCGTGGGTGGCGAGCAGCGCCTTGTTCGCCGTCACCACGTGCTTGCCGTGCTCGATCGCGTCGAGCACCAGGGTGCGGGCGATGCCGTAGCCGCCGATGAGCTCGATGACGATGTCGATGTCCGGGTCGCGGGTCACCGAGTACGCGTCGTCGGTGATGTCGGGGGTCCCGCCCGTCACGCGCCGCGCGAGGTCCGTGTCGAGGTCGGCGACCCGGGTGATCACCAGGGGCCGGCCGACGCGGCGGGTGATCTCCTCGGCGTTGCGGGTGAGCACGTCGTAGGTGCCGCCCCCGACGGTGCCGATCCCCAGCAGGCCGATGCGAATGGGCGTCATGCGGTTCCGTCTCGTCGTCGCGATCGCAGTGCGGCGCAACGGTACCAGCGCGCGGCGGGCGCCCCGCGGATCAGTTGAACAGGACGGTGAGCGTGTGGATGACGATGCCCGCCAGGCCGCCCACCACCGTGCCGTTCACGCGGATGAACTGCAGGTCGCGGCCCACGTGCAACTCGATGCGCCGGGCGGCGTCGGTGGCGTCCCACCGCTCCACGGTGTCGGAGATCACGCTGCTCACCTCGTGGCCGTAGGTGCGCACCAGGAACCCGGACATGTCCTGCACGCGCCGGTCCACGCGGGCGCGCAGGTCCTCGTCGTCGGCGAGCCGCTCGCCGAAGCCCACCAGGCCGTCCACCACGCGCTGGCGCAGGTCGCTGCCGGGGTCCTCCGTGGCGTGGATGAGCACCTCGCGGGCATGGGTCCACACGTCGGCGAGGGCGGCGCGGGTGTCGGGGTGGCTCAGCAGGCGCCGCACGATGCGGTCGGCGCGGCGCATGGTGTGCGGGTCGGACTGCAGGTCCGCGGCGAGCCGGGCGAGCATGTCGTCGATCCCCTGGCGCACCTGATGCGCGGGGTCCGAGCGGATGTCCTCCACGAACTCGACCACCTCGCCGTACACGCGCTCGGCGATGCGTTCGTTCACCCACCGCGGCGTCCACGTGGGGGCGCGTTCCAGGACGATGTCCACCACCAGCCGGTCGTTCTCGGCCAGCCAGCGGTGCAGGTGCTCGAAGCCGAGGTCCACGATGCGGTGGTGGGCGCCGTCCTCCACCAGGCGCTTCAGCAGCCGCCCGGCGGGCGGGCTCCACGGCCGCTGCGCCAGCGGCTTGAGGATCGCGTGCTCCAGGATGAGCGTGGCGTCGTCGTCGCGGAGGCCGCGCAGGGCGTGGGACATGGCGCGGGAGATCTCCGCGCTCACGCGCTCCGCGTTCTGCCGCCGGGACAGCCACGTGCCGAGGCGCCGGCCCACGTCCGCGCGCCCCACCTTCTCCCGCACCACGTCCTCGGCGAGGAAGTTCTGGGCCACGAACTCCTGCAGGCTGCGGCCCAGGGCGTCCTTGCGGGTGGGGATGATCGCGGTGTGCGGCACCGGGATCCCCAGGGGGTGCCGGAACAGCGCGGTCACCGCGAACCAGTCGGCGAGAGCGCCCACCATCGCCGCCTCCGCGCCGGCGTTCACGAACCCCAGCCAGCCGTGCCGGCCGGTGGTGGCGGCGTAGACGATCGCCGCCAGCACCAGCAGGCCGGTGGCGAACAGCTTCATGCGCCGCAGGTTCTCGCGGCGGCGCTCGTCGGCCTCCTCGCCTCCCATCTGCGGGGCCACGGCGGGCGCGGGGTCCTCGGCCGGGGCCGCGGGGGGTGAGGTGCCGGTGGCGCCCATTCGTGCCGATCCTAGTCCCGCCGCCCCGAAAACGAGCCTCCCACCTGCGGCGGCGACCCGTCCGGACGCGCCGGGCCGGCCGGGTGCAGGTGAGCGCCGGGCCCCGGCCGGGTATCGCCGGGCCATGCCAGATGACTCCCCCCGCGCCGTGTGCGTGTTCGCGCCGGTCACCCTCCTCACCGTCACCATCGAGTCCGGCCCGGACGACGAGGAGGAGGTGCACATCCATCCGGGAGGCCAGGGCGTCTGGGTGGCGCGGATGGTCCGGGGCCTCGGCGGCCGGCCCGTGCTGTGCACCCCCGTGGGCGGCGAGACCGGCGCGGTGCTGGAGCACCTGCTGGCGGTGGAGGGCATCGAGGCGCGGCCCGTGCCGGTGGACCGTCAGACCGCGGCGCTCATCCAGGACCGCCGCGGCGGCGACCGGGAGGACGTGTGGATGGGGCGCAGCCCCACCCTCGGCCGGCACGCCCTCGACGACCTGTACTCCCACGTGCTCGCGGAGGCCCTGGCCGCGGGCGTCTGCGTGATCGCGGGGACGCACCTGCAGGAGCACGTGATCCCGGACGACCTCTACACGCGGCTGGCGGGCGACCTGCGCTCGGCGGGCGTGCGGGTGATCGTGGATCTCTCCGACGACCCGCTGCGCGCCGTGCTGGCGGCCGGGGTGCACATCGTGAAGGTGAGCGACGAGGAGCTGGTCGCCGGCGGGTGGGCCGCCTCGGACGCGCTGCCCGACCTGGTGGAGGGCGTCGAGCGGCTGCTGGCCGCCGGCGCCGGGCACGTGGTGGTGTCGCGGGCGGCCGAGGGGTCGCTGGCCGCCACCGGCGACGGGCGGTGGCTGGTGGAGCCGCCCCGGCTGGACGCGGTGGACACCCGCGGCGCCGGCGATTCCATGACCGCTGCCCTGGCGCTGGCGACCGCCGAGGGCTCGGGCTGGAAGGAGATGCTGCGGGTGTCGGCGGCGGCCGGCACGGTGAACGTCACCCGCCACGGGTCCGGCAGCGGCCGGCGGGAGGCGGTCCTGCAGCTCGCCGAGCGGACCACGGTGACCGCCCTCCGGGAGGCGCCGCGGTGAGGATCGTGGTGACCAACGACGACGGGGTCGCGTCGCCCGGCATCCACGCGCTCGCGGTGATGCTGCGCGACATGGGTCACGACGTGACGGTGCTCGCGCCCGCCGCCGACGTGTCCGGCGCGGCCGCGGCGATCGGCCGCATCACCCTCGGGGAGCGCCTGTCGATGGAGCCCCGCGACCTGCCCGGCCAGGCGGCGGGGATCCCGGCGTTCGCGCTCGACGGCCCGCCCGGCCTGGCGGTGCTGGTGGCGTGCCAGGGCGGGGTGGGGGAACCCCCGGACCTGGTGGTGTCGGGCATCAACGCGGGGCCCAACACCGGGCACTCGATCCTGCACTCCGGCACGGTGGGCGCCGCGCTCACCGCGGCGAGCTTCGGAGTGTCGGCGATCGCGGTGTCGGCGGAGGTGGGCGATCCCACCCCGTGGCATCTGGCCGAGGCGCACCTGTCGCTGGCCGTGGACGTCATCCGCACCGCCCGGGCGGCGACGGTGTTCAACCTCAACGTGCCGGCGCGCCCCGCCCTGGGGCTGCGGTGGGCCACCCTCGACCGGTTCGGGACGGTGCGCGTGGCGGTCGCGGAACGCGCCGATACCTGGGTGCAGATGGAGTTCCGCGCCCCCGAGGAGCCGCCCCCGGGGTCCGACACCGCGCTCCTGGCGGAGGGGTACGCCACCATCACCGCGATCCGGGGGATCGGCGAGATCGCCGCGCAGGGCGGGTCGGCGGGGTCCGGGCCGCTGCCCGAGGGCCGGCTCACCGAGGTGCCGGCGGAGGGAGCGTGACCCTCACGGCAGCCCGCGCAGCCCCGCGAGGATGTCGGCGTTCCGGTGGCCGGTGGCCGCCGCGAGCGACGGGTCGGCGGCCGCCGACATGTTCGTGAGGTTCACCGCCTCCATGCCGGCCTCGCGGAAGGGACGCAGGCGGCCGACCACGTCGTCGGGCGTTCCCCACATGTAGTACTCGCGCAGCACCGCGTCCGGCACGGCGCGGGCGGCGGCGAGGGCCGCGTCCCGGCCCACCCGGGTGGGCACGAAGTCCAGCAGGCCCCAGCGGCTGGCGAGGGGGTGCTCCGCCCCGTGTCGCTCGTACAGCGAGGCGGGGGCCGTGAGGGCCACGAACCGCAGGGCGAGCGACCCGAGCAGCGCCTCGGCCCGGTCGCGGTCCTCGTCGCACACGATCCAGGCGTAGAGGCCGGCGGTCACGGCGTCCTGGGCCCGCCCCGCCGCCGCGGACCCGGCCCGCAGGTCGCCCAGCAGGCGGGCGTACTCGGCGGGGTCCGTGACGATGGGCATCCACCCGTCGGCCAGGCGGGCGGTGGCGGCCAGCACTCGGGGCCGGTGCGCCGGCATCCACAGCTCCGGCCGGCCGCCCGCGTGGCCCGCCACGCCCAGGATGGCGTCGTCGAGGCGGAAGAACTCGCCCTCGTACGACACCGGCTCGTGCGTGCTCCACAGCAGCCGCACCACCTCCGCCGCCTCGATGAGCCGCGTCGCGGTGCGGTCGTACGGCAGGCCGTACGGGACGATGTTCTCCGCCTCGCCCACGCCGATGCCCAGGCGCGCGCGTCCGTGGCTCAGCAGGTCGATCGTCGCGTACGTCTGGGCGAGCACCGCGGGGTGCCGGCGGATGGCGTCGGTCACGCACACGCCCAGCCGCACGCGCTCCGTGGACGTCGCGACCGCCCCCATCAGGGGGGCGGGATCCAGGAACGTGTGCGGGGTGGGGTCCGCCGCGGCCTGCGGGAACAGGTCCGGCGTCCACACCGCCGGCGGGTACCAGTGCAGGAAGTGGTCGGCCCACCACACCGCGTCGAACCCCGCGTCCTCCGCCGCGCGGCACGCCGGCACCAGCACGTCCACCGGCGGCCGGCTGAGCCCCGACACCCCGACTTCCAGCGCGCGCATGCGATCCCCCCGGTTCCTGGTCCCGGCTCAGCCTGCGCCCGGCGGGCGCGCCGGTCAACCGTGCGGGACCGCGGTGACGCGCCGGGCCTCCCCGGACGCCGTGACCCAGCGCACCAGCGCCACCCGGTGGGCGGTCTGGCGGCCCTCGGCGTCCACGGCGAACCCGCCCAGGAAGGTGGTGGTGCGCAGGGTGCGGGCGGCGTCCCACACCGCGTCCGGCGCCGTTCCGCCCGCCGCGGCGATCGCCGCCTGCGCGAGGAGCCCGGCGGCGAGTGCCTGCGCCGCGGGGTAGCCGGCGTCCGCCGGCAGGCGCACCGGCGGCGGGCGGGCGGGATCCCACTGCACGGGGCCCACGAGCCCCGCCACGGCGTCGCCGAGCGCCGCGCGGGCCGCCTCCACCCCGGCGGCCACGCAGGCCACGGCCGGCACCCGCCCCGCGAGGGCGCGCACGGCCGCCACGTCGTCCTCGAACCGCCCGCAGCACACGGCCGCCGCCGCCCCGGCGCGCACGGCGGCCTCCGCCCCGGCGGCGGAGCACCCCGCCGTGACCAGTGGCCGGTGCCCCGTCGCCGCGAGCGCGGTGACGGCCCCGGCGGCGACCTCCCGGCCGAACCCGGTGGGCGCGGCGAGCACCGCGACACGGTCCAGGGGCACGCCGTCGGCCGCCCACAGCGCCGGCAGGTCCGCCCAGTACCGCCCGGCGGGCGCGAGCACGTCCACGACCCGTGCCCCGGTGCGGGGCGCGGCCGCGCCACCGTGGTTCCAGATCACCTCGGGGCGGCCGGCGAACGCCCCCGAGACGGCCCGCATCGCCCCGCTGCCGTACGGGCCGAACAGCACCCCGCACCCGGCGAGCCGCAGGGTGCCGCGGGCGGCGGCCCGCGGGTCCTCGCCGCAGTCGGTCACCTCCAGGGCGGCACCGGCGTGCCGGGCCCAGGCCCGCAGGCCGGCGGCGGCGTCCCGGGCCATCGGCGCATACCGGCCGGTGAGCGGCAGCGCCGCGCCCGCGGTGAGCACGGTCACGTCCGGGTGGGCTCCGGCCGCGTCCACAGCCATGTCCCCACCGCGGCCATCACCAGCGTCGCGACGGCGGCGAGCACCGGCGCCGCGATGAACGCCATGATCACCGCGGCCAGGAGCATCATCACCGTGGCCAGCACCTTCGCGCGGCGCCGCACCGCGCGGGATTCACGCCAGTCGCGGATCACCGGCCCGAAGACGCGGTGGTCCATGAGCCACGCGTGCAGGCGCGGGGAGCCCCGGTCCGCCGCGAAGGCGGCGACCAGGATGAACGGGGTGGTGGGGAGGACGGGCAGGACGACCCCGGCCAGGCCGATCGCCAGCGACACGTACGCCAGCGCCAGCCAGCTCCACCGCACCGCCGTCCCCGGCTCGTCCGCGCCCATGTGGGCGAGGGTACCGCCGGGCACGTCCCCCCGCCCGCGCCCGTCGGGGCGGGGCGGGGGGATCCCGTCAGCGTCCCGCCGCTGCCCCGGCGGCGAGCGGCACGTCGGACGCGGGAACCGTGTCGTGGTGCGGTGCCGGCGGCGAACCGGCGAGGCGGCGCAGGACGGTCCCGGCGGCGCGGCCCAGCGGGCCGCGTGCGGGGACCAGCACCGTCGTCATCACCAGGCGGTCGGGCCACATGGCGTTGAGCGTCTCGTTGTGGGCCGAGCCGATCGTGTCGAGCACCTCGGCACCCGGGCGCGCGTGGAAGTCGTGCATCAGGTCGACGTCCAGCAGGCGGCCCGGCGAATACGCGCCCAGCGACTCGTCGAACGCCTGCTTGAAGCCGAACACCCGGTTCCCGGCGATGCCGTTGCATTTCATCGCGACCGGCCGGCCGTCGGCGACCAGGGCGATCACCTGCAGGCGGCCGGCGTCGCGCAGGGCGGTGCACGCGTCCCGGAAGAACGCGGCGCTGGCGTCGTCGGCGGCCAGGGCGGTGCCCTCGCGGCCCTTCCAGCCGGACGCCTCCAGGGCCAGGAACATGTCGATCGCCTCGGGCCGGGTGGTCATGTCGACGGCGGCGACCGCGTCGTGGTGCTCCTCCAGGCGCCGGCGCATCCGCGCGAGCTCCTGGCGGCGCTTGCCGCGCATCGCGTCCAGGTAGGTGAAGGTGGGCCGGCGCCGCAACGCGGCGCGTTCATACCGGGCGACCTCCACCCCGCCGCGCGAGAACTCCTCCAGGGCCAGCCGGAAGGGGCCGTCGCCGGGGATCTGGGTGAAGGCCGCGAACAGGCCGTGGCGGGGTCGCCGCAACAGCCGCAGCAGGGCCCGCACGGCGGGTCCCAGCTCGGCGGCGTCCACCAGCGGGACCTCGAGTCCGCTGAAGTCATGGGTCCACACGGCGAGCACCGGGAGCCGCAGGCGGCCCCAGGCGATCTCCCGCTTCACGGGGGCGCAGGCGACCCAGCGGCCGTCCGCGGCGGTCACGACCGCCAGACGGACGGCGCCGGGCGACGCGAGGTGCCGAACCGCGGGCATGAGGACCTCGGGCTCGAAGAAGACGTTCGGCTCCGCCGCGCACGCCGCCAGGTCGCGCCAGCGGCGGAGGTCGTCGTCTGTCAGGTCGCCGAAGCGCACCAGTCTCGCCTGAAGGCCGGTCATGTCCTCTCCCTCACGATGTGTGCTCATCGCGTCTGGACCGACGGTACGCGGGCGCCGTCCCGGACGGCTTCTGCCGGAGGTCCAGTCCGCCGGTCGAGGCCGGGGCCCCCCGTCCGGTGCCGGAACCCACCTGATGTCCGGGTTTCGGCGTTCCGAACCGCGGCGCGTCTCAGGGGTCGTCCGGGTGCGGCCCGCCGGTCCCACCGGGTGGGCCCGGCCCCGCGCGTCAGCGCACGAAGTAGACGATGGCGACGATCACGGCGATGACCACCACGACGGCGCGCAGCACGTCGGGGTTCGCCCGCCGCACGAACCGGCCGGCGAGCACCCCGCCCGCGAGCGCGCACACGGCCATCACCGCGACGGCCTCCCACACCACCTTCCCGGAGAACACCAGGAACAGCGCCGCGGTGCTGTTGGCCAGGAAGGAGGTGAGCTGCTTCAGCGCGTTGATGCGCACGAGGGTCTCGGGCAGCACCAGCGAGTACAGCGCGAGCAGGATGATCCCGAGGCCGGCGCCGAAGAACCCGCCGTACACCGACCCGGCGAGGGCGGCCAGGGCCGCGCCGCCCAGATGGACCCGGTGGGACGTGCCGTCCGCGGTGAGCCGGGCGGTGACCCACCGCTTGAGCCACCGGTCGCCGCCGATGAGGACCGCGGCGAGCAGGATGAGCCACGGCACCAGGTCCCGGAACAGCCGCTCGCCGGCCACCAGCAGCAACGCGGCGCCGATGAGGCCGCCCACGATCGCGGGCACGGCCACCACCAGGGCGCGGGTGCGCTGGTGCTCCAGGTCGGCCCGCTGGGCGATGGTGCCGCCGATGTAGCCGGGCGTCAGCGCGACCGTGTTCGTGATGTTCGCCGACAGCGCCGGGATCCCGACGGCCGTGAGCGCGGGGAACGTGATGAGGGTGCCGCCGCCGGCGAGGGCGTTCACCCCGCCCCCCGCGAGCGCCGCGGCGCCGAGCGCCATGAGGTCGAGGATGCCCAGGTCCGCCATCGGCGGGCAATGTACGGGAGCGGGTCACGCGTGGCTCCTCCGGGATACCCTGCGCCGCATGACCGCGCCCCGCACCGTCCGCGCCGCCGTCGTCCAGTCCGGCAGCGTCTGCTTCGACACGCCCGCCACCCTGGAGCGGCTGCGGCCGCTGGTCGCCCGCGGCGCCGGGGACGGCGCCCGCCTGGTGGTGGTGCCGGAGGCCTTCGTGGGCGGCTACCCCAAGGGCACCACGTTCGGCACGGTGGTGGGCGACCGCGAGCCCGCCGGGCGGGAGTGGTTCCGCCGCTACCACGCCGCGGCCGTCGACCTGCCCGGCCCGGAGCTCGCCGAGCTGTGCGCCATGGCACGCGAGCACGCGGTGACGCTGGTGGCCGGGGTGGTGGAGCGCGACGGCTGGACCCTCTACTGCACCGTGATCTTCATCGGCCCCGACGGGGCGTACCTCGGCAAGCACCGCAAGCTCATGCCCACCGCCGCCGAGCGCCTCATCTGGGGCCGCGGCGACGGGTCGACGCTCACCGTGGTCGACACGGGCTTCGGGAGGATCGGAGCGGTGATCTGCTGGGAGAACTACGTTCCGCTCCTGCGCGCGGCGATGTACGCGAAGGGCGTGGAGATCTACTGCGCGCCCACGGTGGACGGCCGGGACGGCTGGACCGCCTCCATGCGGCACATCGCCCTGGAGGGCCGCTGCTTCGTGGTCTCCGCGAACCAGTTCACGCGGCGGTCGGACTACCCGCCGGACTTCCCGACCACCGCCGGGGACGACCCGGACGCCGTCGTGCTCCGCGGCGGCAGCTGCATCGTCGACCCCCTCGGGAACGTGCTCGCCGGGCCGGTGTTCGACCGGGAGGAGGTCCTGATCGCGGACCTGGACCTCGACGAGGTGGTCCGCGGCAAGTACGACATGGACGTGAGCGGCCACTACGCCTGCGACGACGTGCTGCGCCTGGTGGTGGACGAGCGGCCGCGCCGGCCGGTGTCGCCCGCCGAGGGCTGACGCGGGGACCCGCGCACCGGGCCCCCGCCGCCTCCGGCCGGCGGGTGTTCCCTCAGGCGCGCTGCACGAGCCGGAGGCTGTTGCCCGAGGGGTCCCGGAAGCCGCGGTCCACGCCGTAGGGGCGCTGGGTGGGCTCCTCCTGGAACTCCACGCCCCTGGCGCGCAGCGCCTCGTACTGGGCCCGGCAGTCGTCGGTCTCGAAGAACAGCCCGCCCGCGAAGCCCTTCGCCATGATCTCCTCGAGCTTGCCCCGGGTCTCGGGGTCCAACCCGGGCGCGGACGGCTCCATCAGCACGAACGCCACGTCGGGCTGCAGGGGCGGGCCCACGGTGAGCCACCGGAAGTTGCCGAGCTCGGGGACGGTGACGTCCTCCCGGACCTCCATGCCGAGCCTCTGTGTATAGAAGGCGAGGGCCTCGTCCTGGTCGTGGACCCAGACGTTCACGCCGGTGAACCGCATCGTGCTCATCGTCATCCCTCCGGTGCCGCTGTCGTGGACACCCCGGACGCTCGCATGCGGCGACGCCTCCCGGCTTCTCCAAACGTGCTGGACGGCGGGCGGCGCCGAACGCCGCCCGGAACTCGCGAGAGAAGTGCGCCGGCGACAGCCGCGCGACGCGGGCGATCTCGGTGACCTGGAGCGGGTCGGCGTACCGCGCGTCGATGAGGTCCTTCGCGCGCAGCAGGTGCCGGGCCGGCGGGACGACGGACATGGGCGCAGCTTCGCCGTCCCGCCCGGGGAGGGCGACCTCAGGTGATGAACGCCTCGGGGTGGGTGAACGCGAGGCGGCTGGTGAGGATCCCCTCCAGGTCGTCGGCGGCCTCGCTGACGTGATCCAGCACATCGCCCAGCCGCTGGTCGGGGCGCGTCCGCCGGCCGCCCGCCGCCCGGCGTGGCGGTGACACGGCCCGCTGCAGGAGCTCCTCCGCGAGGCGCAGGTGCCGCAGGGTTTCACGCAGATGGTGGTCGGCTTCCATGGCGATCGCCTCCGTGCTCGCCGGCCCCGGAGCGGCCGGGTGCGCCGCGATACCCGCTCCCGGGGGTCGTAAACCGGCGCGTCGGCCGCCGCGGCGGGTCCTCGGCGCCTCGGCAGGGGATGGGGCCGCGCGCCCTCCGCAGGCCGGTGCCCGGGCGGGCGGGTGGCTCGCTAGGCTCCGGCGCGTGTCTCATGTCCTGACGAGCCTTCCCGTCGGCGAGCGCGTGGGCATCGCGTTCTCCGGCGGCCTCGACACCTCGGCCGCCGTGGCCTGGATGCGCGAGGCGGGGGCCATCCCGTATGCCTACACCGCGGACCTCGGCCAGTACGACGAGCCGGACCTGGACTCCGTCCCGGGCCGCGCCCGGGCGTACGGGGCGGAGGGGGCGCGCCTCATCGACTGCCGCGAGCTGCTGGTGCGCGAGGGCCTGGTGGCGCTCATGTGCGGGGCCTTCCACATCTCCACGGCCGGCACGACGTACTTCAACACCACCCCCCTGGGGCGGGCGGTGACGGGCACGCTGCTGGTGCAGGCCATGCGCGAGGACGGCGTGTCGATCTGGGGTGACGGCTCCACCTACAAGGGCAACGACATCGAGCGGTTCTACCGCTACGGCCTGCTGGTGAACCCGTCCCTGCGGATCTACAAGCCGTGGCTGGACGCCGCGTTCGTGGAGCAGCTGGGCGGCCGGAGGGAGATGAGCGCCTGGCTGGCGGAGCGGGACCTCCCCTACCGGGACTCCGCGGAGAAGGCGTACTCCACCGACGCGAACATCTGGGGCGCCACCCACGAGGCCAAGCTGCTGGAGCACCTGGACCACGGGATGGACCTCATCGAGCCGATCATGGGCGTCAAGCACTGGGACGCCTCCGTGGAGATCGCGCCGGAGGAGGTGTCGGTGCGGTTCCAGGAGGGCTGGCCGGTGGCGGTCAACGGCCGGGAGTTCGCCTCCCAGGTCGACCTGGTGCTGGAGGCCAACCTCATCGGCGGCCGGCACGGGCTGGGGATGAGCGACCAGATCGAGAACCGCATCATCGAGGCCAAGAGCCGCGGCATCTACGAGGGCCCCGGCATGGCGCTGCTGCACATCGCGTACGAGCGGCTGGCGAGCGCCATCCACAACGAGGGGACCCTCGACAACTACCGCACCATGGGCCGCCGCCTGGGCCGGCTCATGTACGAGGGCCGGTGGTTCGACCCCCAGGCCGTGATGCTCCGCGACCCGCTGCAGAAGTGGGTGGGGTCCGCGGTGACCGGCGAGGTCACCCTCCGGCTGCGCCGCGGCGACGACTACACCATCGTCAACACCGAGGGGCCGAGCTTCTCCTACCACCCGGAGAAGCTGTCGATGGAGCGCACCGAGGACGCGGCGTTCGGGCCCATGGATCGCATCGGGCAGCTCACCATGCGCAACCTCGACATCGCCGATTCCCGCACGAAGCTGGAGACGTACCGCCGCGCCGGGGCCCTCGCCCCGGGCGCCGAGTTCGGCCTGCTGGAGGCGCCGGAGGACCGGTAGCGACTCCGAGGATGCGCGAGTCGACGTACGAATCGGTACGTTGCGTCCGATTCCCGAACCCGGAGGCCTCCCCTTGCGTGTTCTCTCCCGTGCGGTGGGCGCGGTGGCGCTCGCCGTCGCCGCACTGTCCGCGGCACCCGCCGTCGGCGTGATCGGCGGCGTCCCGGACGGCGACGCCCACCCCAACGTGGGCATGATCGTCGGCCTGGACACGAACCCCGAGCTCAACCGCGTGGACTACCCCGTGCTGGTCTGCACCGGCACGCTCGTGAAGCCCGACGTCGTCCTCACCGCGGCGCACTGCGTGCAGGAGAACAACGGCCCGTACGTGGGCCTGAAGTACGTGATCACCTTCAGCACCACGGTCGCGCTCGACGAGACCCTGTTCCCGCTCAAGCCGCTCGACGGCGTCGCGGGCACCCCGGTGCCGTCCCCCGCCTTCGACAACTCGATCAACTACCGCCACGCGAGCCAGGCGGAGTTCAACCAGGAGAGCGCCGACGACGTGGGCCTGCTCCGGCTGGCGGCCCCCGTGGGCCTCGCCACCGCGACGATCGTGTCGGCCGGTGAGCTCGCCCCGCTGGCGAACGGCCCCAAGCGGGACATCCTCCAGGTGGGCTACGGCGACAACCGCGTGGGCCCGCCCGGCCAGGGTGGCTCGTACTTCATGGACGGCTTCCGGAACCGCTCGGTGTTCCCCGTGAAGAAGCTCTCCTCGGCGCTGCTGTGGGGCAACGCGAACCCGAACAACGCCAACGGGTACGGCCTGCCGTCCTCCGGTGACTCCGGGTCCCCGTTCTTCGTGAACGAGCGCATCGCCGCGGTCTTCTCCGGCGGGAACAACAGCAACAACGTGATGGGACCCCGTCTGGACACGGGTTCGGCGCGGGCGTTCCTCGCCGCCCAGGGCGTCCTGAACTAGACGGCGCGGTCGGGCGTCGCGTTCGAGCGGGCCCGCGCGAGCGGGATCCGTTCGGACGCGGCGGCCGGCACCGACTGTCCGGGTCCGCCGTGCCCCAGTGGGCGACCCACCTCGGTGGACGCCGCCGCCGCGGGCCTCGCGGCGATCAGCAGCGCCGGCAGCACGAGCAACCGGCTGGGGCTGGGAAGGCTGAGACACCTCCACAGCGCCTCGGGGGGTCCTCACCGAGTCAACCCGTCAACAACCTCCCGAGCGGTTGCGGCTCAGGCGGTGACGGCGGGTCGTGGGACGGTCGCGCGGCGACCGCACCGCAGGGGTCGTCACCGGTCAGGGGGTGAGCGGCCGGATCCGGTCGGGGGTGAAGGCGGTCCAGGTCTCGGCGCCGGCGACCCGCCGGCCGGCCGCCGTCGTGATGACCGTGAGTCTGGTCGGCCCGGGTGAGGCCGCCCACGCGGTGTCCGGGGGCAGCACGGCCCGTGCCCAGCGGTTCGGTCCGCGCCCTGAGACCCTTCGGACGGGACGGTGACTCGGACGGAGGCCGTGCTCCGCGGTGGGCGAACCGAATGGGGACGGCATGGCCGGAGGAGACGGGAGGCGGATCGCCCTGGGACTCGCCCTCGTCGTGACCGGCCTGCCGCTGGCGGCATGGGCGACGTTCCCCCTGGTGTTCGCGTTCGCCGGGGATTCCGACGACTCGAGCACGCACCTCGCGATGATCGGTGTCGCCGCGCTGATCCCGGGCGTGCTGCTCGTGGTCATCGGGCTCGTCGTCCTGGTCAGGAGGCCTGGCCGGCGCGGTCCCCTGGACTCCGAGGCGCCGCCACCCGTGTGACGGCGTCGTGAACCCGGCCCTCCGGCTCCCGGGCCGCCGCGGGCGGTGCTCATGCCCGAGCCCGGGGCGCTCTCGGTTGGGGGGCCTGAGTGCGTCGGTTCCGCTTCGACGCGCCGACAGGTGGGAATCATCGCTCGCCGGCGGCGCGTTGCGTCGGCAGCCGCTGGGACACGATGATGGGTACATGGGCGACGTCATCTTCGTGCGAGGCATGAGCAGGTACCGGGTGATCCGCACGGACGCGACTCGGCTGCCCAGGGAGAACGGCGACCGTGACTTCACCGACGATTTCGACGCGCCGGGGCGTGTGAGTTCTCCCGGCCCGCCGACGCGACCGTTCCTCTCCTACCGGGTCAAGCCCGGGGGCGAGGGCCCGGTGCGACTGAAGATCAGCGTCAACGGCACCAACGTGGTCGACCAGACGCTGAGCGAGGCGGTGAGCCGGACCTTCAACGCGGTCATCGAGAGCGGCGTCGTCGATTCCGAGGACAACGAGCTGCGCGTCTTCGTCCCGGCGGATCCCCCCGGTTCGATCGTCGTCTCGGATCTGATCCTGATCTACACCGCGGACATCGAGATCGCCCTGCCCGACGCCGATGCCCCACCATCCGGCGGAAACGGCTTCTGACCTCAGGGCTCAGGCGCTCGCGGTGGGCGCCGCCTCGATCCGGATCTCGTGCCCGTCGTGATCGAGGCCGTGGAACACCCGTCCGGCGGCGGCCCCATGCGGGCCTGAGACGACCAGCATCCCCTCCTCCAGCCAGTACGCGAGGACCTCGTCGATGTCACGGACGACGACGGTGAGCAGAGGACCGCCGCCCAGACCCCTGCCCGCCGGAGCACCCCGATGCGCCTCGGCGCCGCCTGAACCCCGGTCCGTGAGCATCAGAACGACATCGCCGCACCGGAACCGACCGACGTTCGCGCGCCCGGTGGCGAGTTCGACCAAACCCAACCGGCGGTAGACCGCGCGCGAACGCTCGAGATCGCGAACGCGGATCTGCAGCTCGACGGTGTCCGGATGCCCCATGCCGCCCATTGCACGCCCCGGCCGGAACTGGTCTTCGTCCGATTCCACGCTACCCGACGAGGGTCGGTCACGGCGAGACGCGATCCGGACGCCCCGGGTGGGAACGGGTCCAGCGTGCCTCCGGGACGTTGCATTGAGCCCACGAGAAGGATGCTCAGCCGGCCAGAAGAACCACCGGGAAGGTCGCGGCGTTGTTGGCGACGTTCTGTTCACCCCGCACCGGCGCGATGGTGATCCGCACCGCGCCGGCCTTCCCGAACCAGCGCCGTGCGGGGATGGGCGCGGGGATGGTCACGGCGACCGGCACACCCGGGCGAGTCCGGGTGATGGTTCGCCGCTGGTTGAGGGTCGGGCCGTTCGGATAGGTCAGCGCGACCGTCACGACGATGCCGGCCTCGACGAAGTCGCCACCGTTGAGCACGTGGACCCGGAACGCGAGGTCGTTGGAGAGCGGAAGGCCAGTCCGTGACCGAGTGAGCCGGACGCCGGACGGGATGACGGCGACCGGACCGATGCGATGACCGCGGAGCGCTGTCGGGCCGCCCGCCCCCGAGGTGTCGTTGCCGGGGATCGTCAGGCTCGGAGCGAACGGCACGGTGACCGAGGGAAGGCCGTCGACCGTGCCGCGGGACATCGGCTTCGGTGGGTGCTCACGGCCGACGAGCGGCGCACCGGCGCCGACGAGCGTGATCTCGGTCGGAACGGCGCCACCGGACCAGACGATCGCGAACGCGTTGTCCTCGACCTGGACCGTCTGGGAACCGATGCGGACCGAGGCGATGCCATCCGGGACCAGGCCGCCGATGTGGCGGGTGGCCCCCACCGCCCGGGCGGCTGCGAGGACGCCCTGGTTCCCCAAGGAGTCGGCGGGGGCGCACGAGGTGTTGACCGCCCGGCTCCCCGCTGCGGGAGCGACGCGGAGCGGACCGCCTGGCAGCGCAGACATGACGCAGTAGGAGTCGCCCGGCGCGCCTCGGCTGATGAAGAAGCCGAAGCTGCTCGTGAAGGCCGCACGGCGGGCGGAGGCCGCATCAACACCGGCGGGGATGCCACCGCCCGCGTCGAGGCGGTCGCGGGCCGCTGCTGGGGCGCTCAACGCCGACACCGTCGGGAAGATCGACGGCGTGACGGTCGTGGGTGGAACGCCGGGGGGTGCGTCGCTCCCCCTCGGGAGCGAGAACACGAGCACGCCCCCGATCGCCAGGATCATCGCGCCGACACCGACGGCCGGCCGCAGCCCCGTACGCGCTCGGCGGGGTCGTGCTCCCGTGGTCAGGGGCGCCGACTTGTACCCATCGAGGCTGGCCGCGTTCGGCTCGGGGAGTCGCTCGGGGTCGATCGGGTTCGCCGCCTCCAGACGGCGCCAGGCCTGGTCAATCGTGCTCACACCCGCTCCTTTGCCGGTGCGCTGCCGACGGGTCGAGCCATCGCGTCGGCCAGGCGACGGCGAGCCCGGTGCAGACGGGCCCTCGCGGCCGTATGGGTCGTGCCCATGATCCGGGCCGCTTCCTTCACCGACCGCCCGTCCCAGCACACGAGCATCAGGATCTCCCGATCGGGTTCCGCCAGCCCCGCCAGCGCCCGCAGCACGTCGTGGTCGACGGGCTCAGTGTTCGGGGAGATGCGCGATGCCTCCTCACCCAACCGCTGGGCCAGGGCGTCCCGACGCGCGTGCGCCCGTCGCTGATGGAGGATCACGTTCCGCGCGACGCCCAGAAGCCAGGGAAGGGGCTCCGTGGGGACGCGCTGCAGGTTCCGCCAGGCGGTGGTGAAGGTCTCGGCCACCACATCATCAGCCTCCCCCGCGGGAACACGGCGACGCGCATAGGCCAGCACCGCCCGGTGGTGGTCGCGGTGAAGCGCCTCGAAGGTCTCGTCAGGATTGGCGGTCACTGACCCGCAGTTCCCGGCACACCGGCGAGTGTGACAGCACCACTCTCGAGTGGCTCCGATTCACTCTGGCGAAGGCGCCCCGTCGCCCTTTGGAGCCACTCCGAAGGGCCCGGTTCAGGTTGAAGTTGAACCGCTCGCTCGGTGAAGGCGCGCCCTGATGTTCGCCGTTGCTACCGTGGGTGGGATGCTGGTAGCATCGTCGGGATGAAAGTCAGCGTCAGTCTCCCCAGCGACGACATCGACTTCCTCGACGACTACGCCTCTCGTCACGGGATGGCGTCGCGGTCGGCGGCGATGCAGCGGGCCGTCCGTCTCCTCCGAGCGTCCCAACTCGGGCCGGCCTATGCCGAGGCATGGGCGACGTGGGAGGCCGAGGACGGCGGACTCTGGGAGACCACCGTGGCTGACGGTCTCACCAGGCCCTGATGGAACGGGGCGAGATCCGACTCGTCGATCTCGAACCCGCCCGGGGAGCGGAGGCGAACAAGCGCCGCCCGGCGGTCCTCGTCTCGAACGACGGCGCCAACGCCACCGCGGCCGCCCTGGGCAGAGGTGTCGTTACCGTCGTCCCGGTGACCTCCGCCGTCGAACGCGTCCATCCGTTCCAAGTGCTCCTCGGAAAGGAGGACACCGGGTTGGCTCGCGACTCCAAGGCGCAGGCGGAACAGGTGCGCTCCGTGGCCGTTGAGCGCATCGGCCCGGCCATCGGACGGCTCTCGCCGGATCTCGTCGAACGCCTCGACGACGCACTGCGCCTCCACCTCGCGCTCTGACGAGGAGGCGTTCACCCTACGCCCGGCAACGACGACCTGACGATCGACGTTCGAAGCACCCCCGGCAGGATTCGAACCTGCGACACCAGGTTTAGGAACAGCCCTCCGGCATCTCGGTACGTCTCGGGTGGTCTCGGGGAACCGCGGTATCAAGCGGGTTTTCGCCGGTGACCATCTCGTGTGGTCTCGGTACGTCTCGGCTGGTCATGTTCCCACTTTGTTCCCACCCCCCGGAGGGAAAGTGTGCGGTGTCGTTTCTTTTCGCCGCGCGCACACTTTCCGCCGGGCGCGAGCGGGTCAGGCGATCGGTCGGGGTTTGCTCGCCTTGTGGGCGTCACCCTTGCTTCGCACCTGGCGGTAGTAGGCGTCCTTGAAGAGCGTGGCGTTGGCCTTCACGCCCCCGTCGATGAGGACGATCCGCGGTCCTGCGAATCCGCAGGACGCCAGGTGCGCGTCGTCGCCGTTCTCCAGGAGGCAGAACAGCCGAAGGCGATCTCAGGGGGACTCGCAGTCGCATGAACGAGGCTCGGAGTTGGTTTCGGTTCGCCTCGCAAGCTCAACGGCCGCAGCCTCGAACTCGGTTCGGAACTCTGGGTCCCGCATCCGTTCTGCGAGGTAGTCGCGCGCGAACTTCGTATCGGGAGTCTGATCCTCGGGGCTCATAGCGGCCGCGCCTCGGGAAGGACGCGCTCACGGATCGACGGCCGAAGCCCCGAGCGGGTGAAGACGTGCACCTCACAGTCGAGCGCCGCCCGCGGGTCCATCAGGAGGCCACCGAGGTCCAGCAGGCTGCGTCCCGGGGCCAGGTCCACGAGAACCTTCACGGCTCCATCCTCAGTGAGGTCACCCGAGAAGCGGCGCCGAGGATCGCGACGTTCGACGCGCCTCGTCGTGCGGCGGTGGCCAGCAGTTCTTCGCGGCGGTCGCGCAGGTCAGCAAGGGAGAGGGACGGAGCCATTGGCGCATTGTCCCGTGAGGGACGTCGAGCTGTCACGTCCACCGACGAGCGCCTAGTGCTCGGAGGCCTCTCGAGTCGCGTCTGCGAGGACGTAGGCCGCACCGCGGCCTCTCGCGCTGACGCCCGGCGCAAGAGCGAGTATCCCGTCCTCCTGTGCCTGCCGCAGGAGCGCGCTGACCCGGTTCGTGCTCAGGCGTCCGGCATCAGTTCCCGAGCCCGCCGCACAGGCCACGAACGCTTCAACGAGCGACGGGCTGTCGCTCCAACATGTTGCTTTCGGAGAATCGGCGCCGGCTAGCACTTCACCGTTGCGGCGTCGGCTGGGACTCCTGCGTTGAAGCGGGAACTCGCGCCGTCCTCCGACTTGATGACCATCTCCAGCGGTAGCGGCAGTACGGGGAGCAGGACACTGAACATATTGTCCTGGACGGGAAGCGTCAGTGAGTTTCCGCCTTCGAAGATGATCTCGACGGCCGACACGCGGTCCGTGACAAGGCCACCCATGCGGATCTTGCCGGGCTGTCCGGGTACGCAGAGGGCGTTGAGCACGACAGGTCCTGATGGCGCGGCGGTCGCGGCTGCGCACACAAACCCGCCGGGATCGCCAAAGACACAGACCTCCTTGGCTGACGGAACGAGGAAGTACGTTGCGTCGGTTGTCCTCACGCGACGGACCGCAGACCGGTCGACGTCCTGCAAGACAGCGAGCGCGCGTGCGGGGAGTTGCGCGTCCTCAGCGGTTCCAGGACGCCGAAAGACTGCGTAGGACTCCGCGAGAGGGTTCGGTTTGGACGGCAACGGCTCGTCCGGGCTTGGTGGAACGACGTTTGGCCCGAGCGATTCCGTCGTGGTCGTGTCGGTCGGCTTGGCGACATCGGCAGGGGTGCTCTCGACAGGAGCGCTGGCCGTGTCCGCTGGCGGTGTCGACCCGAGGCCATCATCGGTCGGTGCCGAGGACGTTCCGAGGGGACTGCCCTGGGGCACATCATCTCCGCGAGGGAGGGCCAAGACCAGCAGCGCCGTGATTGCCGCGGCGCCAGCGAGGGTGGGAACGGCGGCGAGAAGGCGAAGGCGCCTCCGCGTTCCGGGCCGCTGATGCGCCCGTCGCCTGAGGCGCTGTGCATCCTCGAGCCGAGGTGCCGGAAGGCGGTCTTCGCTCACCGGGTTGGCCGAGCGAAATCGTCCGAGCAGCTCATCGTTGTCGGTCATGCGTGCTCCTCCTGCATATGCGTGGAGGGCGCGTCCCCCAGGATGCGCGCGAGACGTGCCCGTGCCCGCTGGAATCGCTGACGGGCGGCACTGTGGCTCGTTCCCAAGATCTGGCCGACCTCGATGAGGCTTCGCCCCTCCCAACAGACCAGCATCAGGACCTCGCGGTCCTTCTCCGAGAGGAGGCACAGGGCTTCAATGAGGTCAGCGGGGCCCGCGTCTGCCTCGACCGGTGCCGGGGGCGGCTCATGGCGAAGACGTAGGCGAAGTCCCTGCAATCGCACCTTCGACCGGTGGTGTCGAAGGACGATGTGACGAGCCGTCGTCAGCAGCCATGCCTCCGGATCCAAGGGCAGCCGATCGAGGTTCCTCCAGGCCGCCATGAAGGTCTCCGCCACGACATCGTCGGCGTCGGCTGAGCCGACGCGCCGGCAGGCGTAGGCGAGCACCATCCGCTGGTGGCGCAGGTACAGATCATCGAATCGCGTCTCCGGACTTCGCGGCATCAGCCCCTCATCCCCGGCAGCCAGCGAAATGTGACACCGGCGGCCCAAAGTCTCGCCGGGCACCGGATCGATGCTCCCCCGTGAGAGCGACGGTTTGCACTGGCCCCAGAGCGACGGTGGGAAAGCCAGTGAACGTCGCAACGGATGGACGGTTGGAGCCTACCGCGGGCCGGGTTGCCATCGATTGGCCACCAAGGTCCCGCGTGGCGATCTGGCGAAGGCCCGGAGGGCCGAGTTGGATCGCCACGCGGCGGCGGGCCTGCGGGCTGCGGGGTGAGGTTCAGGTGGTCGCGATCGCGGCGTCGAGCAGTGCTTGCGGACGTTGCCAGTCGAGGGTCTTGCGTGGCCGGTCGTTGACCTCCATCGCGACGCGGGCCACGGCCTTGAGGGGTGTAGAGGCTCAGGTCGGTGCCCTTGGGGAAGTAGTCGCGCAGCAGCCCGTTCATGTTCTCGTTGCTGCCCCGCTGCCACGGTGAGTGAGCATCGCAGAAGAACACTGCGGCGCCGGTCGCGCTGGTGATCTGCTGGTGCAGTGCCAGCTCCTTGCCTTGATCCCACGTCAAGGTCCTGCGCAGCGGCTCAGGCAGTCCCTTGAGGGCTGTTGTGATCGCATGGCGGACGGCATCGGCGCTCGCGATCGCCCCGGGGAACGCGAGCAGGATCAAAAAGCGGGTGGTGCGCTCGATGAGGGTTCCGATCGCCGAGCGGTTCCCGGCGCCCATGATCAGATCGCCCTCCCAGTGACCGGGCTGCACGCGATCCTCCACCTCTGTGGGGCGCTCGTGGATCATCATCATCGCGGTCAACCGTCCACGCCGTTGCACCCCACCCAGCCGTCGCCGGCGACGGCGACGGCGCGCCGGGCGCGTCAGATCGACCGCCGGGTCATAGATCGCCTGGTAGATCGACTCTTTGCACAACCACCGTGAGGGCTGCCCAGGGAACCGCACCCGCAGCTCATGCGCGACCTGCTCTGGGCTCCATCGCTTGCCCAGCAGATCGCTGACGACCAAGGCCAGCACCGCATCAACCATCACCCGCCGCCCGCGCGGCTTGCAGGCCCGACGCCTGGCCGCATGCTCAGCATGGTGCGGGCGATACCCGCCATCCTCATCGCGGTTACGAGCGATCTCCCGACTCACCGTCGAGGCCGCCCGCCCCAACTGCTCGGCGATCCCCCGCATCGAGACACCGGCCGCCAGCAGGTCAGCGATCCGGATCCGTTCCTGTTCTGACAGGTACCGCGGGCTGCGCGGCCGTGGTTCGGTGATCTTCACCGGCGGATACTGCACACGCTCCCCGGCGGAGTTGCGCACCAAACGCCCATACCGCCACCGCGTGCCCGTCCTGCGGTTGACCCCAACCAGCCGGCACGCCTCCGCGTTGCTGATACCCCCTGCGATCAGCTGCAGAAACCGCTGCTGCTTTTCCGCCTGAACCCCGCCCGCCGGCGTCCGTCGCCGCTCCCGCATCGCAAGACCTCCAACAGCGTTGGTGTTGCGACGTCAACTGGAATCCGCCCCGTCATTCCCACCCCCGGTTAGTACGACGCGTCCGTCGATGAGCCGGGCATCTGGACTCTGCGAACGAGCAGTTCCACCTTCTCCGAACCACCAGATGCAGGGCGCCCAGTTGGGTCCACCAGGCCGGTGGCGTACCGGGTCTGGTGCCGGCGGGTCGTCCGACAGCCGGTGGCCTCGTCGATGCCGAGCATTGCCGCATCCCCGACTCGGCGGAGGTCATCGACCAGCGGTCCCCCGATCTGCGCCACGGCGTCCACGACGGTGTGCCAGTTCACCCCGAGCTCCCGGGCCATTTGGGCAACCGGACAGGCGTTGACCCCACCCCTGGATGCAGCACTCGATCGCCAGAGGATGTCCCGCTCGTCGTGGAACTTGGTGACGGCGGTCCAGGTGGAGTTACCTTCGGGCAGGGACGAGGGTAGTTGCCTCCTTGGTCGGCGTCCAGGAGCTGATCTCCGCCTCGATCGCGATGGCGAGCTTGGCGAGCTGGTGGTAGCCGATGATCCGGCGGAACTGCTGCTGGGCCTCGAGCATCCCGGCGGCGGTCCAGCGCATCGCCATCTCGCCTGAGCTCCAGTGCTTCACATTCCGGGCGGTGCGTCGGACGCATTCGATCATCGACTCGATCGGGTTGGTGGAGGCCTGCGTGCGCTTCAGGGCGCCGGTGATCCCGAGGCGGGTGATGGTGAGGGTCTCGGCCATCCCTTCCCGCAGCGATGCCGCGGCGCCGGGGTGGGTGCGATCCAGCTCCCCGGCGAGGACCCCCAGGGCGTCCAGGGCCTTGGTGTGGTCACCCATCGCCCACGCGGCCCGCAGTCGCCGCCGGATCACGGGCCGGTCACGCTCCGGCAGGTGCCCCAACACGTTGCGTTCTTTGTGGCGGATACACCGCTGCACCACCGCGTTGTGGCCGAACACCGACCTGATGAGCCTTCCTGAGGGCCGTCGCCTGAGTCCAAGACGAACAGGATCCCCTGGGTGGGGTCCAGGCCGTGCTCCACCAGGTCCGCCAGCAGGGCGGTCGCCACGACCGTGTTCTCGGTGCTGCCCTCCCACAACCCCAGCGGGATCTTGACCCCTTCGGTGGTGATCCCCAAGGCGACGATGTGGGTGCGGTCATTCAGATCAATGCCATCGAGCATCAGCACCGCCAAGCGCACATCCTCCAGTCGGCGGGCCATCAACTCGGCAAGCGCGATGCGGGTCCGTTCGATGAACGTGCGGGAGATCGCGGACTTGCTGGTACCCCGCGCGGCATCCTCCACACCGGTGCCCACCACCTCCTGGGTGCGCCCATAGCGACGGCAGGAGACCCCGGTGAGCATCCGCTCCAACACGATCCGCGCCAGCGGGTCACGGTCGGCGAAATGCTGGTAGGTCTCCAAACCGACCTTCCCCGAGCCATCCACCGCACGCACCCGGGGACGCTGGATCGGGACCCGCCGGCCCCCCAGGGTCACCTCCCCGCCCCCATGGCCATGGCGAACCGCGGATCGGTCGGGATCGTGGCGGCCCTTGGGGCCCACGACCTGGATCACCTCCTCCTCCATCAGCTCGGCCAACACGCCGAGCCCGACCCCCACCGAGAGGGCCATCAGGCCCTCCTGGCCCGCGCATGGGTTCGCGCGGATGAGCCCCTCCTCCACCGCGGTCGCCATGAGCGCCCGCACCGGGGTGATCGCATCGCGGACCGTGCCGATCGACAGGCCCCGCCCGGACAGCTCGGCGGCGAACGCCTTGATGTGCCGCGGCTGGATTTCGGTGAGCCGCAGATGCCCAAGGTACGGGATGGCCTCCCGCTCCAGGTCGCGGCGGTACTCCTCGACGGTGCGCACGCGAATGCCGCGGCTGGTGCGGCCCTGGTAGCCGGCCACCACTCCCGGGCGTACTCGGCGAACCGCGGGCGCGACTCCTGCACGTACTCGCCGCCGCCGCGCCGGACACGCCGGGAACGCTGGTGCGCTCGAAGGAGGCGGCCACGGAAGCGATGTTCCCACCCGGGCGGTTCCGGCGCCCGCGCCTCGGAAAGAGAACCGCCTACCGAAGCGGTTCTGCGGTAGTACCCCCGGCAGGATTCGAACCTGCGACACCAGGTTTAGGAA